>DGPZ01000148.1:0-17325 GCA_002390675.1 Deltaproteobacteria bacterium UBA4427
GGTCCCTCCTTTTTGGTATCAGCCCTGCAGGATCCGGGGACCGAGGACCGGGCGGGGACCGCGCTGCAGCGTATTCAGGTTGTGAAGGGTTGGGTTGGCGATGACGGCGATTTTCACCAGAAGGTGATCGACGTGGCAGGTGATCCTAACAACGGCGCAGACGTCGACCTCAATACCTGCACGCCTCGGGGAGAGGGCGCGGGTTCCCTGTGCTCGGTCTGGCAGGACCCCGAATTCGATTCCTCGCAGTCGGCGGTCTACTACGCGCGCGTTGTCGAAAATCCGAGCTGCCGATGGTCGACCTGGCATTGCCTTGCTCTCCCGAAGAATGAGCGGCCAGATGGGTGCGACGACCCGCGCGTGCCTAAGACGATTCAAGAGCGGGCTTGGACTTCGCCCATCTGGTACATGCCGACGTCGGCTGAGACGGGATGACCCTACTGGTGGGAGCCTCTATCGTTCCCGCATGCAGAATTCCGCTCACGCGTATCTAATCATCCTTTCAATCTTGATCGCCGCACTCACGCTTCCGTTGCCGATCCAGGCACAGGCGGATGGCGGTCTTGCTATTGCCACCAACGACGCGACAGACACCTCGGCCGCCATGCCCTTCGAACGAACGGAAGAGCGCGAGCCTTGTACGGACCACGATCCGCTTAAGCGACCGATGTTTGGCGACCTGCATGTACACAGCAGTTTCTCCTTTGACTCCTATATCTCGAGCCAGAGAAATGAGCCGACCGACGCTTATCGCTATGCGAAGGGCGAGGCGATCACGCTTCCCGATGTGAACGGGGAGCAGCTGATTGAAGCGCGCATCCAGCGCCCCCTAGACTTTACTTCGGTGACAGACCACGCCGAATACCTCGGCCCGATCAATATGTGCACAAAGGACTCGAGCAAGCTCGGCTATTGGTGGCCGCATTGCATGATGACCCGCGCCTCGCATTTCTGGACCCAGATGCTCGCCGCCAGCTGGTGGACGAACCTCGGAGGCATCGGAACCACAGAGGTCACGGAGTCGTTTGCCTGCACACTCTCCGACTGCAATGAAGCCGCGCTGAGTGCCTGGGGAGAAATTCAAAGAGCGACGGAAGAGCACTACGACCGCTCATCGGACTGCACCTTCACGACCTTCGTCGGGTACGAATACACCGATGCGCCTAACGCTTTCAACATGCATCGCAATGTGATCTTCCGTAACGAGCGTGTGCCGGAGCTTCCGATTTCGACTTATGACACAGGAAAGTACAACTTCCCCATTCTCTGGGAGCTCTTGCAGGAGCGATGTCTCGATGCGGGAATCGGTTGTGATGTGCTGGCGATTCCGCACAACTCGAATCTCTCTGGTGGGCTGATGTTTCGTGATCCCCAAACGCCGCGCGAAGCGGCCGACCGCTTGAAGTTTGAACCCGTGATCGAGCTGGTCCAGCATAAAGGCGCTTCGGAGTGTCGTTTTGATCGACTCGAAGGACGCGGCCTGCTCACCGCGGATGAAGCCTGCGACTTCGAACAGGTGGTTGCGGATAACCTGTCCATGCTCGGCACGGTGCATGGGGAGATGATGACGGAGCAGGCGGCCGCCGTCCCGCTCGATGAGTATCACCCGCGGAACATGGCGCGGAACGCTCTGAAAGCCGGACTCGAATTAGGTCAGGAGACAGGGACTAACCCGTTCCAGTTTGGATTCATCGCGAGCACTGACACGCATAGCGCGACCGCTGGCGGTGCCGAAGAAGATAATTATGTGGGACACCTCGGCCGGCGAGATGCGGAATACGCCAATGTCCAAGACCACTTCTTCTCGAACCCAGGCGGCCATGCCGTCGTATGGGCCGAAGAAAACTCTCGCGATGCGATCTTCGAGGGAATGCGAAACAAAGAGACGTACGCGACAAGCGGTACGCGACCGATCGTACGCTTCTTTGGAGGAACGGACCTGGACCTCGATCTTTGCGGAGACCCTGACATGATCTCCAAGGCCTACTCGCAAGGTGTGCCGATGGGTGGCGCCTTCGGTAACGCCGCTTTAGACCGACCGCCTCGCTTCCTAGTGAGCGCTCTTAAGGATGCAGGCATTGATGGTCATCCGGGGACCGATTTGCAGCGCGTGCAGATCATTAAGGGTTGGGTGGATGCGTCGGGGGAGAGTCACGAGAAGGTGATCGACGTCGCCGGGGATGCGAATAACGGCGCCTCGGTGGACCCGAATACGTGTGCTCCGACGGGCGGCGGTGCTGGTGCGCTTTGTACGGTTTGGCAAGATGATGAGTACGATGCCACGCAGCCGAGCTTCTACTACGTGCGCGTGCTCGAGAATCCTACCTGTCGATGGACCACGCTACAGTGCCAGGCGGCCGGGGTGAATCCATTTTCTGCGAGTTGTGAGCAGCGTGCATTGCAGGCCTCTATCGAAGCGGAGGATAATGGCGCACCGAGCGGCGTTTGGAAGAATTGCTGCATCAATCCAGTGACCGAGCCTTTCTACACGCCGACGATTCAGGAACGCGCTTGGACTTCGTCGATTTGGGTGAATGCTATGTCGAGCGAACCCGCTCAGCAGGCAATGCGGTCGGGGGTCGTCTTAGCCAATGATTAAGGATTCCGAATTCACCGGCGCTTCACGGCGCACCGCGCAGATTTCCCTCGGCTTGCTCGTACTCGTCAACGTGATGAGCCAGCTTGATCGTCAGATCATGAGCGTGCTAGTGGAGTCGATCCGAATCGATCTTGATCTCACTGACACTCAAATCGGCGTTGTGGTAGGCGTGGCGTTTGCGGTTTTCTATACGCTCGCTGGGTTGCCGCTTGGGCGGCTCGCGGATCGAGCGAATCGGCGCACCGTCATCGTTTCAGTGCTGAGCTTCTGGAGTCTCGCAACCGCGGCCTGCGGGCTCGCGCAGGGCTATTGGCAGCTATTTGCAGCGCGAGTGGGTGTCGGGATTGGCGAAGCGGGCTGCGCGCCTGCAGCACAATCGATTCTCTCGGAGACCTTTCCACGTGAGCGCATAGGCCGCGCGCTCTCCACCTATCAAATGGCAATCCCAATCGGCATCTTGTTCGGGCTGGCAGGCGGAGGCTATCTCGCCGATCACTATCATTGGCGCACAGTATTCATGATGGTCGGCCTGCCGGGCCTATTGGTCGCGGTGATCGTCCGTGTCTTTCTAAAGGAGCCGCCACGCTCGGATTCGGAAGAACTCGAGCCGGTAGCGAGTGTCCTCTCGACGATCTTTGCTATGCCGACAATTAGGCAGCACATGCTCGCGTGTTCGATTCAAACGATGACTCTCGCAGCGACGGCGACCTTCAATTTTGCATTCATGGTCCGGGTGCACGGACTCTCGAACACTGAGGCGGGCATCATTATCGGATTGATCACAGGGATCGCTGGCGGGTTCGGCACTTACATGGGCGGATACCTCGGCGATCGATTCGCTCCGAAAGATCCACGCTGGCGTATTGGATGGCTCGCGATCGGGGCCGTTCTTTCGGTGCCCTTTACTATTTCCGCCTACCTGACATCGAGCTTGCCGCTAACGATCGTTGGGCTCACCTTGGGTGTTGTGGGGAGCTACATGTACGCAGGCGCAGGTCATGCCGTTGCGCAGTCCCTTGTCGGTCCCCGAATGCGTGCGATGACGGCAGCGTCAATGCTCTTCGCTATGAACCTATTTGGATATGGCGCAGGTCCCGTGGTCGCCGGCTGGATCAGTGATGCCTTTGGTGGAGACGAGGCGCTTCGATATTCGTTGGCCGTGATGAATATGCTCTTGTTGTGGGCGGCCGTGCACTACTGGCTGGCTTCACGCACCTATCGCGAGGATCTCGCCCGAGTGCAAGCTCTGGGCTTGTAGCGATCTCCTAGCGAGATCGGACTAGCATCGACCGAGGATCGCTCCGCTCATGCCTGCGGCGAGCAGCGCGTGTTCTACATTGTCGACTTGGTTGCTGGCGGTCCCACGGATTTGGCGAACGGCCTCGGTCGCGAGATTCATCCCGTGGATATAGGCCTCGCCGATCAAGCCGCCATTGGGCGAGAGCGGAATCGAGCCATCTAAGGCTAAGTGCCCATCCTTGATAAAGTCGGACGCTTCGCCGGGTTTGCAGAATCCCATCGATTCGAGATGCCAGAATACGGCGATCGTGAAATGGTCATAGAGCATGCCGACCTGGATATCTGCCGGCGTGAGTCCCGTTCGCCCGAAGAGCTCTGCGCCGGAATGGACGCCACTATCGAAGACTGTCAAGTCGCTGTGATAGAAGTTGGTGACGGTTTCAGTTTCGAATGGAACAGACTGGGTCGCGTGGTCGATGCGAACAGGAATCTGCCTCAAATCTTTCGCGCGTTCCTCGGTCGTGACTAAGATGGCGACGCCTCCATCGCTCTCCTGGCAGCAGTCGAGGAGGCGGAAGACCGGATCGACGATCCATCTCGAATTTTGGTGGTCGTCGATTGTGATCGGCTTTTCAAAGTACCACGCGAGTGGGTTAGTGGACGCATTGGATCGGAGTTGGACCGAGATCGGGGCGAAGTCTGCGTTGGTGAGGCCGTAGCGATCCATGTATCGCTGAGCCTGGACGCCAGTCCAAGCAGCGGGGGTCATCGCACCGTAGGGCATACTCCATTCGAGAAAGCCCGAACCGGATCCGGTGCTATTCGAATTCGGTTCCATGTGCGCAATTCCGAAGCGAGCTTCCGAGCGTTCGTTCATAGCACGGTAACAGACAACAACATTTGCGAGTCCGGACTCCACAGCCGCCATGGCGTGAGCGATGGTTCCTATCGAGCCGCCTCCTCCATGGGGCGAGCGCGAGGAGAATCGTAGGTTCTTGATTCCCATGGAACGCACAATGTCGACGTCTTCGTTGTTGTCGATCGTGAAAGTTGTTAGGCCATCGATATCCGCAGGGACGAGGCCTGCATCATCGAGAGAGAGCTTGATGGCTTCGCAGCAGAGTTGAAGTTCGCTGCGACCCGAGTTTTTCGAGAACTCGGTTTGCCCGATTCCTGCTATGACGGCCTTGCCGCCGCTTCGGATACTCATTTGCTGGCCTCCTTCGCCGGGCGGAAGACCGGCACGGCCTTGTCACCTTTCGTCTTTTCGAAAAAGACTTCAACAGGAATCCCGATCTTTACGTCTGCACGATCGCACTCGTAGAGATTTGAGAAAATTCGAATCCCCTCGTCGAGATCAACTAGCACACAACAGAGGGGGTACTCGAACATAGGCATCTGTGGATGAACCGGAAACATGTACGAGTAGACGACGCCTCGCCCCGAGAGCGGGATAATCTCTTGATGGACGGATTGACACTTCGGGCACATGGGCCGAGGCGGGTGGCGAAAGGTTTTACAGTCGCCGCATCGCTGTCCAAGAAATTCGCCTCGTTCCGCACCTTCCCAATAGAACGCACTGTTGCGGCTCGGGAGCGGTTGCGGGCGCTCCATTCGGAATTCTTCGTTCGACATGCGAGGATCCTTTTTTTTGAGCCGTAGTTGAGAAGTCGTAGTTAGCGCGAAGCGTGCAGCGAGGCTCTCCAAGACTCTAGCGTTGCCCATCAAGTATTAGGCGTTGGGGTTTTCATCCGTGGCTGCTTCGTTGACCGAGGCCGTTGCCCAGGGTGATGCAGTGACTTGAGATGGATTTTTGGAGAGTGCGGGGTAAACCGTTTCGTCACCCACGGCACCCGCTTCGAAGAGTACATCTGACTCGGCGCGATCGAATCCGAGCTCGGAAAGGATCTCGCGGGTGTGCTCGCCAACTAAGAGCGGGGGCCCTTGAACATGTGTTGGCGTGCCGGAGAACTGCACGGCAAGGCCGGGATGCCCAAGGCGTCCGACCATGCGGTGATCGTATGAGGCGACGAGCTCGTTTTTGACGAGCCCTTTTTCTTCCCAGAGTCCAAGGGCGGCGTCGCCTAGAGCGAGTTCGCAGGGTACGCCCGCGGCGTCGAGCGTATTGAAAGCGTGTTGGCCTGACTGGCTGCCAAGTGCGTGCCCGAGGAGCTTGGTGACGGCTTCATCATCCTGCTTGCGAGTCGCCGCGGATCCGTACCGGCCGGAGGGAGCGAGGTCGTCTAGGTCGAGCGCTTTGGCGAGTGCGGCCCAATGCGCATCCGTTACAAGTGAAAGGCAAATCCATTCGTCTTGCGTAGGGTAGAGGCGGACACCCGCGGAAAGTCCAGTTTGCATGTCGTCAAGGAGCGGTCGTTCGATCGGCGTTCCGTCGGGGTGCGCAATTGCGTGGCTCGCGTTGAATAGCTGCGCGTTTATGATTGCTGTTTCGCACCACTGACCTCGGCCCGTCTTCTCTCTTTCAAAGAGAGCCTGGCAGATTGCGATGGCGGCTAGGAAACCGTTGCCCGTGTCGCCCATATTCGTGAGTGACCACATGGGGCGTCCGCCGCGATGGCAGCCGCCGTCTTCCCACTCTACGCCGGCGAGGCACGCGCCGGTTTGGTCGTTTCCCGGAAGCGATTCGCGTGGTCCGTGCTCAAAGCCGCGGGTGTGGCAGTAGACGAGCTTCGGAAAGCGTTCTTTGAGAGATTCGTAGTCGATGCCTAGCTTCACGGCTGCGTGGTATCGCATGTTATGCATCACCACGTCTGCGGACTCAAGGAGTCCGTCGAGGATCTTCTTCGCGCTTTCATGTTTCAGATCGATGGCGATACTTCGCTTTCCACGATTGCAGCACATCGCGATCTGGCTCGAATGCCAATACCAATCGTAGAGAGCATTGATCTTGATGACTTCAGCCCCGAGGTCCGAGAGCACTTGCGTACCGTAAGGCCCTGCGACCGCGAGCCCGAAATCCAGCACACGAATTCCGTCGAGAGGGCCTTTGGCGAGTTTGTTGTTGGGGGCAGAGGGAGCGCGGGGCGTGTCAAGCGCAGGGGTGGCCGCCGCCTCTTTGCGAATCGCGTCGGTGTGTTCTCCTAAGCGAGGCGCTGGTCCAGAGACTTCGCCGGGGGACGAGTCGAGGTTGTATAGAACGCCGACGGTGCGAATCGGCCCTAGCTCGGGGTCGTCGACTTCGGCGACGATTCGGTCATCGACCAAGAGTTGGTCGCTTAGGCCTTCCTCGGGGCTCCTGATTTTCTGGACGCAAACACCTGCGATCGCCCCCGCCTCGGTCCATTCGTCTGCCGTGAATTTCTTAACCGCCTTGGCCATTGGTTCCCAATAGTGGTCTAGGACGAAAACTTCCTCAACTCCGAGACCGATACGTTCTGGATCTTCTCGAAGCGTTAGGTCAGGCGTCGCATTGAGCGTATCGCCTTCTGCCGCGGAAAGAATGAATCGTGGATTGGGCGGCCAGGCATGGATCCAGCGACCATCTTTGCATTCGAAGAGACCCTTGGGTGCGCGGCTATCGCCAATCCATGACATGAAATGTTCGGCTTCGAGGTTATCCGCGACACCGAACGCCATGACGCCGGCTGCGAGGGCACCCTGCAGGAGCGAGGTTTCAACTTGCTGCCCGCGACCCGTGATTTCCCGTGCGCGGAGCGCGGCAGAGATACCGAGTGCCGCGGCGTAAGCGGCGCCAATGCTCGGGAATCGCGAAGCGGAGAAAATCGGTCCTTCCCGCGGTGCGCCCTGAAGTTTTTCGTAGCCGACTTCGAACTCGGGAAAGAGCGGTGGCTTCCCTGCGAGATGCGGTGCGGATCCTCCGACCCATCCGCGCTGCTCCCACTGCAGCCCTGTGCGAGCTGCGACGAGTGCATCGTAGCCGGGGCGATCCGAGAGGGCGTTGTTGCGACCATAGCCCGTGATTGAACAGTGGATGAGGCGGGGATTGTTTTCGCTAAGTTTGGTGTAGTCGACGCCGAGTGCTTCTGCGCTACCGGGCGCATAACTATCGATCACGACGTCGGCGCGCGCGGCGAGGGCTAGGAAGGTGGCTTTATCTTCGGCGTCCTTGAGGTCGAGGACGGCGCTGCGCTTCCCTCGGTTCCAGGCTTTGTATCCGGGTTGATCGCGAAGCGGGTCTTCACCGGGCGCTTCGATGCGCACCACGTCAGCGCCGTGATCAACGAGCAGCATCGTGGCCATGGGCCCAGCGATTCCTCGTGTGAGGTCCAGAATGAGAAGGCCGTCGAGTACACCTGCCATATTCATCGTCTCCATCGCAAAGTGTTGTGTTTACCTTGCTAGTAGTGGTCTTGCTCGACGAGTGTCGAGTCGGTCCTGAACTTTCTGCTCCCGTTCTAATCGAATCTGAGGTGCTTGATCGCGTACTATTCAATCCCGTACATAGTGGCACCGTTTTGCCATGTGATCTTGTGGACTTCGTCCTCGGGAACGCCTTCGAAGAGGGTATCGATTTTGGAGGAAGCACCGGGCCAATTGCACGCGGGATGCGGAAAATCCGTCGACCAAAGGATGTTCTCGATGCCCAGGGCGTATCGTTGATCCACGGCCTCTGGCTCATAGACGAATGTGGCGGCCATTTGGCGCTGGAAATATTCAGAGGGCTTGAGCTCGACGCCGGGGAAGTTGTAATGCTCGTCCATACGGGAGTCGAGAAAGCGGATGTATCCGGGCAGCCAGAAAAGCCCCGGTTCCACGAAGACGACCCGCAGTTTGGGATGTCGCTCGAGTACGCCAGTCAGGATATACCAGGCGAGGGTTTCCGCGATCGCGAATCCGGGGAGTGATGTGAAGATGCCCTTCTGTGGTGTGGGATCGCGCCGGAAGACATCCCAGAGAGAGTCCTTGAGGGTAAGGTGATTGGCGACGACGATGCCCGTTTCCTCGAACGCACTCCAAAGCTTCTCGTATCGCTTGTCGTGATAGTCGGGCATCCCGAGCTCGCTGGGGAAGTTCGGAATCTGAATCGAGCGCGCGCCAAGATCTGCAAGTCGGTGGATTTCGGAGATCGCGTAGTCGAGGTCAATCAGCGGCATTTGATAGGTGATCAGGATGCGCTTTGGGTCGATTGATGCGAACTGGTGGAGCGAATTGTTGTAAGCGGTCGCGCATTCCTTCCACGCATCACCGATTTGATAAACCTTGCTCGTGAAGTCAAATTCCGAGTACATGACCTCGCACTGAACCCCGTCCGCGTCCATCGCCGCGAGCCTCGCCTTTGAATCGAAGTAGCCGGGATGCCGAGCGGCTTCGAGGTCGACGAAGTCTTCGAGTTCGAGCTGTTCGCCCGCCTGAAGCTCGTCTCGCTTCTGGTCGAATTTAGTCATGCCCGCGTCCCATGCATCGTGGTACTTGCTGGCCAGGTTCTGCTTGACCTGGTCAGTTGTAATGACGCAGTGGGAATCCGCTGAAAAGAGTCGTCGTTCGGACATGCAGTCTCCTTCGTTAGGTCATTGGTGAGCTGAGCTGACGCCATGTCTCAGACGTCTCAGAGCGAATTGATCCAGTCCGAAACACGCAGCCAGAGCGTTTCGCGGTTGTTTGAGACGAAATGGCAATGCCACGCATCCTCGAGGCAATAAGTCGTGACGGACGGCGAGCGTGGTAATTCTTCGCGGGTATGCCGATCATCATGAAGGTCGTGGTCGCCAAAGATCATCATGACGGGAACATCTATTTCGGCTGCAGGCGGAGCGAAGCCGCCGGGAATCATTGACGTCAAGCCGCCTGTCGCAAGCAAGTTTGTTGACGCCGCATGAAGAGCATCTTCGGCATCGCTCGGCGCGGTCCCCACGCCGAACGCTGCGCGGCGATCGCTCTCGCTATTCGTCGCGCGCTCGGGGTAGGGCGTCCCCATAGAATTCTCGGCAAGCTTTCCGATGTCGTTGCGGAGCCGTTCCGGATCTCCTGCGTAGGCGCGCATACTGTCGTCTAAGAAGCGAGGTGTTCCCTGCGTCGAGAATGAAAAAAGCAGGAGGGCTTCGTGCTGTTTCGAAAATGCTTGTTCTTCGACGGCGAGCATGGATCCCATCGAATGCCCTACGCCGATCGTGCGACCAAATTCGCACGGGGTGATGTTCGAAGTGGGGTCGCCCTCTCTTAGGCGCTGCAAAGCCGATTCGAGGGCGAGCCGGTTAGCGCGTGCTATGTCGGCGACGCCGATGGCATAACCATTCTCGAGGGGCTCGGGAAATGAGCTCTCGCCTGTTCCGATATGGTCGAGGCATAGGACTGCATAGCCAGCGCGATTCATTGCTTCGGCGAAGCTATAGGTCGTCGATCCGTTGATCTGGAGATCGAAATAGTGGCGTGACAAGAAGCCGCCCGGGAGGCAGACGAGAAGAGTGGTCGCGGGGGTTTTATGCTGGGTCACTGGAAGGATGAGGGTCGAAGCGATTTCGAACTTTCCGGGGACCGGGAGCGCGTCGCTTACGTCGAAGCGCCAATGGGTGCGCAGGGACACTTCTTGTTCAGCAGGGGTGGGAGTAGGCTTCGGCACGTCGCGTATCCTGTGTTCGTTTTGGCGTTTCGGGCTGACTCTGTAAGTAGTAAAGTAACTTTGGTAGTAGTGCAAGCACTGAGTTAGGAAGGTCGCCATGGCAGAAAAGAAGACGAAAGCGCATGTCATGAGCGTGGAGCCCGAGAGAGCCAACGTCGATCGACTGAGTCGCCATGTGATTGGGATCTCGTCGGCGATTCGAATTCGGACGAGTGAGGGACTCGTCGCGAGAGGGCACGACCTCCGCGCCTCGACGGCGCAAGTGATTCCCAACCTTCCCGTCGAAGGTCTACGGATCTCCGAGTTGGCCGCAAGGTTGCGACTCACTCTACAACGAACCGGCCAACTCGTGACTGAGCTCGAAGAGGTCGGATATCTCGAGCGGGTTCCCGATCCCGACGACGGGCGTGCAAAGCGCGTGGTCTACACGCGACGAGGAATCAAATTAATCCGTGACATCGAAGAGATTACCTCCGACATAACGTCGTCCTTCTCAGAGATCTTGGGGGATGAGCGGTTTGGGGAACTCTGCGACGCATTGACGGAACTCGATGTGGCGATTCACGGAGCGAATGCGCCTGTGCGTGTGGTGTCGCGGGAATTGAGGAAGGAATAGAAATGAAGGCTCCGAGTGATAGGTTGCCCGTTTCGTTCTGGAGCTACGTTGCCCTTGGTGGCGACGGACGCAGCACCCTGCAAGTAAAAGGCGGTAGAAACAGAAGAGCGAAGACCCAGCGGGCGCAAATGGCTCGGTCGATGCCTCTGATGCTGCTGTTGGGGGTGCGTTATGGCGGGAGCCTGACGTTTCTGTTCGCTGCGGTCCAGTTCGTGGCCGCGTCGATTCGGGGCAACGTCGGCGCTTGTTTCGGCCGCCGGCCGAAATTTCTATCCTATGGCAATCTGTCGCTATGAACCTCGTAACCAAGGACCTGGAGCGCCTTTTTGATGATTGCTTTGCGCAGTCCCATCGAACGATTCTCGTTGGTGGTGGAGAGGAGCCGCTCTACATCCCGTCGGCCTCTCCCGAAACGGCACCGCATCAGGTGATCTACCGCGAAGATTATTTTGCCAGTGCACTCCATGAGGTGGCGCATTGGTGCTTGGCGGGGGCGGAACGGCGGCTTCTTGACGACTACGGGTATTGGTACGCACCGGATGGGCGTGATGCGGAACAGCAAGTCGAATTCGAACGCGTGGAGGCTAGGCCCCAAGCCCTCGAATCGCTTTTTTCCGAGGCCTGCAAATTTCCGTTCAATTTGAGCGCAGATAATCTCGGCGCGGGTTTCGTTCCGAGTGATCGATTTCAGCTCGCGGTCGAAGAGGCGCGCACGGGTCTCGTGACGGGCGGTCTTCCTCGCCGCGCGGATTCATTCACACAAGCGCTGGCATCCGCCGTGGCCGCTCGTGGTGAGTAGACGCTTGGCCCGGGTCTCGTGCCGCTGGCTAATTTCCGGCCGAATGTCGTGCCCGCCTAACGAAAGCGCATATGCGAGCCGCTAGAGGTCGGACGCGGAATCTCTTTCCGCCGATTCTTCGGGTCGGAAAAGCAGCCGAATCGCTTGACGCTCGCTTTGATCGCCGAGGGTGTCGCGAGCATAACGCCAGCTGCGCACAGCGCGAAGCGCAGCGCCGTCGAAGAGAAGCGGCGGGGCGGATTCGACGACGACGGGGGAATCGGTCGCTCCCCGCGGCGTGACGCCGAACTCGACGACCGCGTACCCGGATATCCCTGCACGGAAGGCCAAGGGCGGGTAGACCACCGGAGTTCGGTTGAGCGGCGTACGGAGACTGCTTCCCGATAGCGCTCGTACTCTGGCTGACGCAACCCAGCTTTCGTAGTCGGGATCATTCGCGGCAAGACGCATAATCCGAAGCCTTTCCCTCGCATCATCGGAGGCGAAAGAAAGTGGGGCTTCGCGAATAATTGCTCGATAGGTTTCTCGAGCATCATCGTTCTGCTCGGCGAGCTCTTCGCAGAAGCCGCTTAACAGCTGGAATGAGTGACGGAATTCAGTCGTCGGCCAGCCTTTGAGTTCTCTGTTTGCGATACGCCTTTCGACATCCGCGCAATCACCCTGCACGAATGCATGATAGGCGTTGGTCGTTAGGGCCAGGAGCTCGGAGTCGGCGGAGTTGGCGAGCGCGCTTTCGGAACCACTGCTCCCGCCGGTCGATTGGCAGCCAGTGAGCAGAAGGCCGGTGAGTACGAGAAGCGAGATAGCGATCGCGCCAGAGAAAATGAATCCGCGGCTTTGGGGTCTCACGGCCTCTTGCTGTGTGTATCCGTCTGCATCTCGTCGGTATCTCGTCTGATCTTGGCTCATCATATTCACCTGCATCCGTTTATCTCCGCGACTACGTGATCCATCCAAGTGCATCGTCAATATCTCAATCATCGCCGTTTTTGATTCACGAGCGAGGGGCTGCCGGATCGAAATAAGGCGCACTTCGCGCAGATAGTAGCTGGCGCGACGCACAGACGAAAATGGGGCCATCAGATCGACTCCAAGGGGGCGCTATCGACGTCCTGACGAACCATCTGTACGGAAAACCCACAGGATTCCCTTCGAATCAATCGAATCCCAAGTACAGTGCTTATAGCCGAAAAACGATCGCATTTGGCGCTCACACCGATCTTCACCGCAGCTCTCACGCCGATTCATATGATGAACCTCGGGTACTGGTCGAGGAACCTTAGTCTGGCTGGTGCTAGTCGGAGCTGAATGCAAACCGAGAGATGCGATCGAGTAGGGCTTTTTGGCGCGCGACGACTTCTGGGTCGGTGACGTTTCCGCCCACGAGTGTCTCGAAGATTCTCTGGGACAGGAAGAAGCCCGTCGTGATGTTGAACATCGCGATGCTTTGGAGCACGAGATCGATTTTTTTCTGAGAGGCCGAGTCGTCAGTCTGGCCGCTCGGCATGCCAGCAATGGCCTGCCCGAAGAGCCGATCCAGCCAGTCCTTGATGAGGCGGTTGCCGTGGGTTCCAGGATCGCCCTGGAGTGCTCTTTGAAAGAGCGCTGACATTTTTGGATGTTCGAGCAATAGATCCGTGATTACGCCGGCAAGGGTGCTGTTCAATTCATCAGGCGCCGCGCCGAGCAAAAAGCGGTCAATCGCGTGAGATAGCGGGGCGAGGGCACGATCGAGGACGGCGGAGTAAAGCGCTTCTTTACTTTCGAAATAGTTGTAGAGGCCGGGCTGCCGTATTCCTGCTGCGCGAGCGATCTCGCGGAGGGATGCCGCCTCGAATCCTCGTTCCGCGAAGAGCGCCTCTGCGGCATCAAGAATGCGGCGTTCGGTTTGAGCGCCCTTAGTCTCTTTCTGTCCTATCTCCGAGTCGGTCGGCATGTCTCTCTCCTGACTCGCTGGTGATGCTCGTAGGTCGCCGAAGTTGACTTTCTAGTTTCCTCGTCCTGAAAATCCTAGGTATTGTATAAAAATTATCAAGTGATAATTTAATCGGGATAGGAGGTCCTGTGTCGATAAGCATCGCCGATGTTGTGAATGATGACGCCACCCTGATCAGCCGTCGCGCCTGGAGCGATCCCGAGCTCTACGAACTCGAAAAGCGCGGAATCTTCGGGAAGGCCTGGCTCTTCCTTGCGCACGAATCACAGATCCGGGAGTCCGGCGACTTCGTGCAGGCCTATATGGGAGAGACGCCGATCATCGTCTCCCGCGGTCCGGACGGCGCGGTCTACGCGAATATCAACAGCTGCAGCCATAGAGGGCTGCCAGTCTGTCGGTCCGATCACGGCAATACGACGAAATTCGTTTGCCCCTATCACAACTGGAACTATGACGTGACGGGGAAGCTCGTCGCGATTCCCCAAGAGCGTCATGTGAAGGGGCGCCCCGATAAGAGCAAGCTCGGACTGAAGGCTGTGCCGCGCGTCGAATCATGGAACGGGATGATCTTCGGGAGCTTTGATCCCGAGATCGAGTCCTTAGACGACTTCCTCGGAGATATGCGCTTCTACCTCGATGCTTTCTTTGCGCGCTTTCCACAGGGCATCGAGTTCTACGGTGCTCCGCAAAGATGGAAGATCAACGCGAACTGGAAGCTGCCCGTTGAGAATCAGCTGGGCGATGTTAATCACGGACCCTTTTTGCACGCGGCAGTGATTCCGCCGGAAGCGAATGCTGAGGTATTTGAGCTCGGCTTAAGTGTCGTGCCGAAGCCCGGGCATGGTGCGACGTTTCGATTGATGCCTGAGGACGCGCCGGTCGAGAGCGTCGCTTGGGGCTTTGAGGGTATGGCTACCTTGTTAGGTGGGGCCGAAGTCCAGGACTATTTGCGCGAAATCCAAGCGCAAGCGAAGGAACGCGTTGGCCCACTCCGTTCCAGGATGAAGGGGCTGACGTACGGGGTGTACCCGAATCTGTCGTTTCTCTGGTCGAATACGGCCTTCAAGGTTTCTCATCCACGAGGACCCGGACAGGTTGAGTATTGGTCCTGGTCCGTGGTGCCTGCGGATGCGCCGGATGACTTCAAGAAAATCATGCGCGGGAACCACACGGCTTTCTTTGGGCCGGGCGGGATCCTTGAGCAGGAGGATTCCGAGGCTTGGGTGCAGCAGTTCCAGGGATCAAAGATCGACTACGCCGAGGACCGACCCTACTTCTACGGTCTTGGGCTTGGTGAGGAGCAAGAGCGCTCCGATATGCCTGGCCTCGTGAGCGTGACCGCAAATGAATTCTACGCCCGGCATTTCTTCCGCCGATGGCGAGGCGCGCTTGAGGCGGCACAGGGATGAGTGACGAAAAGATGGAATCAGATTGCTACGACCCAGCTAAAGTGACTCCGGCGCTCCAGCTCGATGTCGAACAGTTCTACTACCGAGAGGCGCGACTTCTTGACAATCGGCAGTACCAGAGCTGGCTGGCGCTTTGCAGTGAAGCGATTCACTACGTGATGCCCGCGAGAACGAATCCCCTGGTTGATAACTCGGAACGCGGAAATGAATCGATGATCAGCATCGAACGCGAGCTCGAGGGCGCGGACTCAACCGGCACTCCAATTCGAAATGAGACCTACCCCTACCTAATGCTCCGCGTCGAGCGAAGCTTCAAACCGAACGCCTGGGCCGAGAATCCTCCGGCGCGCACCCGCCGAATCGTCGGCAACATCGAGATCCTCGACGTGCAGGATGATCGGCTCTCGGTGACGAGTGCTTTTCATCTTCACTACAGCCGTCCGGGCAGCGAGAATTTTCTTTACGCAGGACAGCGGCGCGACGTATTGCTGCGCGGCGAGGACGGATACAAAATCCTCGACCGTGTGATCATCATGGACGTGGCGGAAATCGTGCTGCCGACCCTCGGCCTATTTCTCTAGCGACGTGTCGTCTTAGGGCATACGCATGGATCGCCGCCGTCCGTCCTCGTTAGGTCGTTTTCTTGGCTTCCAGGGCATCGTAGATTTGGTAAACATTGTCGCTGATCGGGCCGACAGCAACCTTGGCTGCTTCCGTGACGCTCTGAAATGCCTGCTGAAAACGGGCCACGAAAAGATCGACGTCCGGCACGATGTCCGGGTCGCAGTTGAAGCCGATGCCCATGGTGCCTGCATAGCTAGTGAGAGCGATCCCGAGCCCCACGCCCTGCATGAGGGGCACTGCGGGGTAGATCGCTCGAATGCATGCGCCGTGGAGATAGAGCGGGAGCTGCGGCCCTGGCACGTTGGTTACGATCGTGTTTATTGGTCCGCTCATGGCCTGCGCGCCTAACGAAATTAAGGTCGAAGGGGTCCATTCCTGAATCTGATTCATCATCTGAACGCCGATCGCCTGATTTTTTCTTTCAGCTCTTCCGTGATTTCGTGAATGATCTCAAGCTGGCGGCGGGGGTCAGATTCCGCAACGGGAAGTGCGAAAATCCAAGAGGAGCCCTTGTTTCCGAGCTCTCCTCTCTCTTCTTCTTTTCGAACCGAGACGGGTGTTGAAAATTTGAATTCGACATCTTTGACCGATATGCCCTTGTCGAGCAGGTATTCGCGCACGGCACCCGTCACAATCGTCAGAACAACGTCGTTAATCGAACAGCCGAGGCCCTTGCGCATGGCTTTGAGATCATCCAATAGGCACGAGACCCACTCGAATCGGCGATGGGGACCGAGGCGACCATCGAGCGGCGTGTCGTCGGCGCTCATTCCCATGCCCAGCATCTTGGTGACGGCATTCATGCGCGTCTCCAGATCATCGCGAACTGCTCGCCGCCCTCAAGGCCTTCGACGATCCACGTTTCCCACATAGGGCGCTTGCGGTCGAGAGGCTGGGCCATGACTCGAGCAACTAGATCTTTGAGCTGGCCGAGGGTGCGGGAGCGGGTAGGGCCGTGTGGCGCACGTGGTAGTTAGGGTCAAAATGCGGACCGTCGACCCAGACGGAATGGTCGAAAGCCGGGATTGAGTGGAGCCGTTGACGATAGCGCGGAACGAGATGCAAGAGGAATCTCTGCGCCAAGCCTCCGCAAAAGTTGCTTATGAATAGGAATAGCTGTGATGAAACCCACTCATTTGCGTCAAGCCAGCTTGAGGAAAGGACGATTCAGGATCCTCGGTCACGCTATGCGGACTGCGTTAGAGGCGCGAGAGCGGGCATGCGTGGAGGCTGAATAGAATTTTAGACCACGAGAGGGCTTACCCGTCGCGCGACTAATTTCGCCCGAGCCCCATCATCCTGCGCGTGTCCGCGTAGGTCGGCGCGTGACTTGTGATGCCGCCATCAACGCGAAGTAGTTGTCCCGTGACATAACGAGCGTCTTCTGATGCAAGGAATGCGACCATCGCGGCGATGTCTTCAGGCCGGCCCGCAACCGGGGTCATGTGGTGGTCGAGAATCATCTCTACAGTGGCGGGGGGAAGTCCTATCTCGACCGCTGGAGTCATGATGAGCCCCGGAAGGATCGCATTGCACCGAATGCCGCGCTTTCCGAATTGCGTCGC
>DGPZ01000148.1:17352-29585 GCA_002390675.1 Deltaproteobacteria bacterium UBA4427
GACGTGTTGATGATCGAACCTCCGCCACGTTTCAGCATGTGCGGAATTGCGTTCTTGCAGCCGATCATGACACTGCGGGTATTGATCTCCATAGTCCGGTCCCAGACCTCGACGTCGAGGGTGTCGACAGCATCATCGCCTCCGATTGATGAGTTTCCGAGTGCGGCTGCATTGTTGTGCAGCACGTCGAGTCCGCCGAAACGGCTCACGGTTTCGGTGATTAATTCCAAGAACGCGGACTCCTCGGAAACGTCCGTGCGCATCGAGAATGCGTCGCCTCCTCCGTCTTGGATTTCTTGGACGACGCTCGCCGCCCCTTTTTCATCAATGTCTCCGATCGCAATCTTGGCGCCCTCAGACGAGAGGCGGATTGCGCTAGCGCGTCCTATGCCCGAGGCGGCTCCCGTAATGATTGCAATTTTGTCTTCGAGTCGGCGTGTCATAGTGGACTTTCTTTATTTGGTTCGTACCGAGCGGATGGCTGCGGATAAGTGGTGGCAATTCGGTGGCGAGTGGATGAGATTATGTTCCTTCCCCGGGTAACCGGGTGCAAGGGATGGTCGCGCGTCGTTTAGCGCGCCCGCTCGGCGATTTCGGTCGCCCTACATAGAGGTGCGATATGGCAAACTCATTTAAGCCAACGAAGCCTACGGAGCACGGAAGTGCGTCGCCTAATGGGATGCCACTCAGCACCGTCCGCATCTGCGACTTTACCGGTCAACTAGCTGGTGCGGGGGCGACGAAGTGGCTCGCAGCTTTTGGCGCGGAAGTGATTCGTATCGAAGATCCGGTGAACCAGGGCGGTTGGGACATCCTTCGTAACATGGCGCCCTTCGTGGACGAACGAACCGGGCCAGACCTAGGCGGCGGTTTCAATAATCACAATGTTGAAAAACGCGGCATCACACTGAATCTCAGAACCGATCGAGGGAAAGAGATTCTCTCGGAGATTGTTAAGCGATCGGATGTGGTGTCTGAAAACTTTGCAGCCGGGGTGCTAGATAAGTGGGGATTTGGCTGGGATCAGCTACGCGCTCTTCGGGAAGACATAATCTATGTCTCGAATTGCGGTTTCGGACACACGGGTCCTTATGCAAAGTACAAGACCTGGGGGCCGATCGTTCAGGCGATGAGCGGGCTGACGTTTACGTCGGGTATGCCGGATGAGGAGCCGGCGGGATGGGGTTATTCGTATATGGACCACACGGGTGGCATGTACATGGCGATGGGAATTCTCTTCGCGCTGATACACAAACAGCGCACAGGCGTTGGACAGTGGGTTGATCTTTCGTGTACGGATACCGGGCTCTCGCTGAATGGACCCGCGATTCTGGACTGGACCGTAAACGGACGCCCCAGCCGCCGTGCGGGTCGTCCCGAAGGCAATCGCTCCGCGTCACCACCTATGGCCCCTCACGGCATCTACGCCTGCGCTGGAGACGATGATTGGATTTCGATCGCGGTTCGGAGTGATGCGGATTGGGGTGTGTTGTCGGAAGTGATCGATGTCTCCTGGGCAAAAGATGCGAAGTGGAAGACGCTCGCTGGACGCTTAGCAGACCAAGATGAGTTGGATGAGAAGCTCGGGGCTTGGACGCAGCATCTGGATAAGTTTGAGTTGCAAACGCGCATAGTTGACGCAGGAGTGCCGAGCGCCGCCGTCCAAAAACCACCCGAGCGAGTCGATCATGACCCGGGAACATCGGAATTTGGACTCTGGCCCGAGGTCGATCACGCAAAGATGGGTCGTGTTCGAGTGGATGGCTTACCCGCACATTTTTCTAAAACCGATTGGGTGATCGAGCGAGGGGCTCCGTGCATCGGCGAGCATACCGACGAGGTGCTATCGGAGCTGCTTGGCTATGACCCGGACATGATTGCGAAGCTTCATGAGGAAGGAGTCGTATGAGTGCGCTTCAAGGAACACGCGTCGTCGAAATCGCGAGTGAACGGATCGCTTTTGCCGGTAAGCTGTTAGGCGATATGGGAGCCGACGTCGTGCTTGTCGAACCCCCCGGTGGCGAACCCAGTCGAGGATATCCGCCTTTTGCTGAAGATCAGCTGGGCCCAGACTCGAGTCTTTATTGGTGGCACTACAACACGAGCAAAAGAAGCGTTGTGCTCGACCTCGAACGCGCGGCTGCGCGAGAGGCCTTCGAGCGACTGATCGAAGGCGCGGATGTCCTGATCGAGTCGGAGTCTCCCGGCCGTTTGGCGGCACTCGCAATTGACTACGATCGCTTAAGTGAAATCAATCCCGGGCTGGTGCACGTGTCGATGACGCCCTTCGGTCGCGAAACATCTCGCCGCGACGAGCCCGCGACGGACCTCACGATTCTTGCCGGAGGTGGGCCGGCGTGGAGCTGCGGGTACGACGACCATACGATTCCACCGATTAGAGGTGGCGGAAATCAGGGGTATCAGACCGGCTGTCATTATGCGGTGCTGTCGGCGCTGACGGCGATCTTTCATCATGGCGTGACGGGAGTCGGTCAGTTTGTAGACGTGAGTATGCACGCCGCTGCAAACGTTACGACCGAGATGGCCTCCTACTTCTACATGATTGCGGGGCAGACGGTCGTGCGACAGACGGGGCGCCATGCTCTTCCGATCCTCTCGATGCCGGTGCAGATAGAATGCAAAGATGGTCGTTATGCAACGACTGGCGTGCCTCCTCGTACGCCGAAAGGGTTCGGAGATCTCTACGACTGGTTGGCCGAGCTGGATCTCGTGGATCAGCTGCCGGAGGCACTTTTCTTGGACGCTGCGCGACACCGAAAGTCGATTTCATTCGCGGAAATCGGCGTTGACGACGAGGTGACAGCGATCTTCGGAGCATCCCGTGATGCCATAACCCTGATCTGTCAGAACTCCACGGCGGATGACTTTTTCAATGGCGCGCAGAGGCTCGGGATTACAGTCGGGGCCGTGTTATCTCCCGAGGAAGCCTACGAAAATCCACATTTCATCGAACGTGGATTCCAGGTAAAAGTTTCACATCCTGAACGAGACGAAGAGATTCGCTATCCGGGTGCACCGTACAAGCTCCCAGCAAGTCCCTGGCAGATCTCACGTCGCGCACCCCAGCTGGGTGAACACGACGAAGAGATTTTGGGCGGGCTCGGATACGACGAAGCTGCACGATCGGAACTCTGTTAGGTAACAGTGTTGCTCGCTCGTCTAGGAGTACCGCCGGGCAGTGCGCACAGTTCAAGGAGACGCTTCCCCGATTCGGTCTCTTTTAGGCTGTCGCCCATTGTTCGAATCGTGACGCTGGTTCGTCGCGCGGAAATGTCGCAAGCCAGGATGCCGTGCTCCCAGGCATAGCGTGCGGGCCCGAATAGAATCGCGAGTGAACCCGTGGGCAGAGGCACGCGTACGCAGCTTGGGTCGATCTTCGTGGCCTCATGGCGATCAACTTCGCTTCCCGGACGACCCCGAAAAAAAGTAAGGATAGAATCCGATTCGAGGGAAACGTCGAGAATCATCTCGCCATACGCGAAGGTGTCGTCGAGGTGGAGGTCAAGGTTCGAAGCGCGTTCCGGGGTGTAACGCAGCACAAAAACATCGCTAGGCAGAAATGCTTCGAGCGCGCTTTCGACATTCGCATTTTCGGATCCTCGTATTGGCGTTCGGAGTCGTTCTCGCATGCGAACAACTAGATCGTGGGTGTAGTCCGGTAGGCCGGGGAATGCGGCGACGCTCATGCGCCGCTTGTTGAAATTGACTTTCGCCCCGTAGTGCTGCTTGTCTTTGCCACTCTGTGAGGAGGTAAACGGGGCCTGGTCGATTGTCGCGAGGAGGGCGTGTGCCTCGGTTTCGGAGAGAAAATTTTCGATGATGATCAGGCCACGAAATTCGGGACAGGTAGGCGCATTCTGCGTTGCGAGATCGAACGCATGGATCGTGGTGCCGTTGGTTACGATGGACTGATCGAGGTCGGTGACGCCCCATGAACTCCTCGGATTCGCAAGGAGCGGAGGCATGGCGACAGGGTCGTCCATCTTCCGTCGTCGCCGCATATCGGCGTCGAGACATCGATTGCACCAGCGGACGCCGGTACATGCGCATTCTTTGATTATTTTGGCAGGCATGTATGAAGTGGGCCGCTGTTTTTTGGGGGGCTGCATGAGAGGGTAGGAATCCCGGCAGAACGCAGGATAGGCAGCAAGAGACCCGCGCACCAACAGCATCGACTCCCGCATAAGGCGAGGGCGGGGGGAATCACTTCGGACTCGAATTGCTCGCGCTGACCAACGCACAGCCGCAAACGATCGCAGGCTACATAGTCGACCGAGTTGACTGAGCTGCCCTATGCCTTGATGCAGGCACCTCGTTTAGGCGCCGCCGGACCGCACGAAGCGCCTGAAGGCAGACGCACTCCAGTTGTCGTGATCCTCGCCCCAGCCGCGCTTCCCGTCGTCCCATTGCCATTCGGTCAGACAATTCCACGTCCACAAGTTCGGGTTGAGATGCACGCCGAACTTATTATGAGGCACGCCTTCCGCTTCTAGCGTGCGACCTAGCTCGTCCTTGCCTGTGATCCGAACGCGGCTTGGGCAGTGGTCCTTTCGTTCGAGAACCTCTCTAGTTCCCTCGACGAGTTTCGACCACGTTCCGTCTCGCAGCAGAAATCCGTGGATTCCGACATAGCCAGTCCCGAAATCCGCAGTAATGATGTGCCACGCGTCCTGGTCTGACATTGTCGCGTAGGTGTATCCGCCTCGTTCATTAGGTGCGGCCGGATGAAGTGACGGTCCGATCTGGGAACGCGCACCCCACGAGCGGTCACGCATGCCGAAAGCATCAACTTTGATCGTCTCGCCTTCGATTCGAATTGTGCCTGAATATCGGCCGGGCTGATCGAGATGACTCTCGCCCAGGCGGTTGGGTTCGCAGATCGCGTCGTAGGTCAGGTGGATTTCTACTTCTTCGCGATCCGCGTCGACATAATGCAGCTCGTATTTCTCAAGTGGCTTGAGGCATTTGTAGTGCAGTCCATTAGCCAGGCGAATGTCCGTGAGTTCCTGGTCCTCGGGAATCGGCAGGTGCCACAAATTTTTGTGGTAGATGCAGTCGTGAAGCTGATGCCCCGAATCGTCCCAGAGAATGCACGCTCCTGACGTTATGCCCTGGTTGCGACGAAAGAAGGGATAGAGCTGACCGGATAGTTTGCGCTCGGGAACTGCGAACGTAAACCAACAAGTCTCGGTCCAGAACGGGTCGGCACTGGTCGCCGGATGAAACTGATCGTCGGGATGCATGTCCATGCGCGAAGCGCCTCCTAGCCTTCCATCCTAACGCACGAGGTCGCTGTCATCAGTCGCCTATTTGAATGAAATAGCGATTCGTAGCCCGGCTTTTTGACAGGACGGCCGTCGACGACCTTCGGGTTGTAGCGCCACTGTCGGACGGCTTTGATCCGCAGCCGCATCGAAGATATTGGGCGGCTTCGCGGCGATTGCTTGGGCTCGCTGAACCGCGCCTCGGCGGTCGATGGAGAACTCAACGAGGACTCGTCATTCGGAGCCCTTTGATAGTGCACGAGGCGGATAGAGTGCGGGTAGTCGATTGATGCTGGAGGGCGGGAGTCCCTAGCGCCGGGATTTCGGATCGGGCATGAAGAGCGCTACGAAGAAGAGCACGCTCGGCAGGAGAGCGAGCAGATGCAGGCCGGTTTCGTAGGATCCGAAGCTCGATTTGGCCAAGGCAAGGAGCGCCGGGCCTAGGGCGCTCGCTATGACAAGGACCATCATCATGACGCCTTGAATCGCCCCGAGATGCGTTCGCCCAAAGAAATTGGGTAGGGCCGCGACAGTGAGAGGTCCGTAGAAGCCACCAGAAAAGCCCCACCCTGCTAGGCAGAGCACATAGAGTACGGGATTTCCGAGGTGCGGTGCTAGGCCAAACATGAGCGTCTGGCCGACCATCATGGCCATGATCAAACGTCGCATGGGGAACCGGTCGACCGCGAGTCCCATGATGATGCCGGTTGGGACACTGATCAGAGTGACGGGGAGAAATAATCGAAGTGCTTCGGCTTCAGAGAGACCGGACTCGGCTGCGAGATCGACGATATGAAGCGCGATTCCCGTCCCGACCAGCGCGTGGTTTGACATGGCTAGAGTGACAAGCCAAAAGGCGGCCGTGCGAATCGCTTCTTTGCGAGTGTAGTCATGGGGATCCGCGGCGTTCGCTAAGGGTGTTGCCGCGCGAGGCGTCGACGCGGATTTCGGTTCGACGCGTTCCTCAAGCACAATGCTTAACGGGGCTGGGCTCGCCGCGATCCCGTCCATAGGGAGATCGCATTCTTCTGGACTTTCCCTGAAGAAGAGCCATCCGAAGAATCCCATTCCGAGGCCGATGACGAGAGCCATTTCCTGCCACGCGTCTCGCCAGCCAGAATGCGCGACCCAACCGGCGAGGAGAAGTGGAGAGCTCGCGAAGGAAACGCTCGCGAAGGGTGCGGAGATGGAAGAGACTAAGCCTCTCTTTTTGTCGAACCATCGGCCTAATATCGTGCGTGAAACCAGAGTGAGTGCGCCCTGGCCCGTGAAGCGCAGGCCGAGGAACCCGATGATTAAGAGCGCATACGCGGCGGTGATACGGGATAAGCCTAGCTTCGCGACTTCGTCCGCGAGCCGATCGACTTGGCTGAGGAGCGCCAAGACTATGGCCAGGCCGATTGATGCTGCAACTACGAATCGTCGCACGCCGATTCGGTCGAGCTGACTGCCGGCGTAGGGGAGCAGTAGGCCGCTCGCGAGTGTACCCATCAGGTAGGCGTTGCTGAATTGGACGCGGGAGAGCCCCGTCGTTTCGAGGAGTGCCTCGGTAAAGACGGACACTCCGATCGTTTGTCCTGGGGCACTCATCACAAGCCCAATCGTCGAAATCGCGAGGACAACCCAGCCATAGTAGAAAGGCAGCGAAGAGGGCCGGAAGGGGAATTCCGGTCGCCAGAGAAGCGAGGGGCTGCGCTCGGAAGTGTTTGGGCTGGGCATTGCCCGGATTTCAGCGCAAACGAGGCGCGCGCGCAGCAACTTCCTTCAGCGGAACGCCTAGGTAGAGCGTCAAGCCGAATACCGCGGCCGAACTCGCGGATAGAACTAGGAGAAGGCGCGCCAGAGGAGCGAAGCGCCCGAGCAGAGCAAGATCATCAAGATGAGCTGCTCGAAGACCGCGGCGTCGAGGCTGTCTCGTACTCTCTGCCCGATGGGGGCCATGGCCAGCGTCGCGACGAGGGCTACGCCGGTGGCGAGCCATCGATCCGCGCCGAAGGATCCGGTAACGATCAGGACGCCGAGCTGCGCGAGTCCGGAAACCAAGAAGAGCGCCGTGAGTGAGAGCACGTAGGCGTTCTTGGAAAGTCGGTACCCGTGAAACCAGAGCGCGACGATCGGCCCCGACGCGCCGACCGCGCCGTGGGCGAAGCCCGACGCGAGGCCCACGACGGGGGCCCACTTCTTAGTCGTCTCCGGCGCCAAGGTAAGCTCGGGCTGTCGCCATTTCTGATAGACGAAGACCAGCACCATGGAGGCCAAGAAAATCAGGAGGGGCCGCTCCGGAGCCTCCACGAGCACGAAGGTTCCCAAAGCGCCGCCTACGACCGCAGCGAGGGCGAGGATCGGCAGGTCGCGAGTCTCCGCTAAATTCTCGCGCACGCCGAAGCAGAGGATCGCATTCAAGACTGCGTTGGGGATCGCAATGACCACGACCGCGGCTTCGACGCCGATGAAAAACGTGAGCGCCGGAATGGCGATCAGCGGATAGCCCATACCCGTCACGCTCTTGATAAAAGAGCCTGCGAGGGAGACAAGCGCAACGATGACGAGGTCGAGCTCGCTCATAGGACGAGGGTAGGGGAAGTGCGCCTCTAAATAACGCTGCCAAAAAAAGTCACTCCCCAGAACGACAACACCCCCGTTCCTCACCTAAGCGAGGAACGGGGGTGCTTTTTCTCATCGGTTCAGCGAATCGCCCGATTTCTCAGGCGACCAGGCAACTGTACCAGGAATTACATCATCCCCGGCATTCCGCCCATACCACCCATGTCGGGCATGCCGCCACCGCCGCCGCCGCCGCCGCCGTTATTGTCCGGCTTGTCGGCGATCATGGCTTCAGTCGTGAGCAGGAGTCCTGAGACCGACGCTGCATTCTGCAGCGAGGTACGAACAACCTTGGCCGGGTCGATGACGCCAGCCTTGATCAGGTCTTCGTAGGTCTCCGTTGCGGCGTTGAAGCCGTTGGCGCCCTTCTGGCCCTTGACCTTGTCGACAACAATGGAGCCTTCGATGCCGGCGTTCTCGCTGATGAAGCGGAGCGGGGCTTCGATGGCGCGGCGGATGATATTGATCCCCGCAACCTGCTCATCGTTTTCGCCTTCGAGTTTGTCGAGAACCTTGCTGCAGCGAAGCAGTGCGACGCCACCGCCAGGCACGATGCCCTCTTCAACGGCTGCGCGTGTTGCATGCAATGCATCTTCGACGCGTGCCTTCTTTTCCTTCATCTCGGTCTCGGTGGCTGCGCCAACCTTAACAACCGCAACACCGCCGACGAGCTTCGCGAGTCGCTCCTGGAGCTTCTCCCGATCGTAGTCGGACGTGGTGTTTTCGACTTGGCCACGGATCTCAGCACATCGACCTTCGATGTCCTTCTTGGTGCCAGCACCGTCGATGATCGTGGTGTTGTCCTTGTCGATCGTGACCGTCTTGGCCTGACCGAGGTCTTTGACCGTGACGTTCTCGAGCTTGAGGCCAAGCTCTTCCGCGATGACCTGGCCACCCGTGAGGACCGCCATGTCCTGCAGCATCGCCTTGCGGCGATCGCCGAAGCCGGGTGCCTTAACAGCACAGACGTTGATCGTGCCGCGGATCTTGTTCACGACGAGCGTGGCAAGAGCTTCACCATCGATGTCTTCCGCAACAAGGAGAAGCGGCTTTCCGGCGCGAGCAACCTGCTCGAGGAGAGGAAGGAGATCCTTCATGTTCGAGATCTTCTTCTCGTGGAGAAGAATGAGCGGTTCCTCGAGAACGGCTTCCATGCCCTCCGGATCCGTAACGAAATACGGGGAGAGATAGCCGCGATCGAACTGCATACCTTCGACGACGTCGAGTTCGGTCTCGAGGCTCTTGCCTTCTTCGACCGTGATCACGCCTTCTTGTCCGACCTTGCCCATCGCTTCAGCGAGGATCTCGCCGATTGTTGCATCAGAGTTCGCCGAGATCGTGCCAACCTGAGCAATCTCGTTCGAGTCGCGCGTGGGCTTTGAGATCTTGTGGAGCTCGGCAACGATGGCCGTGACGGCCTTGTCGATGCCGCGTTTGAGGTCCATCGGGTTCATTCCCGCAACGACGAGCTTGCTGCCCTCACGGAAGATGGCCTGCGCCAAAACCGTTGCCGTTGTGGTGCCGTCACCTGCGATGTCGGAAGTCTTGCTTGCGACTTCCTTGACCATCTGTGCGCCCATGTTCTCGAACTTGTCTTCGAATTCGATCTCCT
Source organism: Deltaproteobacteria bacterium UBA4427 (assembly GCA_002390675.1). Classification (GTDB taxonomy): domain Bacteria; phylum Myxococcota_A; class UBA9160; order UBA9160; family UBA4427; genus UBA4427. The sequence goes on from DGPZ01000148.1 coordinate 26,854, forward strand.
TGGCGACGGTGACGCCGTCCTTGGTGATCGTGGGGGAGCCGAAGCTCTTGTCGATGATGACGTTGCGACCCTTCGGGCCGAGCGTCACGCGAACTGCGTTCGCGAGTCCGTCTACACCCTTGAGAATCTTCGCTCGGGCTTCCTGCTCGAAAATGACTTCTTTGGCCATGTTTCGTTTCTCCTTTTATCTAGTTTGAAGAACGTTTCCGGAAAAGGGAGCGCTCTACTCGTAGACCGCGAGGACGTCGTCTTCGCGAATGATGATGTGCTCGTCGCCATCGACGTTCACGTCGGTGCCGGCGTACTTGCTGAAGAGGATGCGATCTCCGGCGTTTACGCCGGGCGCGGCAACTTCACCGCTGTCGAGCGTCTTGCCGGGGCCTACTGCCACGACCTGGCCCTCTTGGGGCTTCTCTTTGGCGGAATCGGGGATGATGATGCCCCCACTGGTGGTCTCTTCCTCATCTACGCGCTTGACGAGGATTCGGTCCTGAAGCGGACGGATCTTCATGTTTCGCCTTTCTTCTTTCGTTAATTATTTCCGGCCAAGGGCCGAAGATCATTGGCGCCACTGACACACAGCGGAACCTGGTGTTGAACTCATCCAAATCCGGTGTCCAAACAGGTCAGGAATGACTTGATTGGGATTGGATTCGAGATTTGCTTGATTGTGTTTTTTGGGTCGGGCTTAGGGCCCACACCCGAATTGGCAGTCGACGACTATGACTGCCAATGATCGCGCAAGCTAAACCCTGGCGGGGTCGAGTCAACCAAGGGCCCTGAAATAAGTGCAATGTCATAGGAATCCTTATGGGAATCGCAAAGCGATTTGCCCCACGGTTGACTTTCGCCTCGGTTTCGTCACGATACCTGGCGAAACTACGCCGAATACAGCCGGCATTTGGGGGGATTTGAACGAATGTCCAACATTTTGGAAACGGCCGATAGACAGATCACGGGTTCACGCTCCGCGGCGCTCACCCGCAGGCAGCGTGAGATATTTGACTACGTCTCAGGATTCGTGGCTGAACACGGCTACTCGCCAAGCCTCGAAGAGATCGCCTCAGCGTTCGGTCTCTCGTCCGTCGCAACGGTTCACAAGCACGTGAAGCACCTGGTCGATAAGGGCTACCTCCGAAAGGCCTGGAATCGCTCACGGTCGGTTGAACCCGTACCGGAAGAGGAAGCGCCCGAGAGCTTTCACCTGCCGATTCTGGGAACCGTCGCGGCCGGGCGTCCGATCGAGGCGATCGAGCCCGATGCGGGGACGGCTGAGCAACTGGCTGTCCCGGCGGAAATGGTGTTGAGCAACAAGGATAATTACGTGCTCCGCGTACGCGGCGACTCGATGATCGATGACCAGATCTGCGACGGGGACCTAGTGGTGATCGAGGGGCGTAGTGAAGCGCGCAATGGCGAGACGGTTGTGGCGCTCGTCGATGGCGACGAAGCGACGCTCAAGCGCTTCTACAAGACGGGGCCGCAGGTTCGGCTGGTGCCGGCGAATTCGACCATGTCGCCAATGGAATTTCATGCATCCCAGGTTGAGATCCGGGGCGTCGTGCGTGGGTTGATCAGACAGTTCTAGGCCCCGATCACCCGGTCGCGATTGAAGAAATGGAAAGTTCCTTCGGCGCGAACGCGTACTGAACTGTGTCTGACGACCCCGATTTTTGAGGCTATTCTCCGCGGCACGCATCCAGCGACCGCCGCCTTGTTGTTGCCCCGGGGCCGGCGTTGGCGGCGGCACCCATTGTGATTTATTCGGAGCAGTCCTCGCGGGCCTAGGGATCGATCCTTCGCCACGCTGCGACTTCGTATGACCGATGGGCCACCGCCTTTCACGAGGCAATCTGAGACATTGGAGACACGGATGAGTTCGGCGGATGACCCGCAGGATCCGATCGAGGCCCACGTAGAGGGCATGCTGAGGGAACTTGGCGAAGACCCGAGCCGTGACGGCTTGATCAATACCCCGAGCCGAGTGGCGAAGGCGATGCGCTTCTTCACGAAGGGCTACACCCAAGACCCCGCTGAAATCTTGACCGGCGCGCTCTTCGATGTTGACTACGACGAGATGGTCCTGGTTAAGGACATCGATTTTTTTAGCCAATGTGAGCACCATATGGTGCCCTTCTTCGGCCGCGTCCACGTCGGATATATCCCGAATGGCAAGGTCGTCGGTCTCTCGAAGATCCCGCGGACCGTCGATATTTTTGCTCGCCGTCTGCAGGTCCAAGAGCGGCTCACCATGGAAATCGCCGAAACGATCGAGCGAGTGCTTCAACCCAAGGGCGTTGGCGTGGTCGTCGAGGCGAAGCATCTGTGCATGATGAGCCGTGGTGTCGAGAAGCAGAACAGCTTTGCGATCACGAGCTCCATGCGCGGTGCCTTCGAGACCGATTCAAAGACCCGCGCCGAGTTCATGGAACTTATCCGGCACCGCAAAGAGTCCTTCGCCTAGTCGGGGTCTAGTCAGGGTCTTGCCGGGGCCACTAGGCGCCCACAAAAGCCCACTGAGGCTTCAGGGGCCTACGCCGGGGTGGTGTCCGGCCCCCGATGAGTCTCGTCATCGACGATTACGCTTCCGGCTCTACGGTCTCGTCCGCCCAGATCGAAGCCCTATACCGCATTGGTCGCAGGCTGAATCGGTCCCTCGGCGAGAATGGCCGTCTCGCTGTGTGAGTGAACCCGTGGGCTCGGGTTCGGATCGTCTCGAGGCGCAGGGATAA
>DGPZ01000148.1:29785-30562 GCA_002390675.1 Deltaproteobacteria bacterium UBA4427
AGGGCAGGGTGCGCCCGTCGCCCGATCGGTCGAGGACGAGCCCGCGAAGGTACGCGTCCCGGGCCGCGACGTATAGCTCGACGCGTTCGACGACCTGTGCGCGCTGCGGCGTTGCGCGCGGAACTAGATCCCCCGCCTCCGCGGCTCCGATCTCCTGGGGATAGGAAAAACAAGCTGCGTTTTCCATACCACCCATATTGAGCATTCTGACAAGTAGGCCCCAAGGGGCCCGTTCCGGGCGACCCCGCAATTCGACAGCGACTCGCCGCACAAGAACTCGAAACCAAGGCACTGAGCCTGACCATGCGACGCGCCGGCGAAGAAGTTCGCGCCGGACAGGTCGCACGCGACATCGGCTCCCTCGGCAAATACCGCTGGGCGAACATGGTGAAAGCCGAGCAGGACATCGCGATGTCCGCACTCGGCGCGCAGGGCCTCGGCTGGTCGGGCCCAGGCTTCGAGCCGTCCTGGCTCTCTCTTTTGCCTGCGCTCGTCACGATCGGCCTCGCGTTCCTCATGCGGCAGGTCGTCCCGGCGCTCTTCCTCGGGATCGTGACGGGATCGGTCGTCCTCTACGCGAGCACCTCGAACCTCGACGACCTGAACTTCGTGTCGCGCTTCCTGATCCCTTCGATCGGGACGACCGGGTACGCGAAGATCCTGCTGATCTATCTCTGGTGTCTCGGTGGGCTGATTGGCGTCTGGGATCGGATGGGCGCGACCCGGCACTTCGCCGAATGGGCGGGCCGCCGCATCGAAGTTTCGTGATCGCGCCCG
>DGPZ01000092.1:0-6455 GCA_002390675.1 Deltaproteobacteria bacterium UBA4427
CTATTGTGTCTTTTGGGTATTAGACGCTTACTCGTTTACGTGCGCAGGTCTTCGATGTCGGATTCGCTGATCTTGCGGTCGGCTATGCCTTCGAATCCGTCTTGGCCGGTGTAGCTCTCTTCGCCGATCAGCTTGCGGGCTTCTCGATCGACGGGCCATACCACGCCCATGCGAGTTTCGTAGAGATAGTAGGCGTCGGGATCATCAACTTCGATCCCCATCGCCGCAATCGTCTTACCAGGATACGCCATACGCATGACGCCTTCGGTCATGACGGCATCGCGGTCGACTATGACTCGGTCACAGGCGAGCTCGAGGCGATGCGCACCAGTTTGGATGATGGTGAGATCGTAGAACGCACGGACCGCGTCTTTGCTCCCATTGGGATTCATCATCGGTACGTCGGGATCGTCGTGCATGACGTATCGGGGACTGTCCGTGAGAGTGGCGACGACTCCTTCGATGTCGCCTTCCGCCTCGCGCTTCATGTGTTCGAGCACCAGTTCGAGGTTTTCGCGAAGGACGGGATCCGTCTCGCTCTGAAGTCGTTTTTCGACCATGGTCCATGTGTTATTCGGATTGAGTTTCACGAGAAATCTCCGGGATTAGCGACTCTTGGGCAAGCCGAGTTCGACTTCGGCGATGAGACTACGGAGAATTTCCACAGTGCCGCCATAGATCGTGTTAACCGGCGTCTGCCGGAAAGCCTCGTCGAAGTTACCTTCGGCGAGGGCTCCGTCTTCATCCTCCTTGAGAAGCCCGGCGGGACCCACGAGGTCCATCCAGCTCTGCGCATCGTCCAAGTAGGAAGTGCCGGAGAAGGACTTCGTCATGGCACCTTTGGCAGCGAGATCCTTGCCCTCGGCGGCGAGCCACGTCGAACGATGTCGAAGCAGCCGCGAAACTTCTGCGTGAATCGCAGTTTGTCCGAGCTGTTCCTTGATACGCGAGTCCTCGAAGGGACGGCGCCCATCGGCCCCGGTCTCAAGTGCCCACGCTCCCGCGTTCTGAATGAAGCGTTCTTGCAGATCCGCATAACCCATGGCCTGCTCAAGCCCGAGTGCGAAGCGCACAACGGACCAGCCCTTGTCGACTTCACCGACGCGGTAGCTGTCGGGAATTCGAACGTTTGAGAGCGACACGCCATTGCTGCGCTCGCCACCCATGGTGTGAATCGCCGTGATCTCGACGCCCTCGGCATCCGTTGGTACGAGGAATAGAGTGAGGCCACGATGCGGCCGGTCCTGGGTGCTCGTCCGGGTCAGCATGAAGATGTATTGCGCGGTATGCGCCGTCGTCGTCCACATCTTCTCACCGTTAATGAGCCAATCGTCTCCGTCCGGGGTCGCGGCTACACGCGCGTTTGCGACATCTGACCCCGAGCCCGGTTCGGAATAGCCGAGCGCGAAGGCGATCTCGCCCGCGGCGATCTTCGGCACGAATTCTTCGCGATGGAAGTCCGTGCCCATGACCATCAGGGTATGCCCAATGAAGCCGTTATTAAGGAGGCCGATCCAAGGGAAGCCCGCTTTACAGAGCTCCCAGTAGAGCGTCAGGGTTTCATAAGGGTTGCGATCCTGACCGCCGAATTCTTTCGGCCATCCCGCGGAGACCCAGCCGCCGGCTGCGAGCTTCCGGTAGAGGTCCCAGTCGTGTCCGCCGCCGTCTTCCGCGGCTTCCTTGCGGTCTGCTTCGCTGAAGTGCTCTTCGAGGAATGCGCGAATCTCTCGTTTGACATCTTCTGCTTTTTCGCCGAGTCGAAAATCCATTAGTTTGCTCCTCCGAGCAGCGAGGCTGCTTTGCCAGATCCGTCGGAGTCGAAGCATCGCTCAGCCACGGTCTGCAGTTCTTCTTGTGAGCCGCCTCCGACGGAAGACAGGGCGCGAGCGCGCCGATAGAACATCTGAATGTCGTATTCCGTCGAGAAGCCGTAGCCGCCGTGGGTATGGAGGCTGATATCCGACGTGCGTATCGCCGTCTGGGACGCCCATACAAAGGCCATCGACGCGAGCATCTCGAAACGTTCCGGATCCTCGGTGTCAGCCCAGGCCGCTTCCCAGCAGAGAAGCTCGGCGCCGTCGATACGAATGGCATTTTCTGCCAGAGGATGAGCGATCGCTTGGAAGCCACCGATCGGAACGCCAAACTGAATTCGCTCCCGCGCGTAGTCGGAGCCAATGGCGAGTGCGCGCCGTGCGATGCCCGTGAGCCAGAAGCCCGCGAGGAGTTTCCACTCAGCATCAGCGCGGCGCATAGCGTCCGTCGCGTCGGGTCCGGAGGCGAGCACGCGCGAATCCGCATCACGGTCGAGACGCCAATGAGCGAGGGCGCTCGAACCAAGGTCCCGAACATGTCCGGAGCGCCGAGCGTCGCCGTTCTCGGCCACGAATAATGTGTCCCCGTCGAGGGCGATCGCTGCGTCGGCGAGGGTGCCGAAGGGAATCAGTGCGCGCCCGCCACTCGTGCCGAAAATTGCGTTCGGCCGTGGAATAGCGAGAGAGACCGCGGGCTTTCCCTCCGTGAGTGCACCTAACAGTGTGTCATCCGGCGAAAGTTTAGCGAGCAATCGGCCGGCAACTGCAACTTCTATGAAGGGGACAGGCGCGAGGGCCTTGCCCGATTCGTTGGCCACAAGGCCAAGGTCGAGCAGACTCATTTCGAGTCCCTCGTTCGCTTCTGGCAGGCCCATTATATTGGCGCCTAGTTCGCAGTACTGGTTCCAGAGCACAGAGGAGAATCCTGTCTCCTCGCAATCGCGGACATGGGTCGTCGGACATTCCTTCTCGAGCATTTCAGAGAAGGTGTCGACGAGAATCTGTTGGGATTCGTCGAGAGAAAGATCCATTTAGGTGTCACCTCAGAGCGGGGTCAATCCGGCACGGCGTTTAACCGATTCGGGGCGCCGACTATAACGGATCAGACGGGGAAGGATGGTGGACTGAGGCGAGGCTTCGGTCGTCGTGCTACGACCGCCGGGCGGCATTAGAGTCGCTGGAGGATTCATGAAAGTCGGAATTTTCGTTTCTGAGGCCTGGGGGGCCGGATCACCAATCGAGGAGGTCCGTGAACGCTCGATTCGCGCGGAAGCACTCGGGTTTGCGAGTGCTTGGGTGCCCTATTTGCCCTGGGCGGCGGATGCAATGGCCTCGATGCAGGCCGCAGGAGAGGTGACAGAGCGGATCGAGATCGGGTCGGCGGTGATTCCTACGCCGTTTTTCCATCCTTTGGCCCTGGCAAGGCAGGCTGCGACGGTCCAGGCGGCGATCGGACGCCCTATCCATCTCGGCGTAGGTTGCTCGAATCCGGCGATTGTGGCGATGCACGGGCTCCCCTTCGAGCGCCCGGCGCGCCACGTACGTGAGTACGTCGAGGTTTTGAATGCGGCGGTCTCGCTTGGAGCCAAGCCGGGCGGGCCTCGGGAGCAAGCGGGCTTCGTGGAGTATGAGGGAGAGACGATTGCGCTGAATTCGATCTACGGGATGCCTGGGGGCCAGGCGCTTGGTTCGATTTTGGTTGGGGCGATCGGGCCGATGATGCTTGAGGCGACCGGGTCGGTTTCAGATGGTGTGATCGCGACCTGGTCCGATGAGGGGGCGATTGCGCGTATGGTGGTGCCGGTGGTTCGGGACGCGGCGGCTCGGGCAGGGCGCGCCGATCCGACGATCGCCGGGGTGATCGCAACCGCCATCGTTCCAAAGGCGCGCGCCGAGGCCGCGCGCGATGCAGCACAAGCGGAGTTCGGTTTTTACGAACAGAACCTGCCCTACAAGCGTGTCGTCGATGCGTCAGACGCGGAAAGAATCGGAGATATCGCGGTGATCGGGGACGAGGAGGAAGTGGCACGAAGGCTTGCGGGTTTCCGCGAAGCGGGAATGACGGATTTTCTGGCCGCGCCCTATTCGGTTGAGGGAGCCGACTGGGCATCGACCGCAGAGCGATTGTCGAAGATTGATCTCTGAAATAAGGGCGAGCGCCGCACCTGCGGGGGGCGAAGTGGGCTCGTGTCCCGCACTGCCGGGTGATAATCTTGCGAGCCCCGAATCTCTTGCGGGTATGACCGGCGTGATGAGTGAAGCGCGCGTCAAGCTTTTAGATTAAAGGAGCATCGATGGAAGGCTTGGGTACGACTGGTTTTTGGAAGATCGCCGAAGAGAATCGCGACCGCCTCGCGATCGCGGATCCCGACTACAACGAGATCAGTTTTGGGGAACTCTACGATCTCGTCAATCAGATCACGCATGGTCTTCGCGGAATGGGCCTGTCGCCCGGGGATCATATCTCGACGACGCTGCCAAATTGTATCGAGCAAGTCGCGCTCTGTTTGGCCGCCTATCAGAGTGGCTACTACGTCACGACAATCAACTTTCATCTGGTCGGCCCCGAAATCGCGTACATCCTCGGGAACGCTGAATCAAAAGCGTATGTGACCCATGAGCGCTTTGCGCACGAGAGCCAGCGCGCTTTGGAAGAGGCAGGCCTCGATGCATCACGCGCTTTTGCAATCGGTGAGGTCGAAGGCTTCCGTCGCTTTGCTGAACTGATCGAGGGCCAGCCGAAGGAACGACCGGAAGACGTCTCCTCCGGCTCTATTATGTTCTACACGTCGGGCACGACCGGGCGGCCTAAGGGCGTGCGTCGCGCACTCGACTCAAGACATCCCGACGAAGTGGCATCGGGTTCCGGCATGCTCTTCCTGCTCTTCGGGATCATGCCTCACGACAATCATGTCGAAATTACCCAGGCACCGACCTATCACACGGCGGTGAATAACTGGACGACGACGGCCTTGCATTGGGGCCATCCCGTTGTGTTGATGGATCGCTGGACGCCCGAAGGTGCACTCGAGCGGATTGAGAAGTACAAGGTCACCTATAGCCACATGGTGCCGACCATGTTCAACCGGATGCTGAAGGTGCCCGAAGAGGTCCGGAATCAGTACGACGTCTCCTCACTTCGCGCGATGATTCATGCGGCAGCGCCCTGTCCCGTCGATACCAAGTGGAAGATGTTTGATTGGTGGGGCGACGTGATCTGGGAGTACTACGCCGCAACAGAGGGCGGAGGCACGATCGCTCCCCCTGACGAATGGAAGAAGAACCCGGGCACGGTAGGTCGGCCCTGGCCTAACTCCGAAGTGATCGTCGTGGACGAAGACGGCAAAGAATTGCCGGTGGGCGAGAGCGGCACGATCTATATGAAGATGGCCGGGAGTTCCTTCGAGTACTACAAGGCGGAAGAGAAGACCAATGAGTCGCGCCTGCGCGATTTCTTCACGGTCGGCGACATCGGCTACTTTAATACCGACGGCTACCTCTTCCTGAACGACCGCGCGAACGACATGATCATAGCCGGCGGCGTAAATATCTATCCCCAGGAGATCGAAGGCGTCTTGCAGCAGCACGACAGCGTGCAGGACGTTGCGGTCTTCGGCATTCCGAATGTTGATATGGGCGAAGAGATCAAAGCGGTGATCGAACTAATCCCAGGCGTTCAACCCTCCGAGGAGGTCCGCCTCGAGATCGTCGCCTACTACCAGGATAAAATGGCCAAGCAGAAATGGCCGCACTCCATCGACTTCACCGAGGATATGCCCCGGGATCCGAACGGGAAGCTCTATAAGCGAAAGCTTCGAGATCCCTATTGGGAAGGGCACTCTGGTCGGATTGTCTAAGAGGGGTCGGATTGTCTAAGAGGGGACGGACCCGCCTAAGGGGTCCGTGCTATCTCGTGCATCGAGCCTCTTCGGCGATTGATCCCCGCTCGAGTGCTTAACTACGCCTCGGAGGTTCCCGGGCCGCCCGCAGGCATCTCCAAGAATTCAACGAGCAGTGGATCACCTTCGCGTTCGAGATACGCGAAGACCGTGTCGGCGGCGAATTGCTTGTACCAGATCGGCTTGTAGCCGTGGGGTGCGAGCTTGGCGATCCATTCGTCGGCGTTGTCTACGCGGTACCGGATATGATGCATGCCTTCGCGGCCTAGTTCGATGAACTCGCGATGAGGGCTCTTGCCGCCTCGCCATTCGATGAACTCCATTTCGAGTTCGCCGGACTTGCCGAAAAGGATGCCGAGATGGGCGTCAGCAATCTCCCCGCGATATTCGGCCGCCTCAACGGATCCGTCCATCTCCGTAAAGGGTCCGAAGAGCGCACCGTAGCGAGCCTTCGCGTCTTCCAAAGATTTGACCACGAAGCCAACCTGATCGATCTGCGGGAGGCCAAGGTGTTCGAGGGATTCGGGTGTGTTGGCTTCAGTCATCGGAGTCCTTGCTGAATCTGCTTGAAGGAAAGAGGGCGTTCGTTGGGGCGTAGACGAATCTATGAACGAAACCGAACGGGCATCGCCGAATAGCCCTTCACGAATTCCGTTGCGTAGGTTTCGAGATTGGCTTCGTCGATTTCGTATTTAGGAAAGCGCTTCAAGATTTCGTTCATCGCGATCTGGCCTTCTTTACG
>DGPZ01000092.1:6491-87048 GCA_002390675.1 Deltaproteobacteria bacterium UBA4427
GCGGCTCTACGGATGTCGAAGCGCGTAGGTTCCGGGAACTCCCGCTCATCGCGATTCGCGGCGGTGTACAAAAGAACGATCACCTGACCCGGCTCGATTGTCGTGCCATGGCGCTCGACCGTCTTCGTCACCTCACGACACATGTTCTGTGTCGGCATGTCGATTCGCACGGCCTCGTTGAAGGCGGGGACGGTAAGCGAGGGGTCCTGTACCAGAGCTGCGCGTTGATCTGGGCTCTGGTGCAGGCGTAGCATGAGGTTAGCGAGCACCTTTGGAAGCGTATCCGTCCCGCCGATCAGGAGCAGTGATAGGTGGGAGCCTATGTCGTCGTCGCTAAGCCCGTTGCCATCCGCGTCGCGGTAGTCACGAAGAACAGTGATCGCGTTAGGTTCTGCCGGCGGGGTGGCGCGCTGTTCTGCGGAGATGCGTCGCAGGTACTCGTTCATCTCGCCCATCGCGGCGAGGCCGTCTTCAGTCATCCCCGCCTGGCCCGGGGCCCGTGCGAAGAAGCGACCGACCACGTCCCGGAGATAATCGCCGTCGGACTCGGGGAGTCCGATGACTTTGCAGCCAACGTTCATGGCGAGGGGCTGTGCAAAATCCTCAACGAATTCATACGTGCCACCATCCGCGAAGGGCTCGACGAGCCCTTCGACGAGATTCTGAATCCAGGGCTCGAGTGCGCGCATGCGGGAAGGCATGAAGTGCTTGCGAAGACCTCCGCGAAGCTTGGTGTGCTCCGGCGGATCCATATTATTGATCAAAGGGAGCACCGGTTGAACCCGCGTCAGCAGATGCGCCGAGGTTGCGCCGTTCGCGTTCGAAACGAAGTCTCCCTCGCAGGCCCACCAAACATCGTCGAAGCGCGAGAGGGCAAAGGCGTTGTAGTCCGGCAGGAAATGAATCGGGGATTCATCTCGCAGACGCTTGTAGATGCCGTGGTTGTCGCCATTGATGACTTCGTCTGAAAAGGGATCGTATTGAATGGTCATGGGGCTCCTCGATCAGGTAATCCTATGCAGGATCGGGGGGAGCGTCGAGGCCTCGATTGCTCGTGAATGGCGCTAACGTGTTTAGATCTAATCGAAAGGATCCCCGTGAGTAACCCGATCTCTGAAGACACCCGACTCGATCCCCGCCTGCGCGGCATGCTGGCAGCGATGCCCGGCAGCTCCGCTGAAGACTCCAAGAACCGAGACGAACTCCTCGCCCGCATGAACGGCGAAGGCTCACAAGCGGCGACTGATGCAATCCGCAACATGATGGAACTTTGTGACACAGAGGAGATCGCGCCCTCAGCGGGTCTCGTTGTCGAAACCAAAGAGTTCCAGTCGGAGCCCGACGGAAACACCATTAAGATTCAGTTGATCCGTCACGAAGAGGGCGGTGCGCGACCGACAGTTTATTATATCCACGGCGGCGGCATGATGATCATGTCCTGTTATGACGGGAACTACCGAGCCTGGGGCAAGATAATCGCGGCGCGCGGTGTGAACGTCGCCATGGTCGACTTTCGCAATTGTGTGTCTCCGTCGTCGGCGCCGGAGGTTGCTCCTTTCCCGGCCGGTCTGAATGACTGTGTGTCTGGTCTGAAATGGGTGCACGCGAACGCGGCGGAGCTAAGCGTCGATCCCGATCAGATCATCATCGCGGGTGAGAGCGGTGGCGGCAATCTGTCGATCGCAACGACTCTTCGCCTCAAACAAGAAGGCAAGCTAGACCTCATTAAGGGCCTGTATGCGCTCTGCCCTTATATTGCTGGTGAATGGCCGCAGGAACGTTTCCCGTCGTCGACGGAAAATAACGGGATATTGCTAGACCTGCATAACAACAACGGTGCTATGGCCTATGGCATTGAAGAACTTGAGAACCAGAACCCGCTTGCGTGGCCGAGCTTTGCGACGGCTGAAGGCCTCGCGGGACTGCCGCCGACTATGATCAGCGTAAACGAGTGCGACCCCTTGCGTGATGAAGGCATCGCTTTCTACCGCACTTTGGTTGAGGCGGGTGTCGAAGCGCGCTGCCGCCAAGTGATGGGGACAATGCACGGGACTGAGATTTTCCCGATGGTTTGTCCTGAGATCAGCCGCGATACGGCAGGCAGCCTGGCAGACTTCTGTCGCAATCCTGGGCGTTAGTTCAGGGGGCGCGGGTGAGCGCGCCGGGCGCCTGCGGTTAAGAAAGAGCGTGGCCCTACGGAAGGCCCAATACCTGGACGAGTGTCGGGGTGATGGGCAGGTCGGAGTAGGGGCTGCGCTCTGTCTGCTGCATCACGACGACGACGCTCTGGGATTCTGGGCGGATCCAGAACTGCGTGCCGAAGCGTCCGCTCCACCAATAGTCGCCGTTTTGGGACGGCATCAGGGTTTTCGTGTCATCGGCGACAACGCAAACGCCGAGCCCCCAGCCGAGTCCCTCTATGTCCATGTCGGCGAGTACGCCGTCCGCCACATGGAGTCGCGTCATCTCTTCGACGCTTCGTGCCGAAATGATCCGTGTGCCTTCGAGTTCGCCGCGCCCCGCGAGCATCATGGCGAATCGCAAGAAATCGACCCCGGTTGAAACGAGGCCGCCTCCGCCGGGCGTCCATCCGCGCCCGTAGTAGTCGTCGAATTGCGGATCCCGTACGAGGTCCCCGTTTTTATCATGGGTGTACATACGGGCCACCGGTTCATCCGCGGGCACGGCGTCTGGATAGCTCGTCCGCGTCATACCTAAGGGGGTAAAGATCCGCGTTTTTAGAAAAGAGTCGAAGGGTTGCTGCGCCGCCACCTCGACGACTCGGGCAAGCACATCCGCCGACCATCCGTAGCGCCATGTCATCCCGGGTTCTTCGTAGAGCGGCAGTCGCGCGACTAGATTCACGCGATCGGCGAGGGAGCCCAGTCCTTTGAGTTCGATGTCAGGGGAGCGCCAGGCTTGATCAAGAGGATCGTTAGTCTCCGCGTATCCGCCGATTCCCGAAGTAAAGGTGAGCAGATGGCGGATGCGAATCGAGTTCGTAGCCGGTTCGTCAACCCATCCGCCATCCTCCGCACGCGAGCGAACGACGCGCATACGCGAGAATGCTGGGAGATAGTCCGAGAGCTTCGCGTCTAGGTCTAGCCGCCCCTCCTCGACGAGGATCATTGCGGCTACCGCCACGATCGGCTTCGTCATGGAGGCCAAATGGAAACGCGTGTCCACTTCCATAGGCGTGCCTGTTTCCAGGTCGGCATTGCCTGAAGTGCGTGCGTAGACGACGCGACCCTGTGTTGCGATGAATGCGACGAAACCTGAACGCGCGCCGCTCCAGACTCGGTAGTCGAGTATGCGATCGATGGCTTTGCGAGGTAGCCAAGAGAGCCGCGCTTCGCTTGATGCAGGGTCTTTGGCCTGAGCTGAGATTCCTATTCGCGGGAGTGGCGGCTCAGAGCCTCCACATGCTGCGATGAGGAGCGTGATTGCTATCAGGACGCAGCCGGTGCGACCGGCGCGGGGTCGAGTGGCCATGACCTCTCGATTTAATTCATACACGATCATCACATCTTCCTTTAGCGACCGAGCGCATGATTCATGCGGCCCTTCACGCGACGGAGTTTCTGCCGGAGCCGCGTCTTTAAGTCGTAGCCTTCCGTACGGTCGAGTGTGAAGGCTGCGAAGTGGCGGTCGATCTGATCGAACTCTTCTGGCGAAAGCGTGATCGCGGCGGCCTGCGCGTTGGCTCGAACTTGGTCGAGCGTGGTCGCACCGACTATGACCCCATCGATTGGTTCATAATGGAGAAGCCACGCCAAGCTGACCTGGCTCACGCTGGCACTCTTCTGAGCCGCAATGGGAGAAATTACGTCCGTAACGGCGGCGCGGAGTAGGCGAGCGTTATTCGGACGGAAGGCGACGGAGCGCTCGACAAGGTCAATCGCATGAGGGCCGGGTTCGAGGATGCGGTCGCTTAAGGCGCCGATCTCCAGGGGGGAGTAGGCAAGTAGCCCGAGTCCAATTCGCTTTGCCTCGGGTAATATGTCTTCGTCCGCGACTCTTTTTAGGAGGCTGTAGTGGAGTTGATTGCTGATGGGTCGAAAATGTTTGGGCTTCGTAGCGTATGCCTCCTCCGCATCTCTGAGGAGCGCTGCATCGAAATTCGAAAATCCGAAGTGAAGAATTTTGCCCTCGCGAATGAGGTCGGCCAGGGCCTCGAGGCTTTCCGCAATAGGCACATGGGGGTCTGGATGATGAATTTGGACGAGGTCGAGATGATCTGTTCGGAGACGCATAAGGCTCTCTTCAACGTCACGGCGAATCGCGGTTGGGCGGCTGTCGCGTCGGACGACACGGCGGGGCTGACTGCCTTCGCCTGTATCGAAGAGCACGTCGCCATGATTGTCGTCCCACCTGAGTCCTACCTTCGAGAGAATCTCGACTTCGTTCCGGCGACCTGAGAGCGAGCGGCCTAACTCGCTCTCGCTCTGACCGAATTCGTAGAGGGGGGCGGTATCGATCGTGGTGATGCCTTCATCGATTGCGCAGGCGACGACATCTGCGCGGTCGGCTTGGGAGGACACACTTCGACCCATCGCGCCGAACACGATGCGCGAAATTTCGAGGCTGTTGCTGCCTAGGTTACGTCTTTGGACCACGGCTGATAGTCTATCTGCAGGTGACAGCAACGAAAGCCGGCAAAGCATCTCTTCTTGCTCCCGGCTGGCTTGTCGCGCTCGAACGTGGCTTCTGTGACCCCGCCATTTGTTCTCGCTGCCGATCCTGAGGATCTCTCTCTGGAGGCATTTTTAGCATTAGGCGTTTTGTTTTCGCTCGAAAACCGCGATCGCCCCGAATACGACGATCAGAACTGCAACATAACCCGCGAGGGTATGGAAGGCCGCCTCGTTTGCTGCTTGGAGAAGGGGACCCTGCGCAGCCGATGGCAGGGCCTCGAAGGCGGCGCTTCCGCCGGCGAGTTCATGCTTCGTGTCGTCCGTGATGCTGCCGAGGGCAGGCAAGACGAATTGGATCGATAGCGCACCGGCGACACCCATGAGGCCGATGAAGAGTTCTCCCCCCTTCGGATAACGTTCAGCGACGCTGGCGAGCATGGTGGGCCACAGGAAGCACACGCCTAGCCCCCAAAGAGTTGCTGCTGCGAGACCCGTCGCAGGGGAGTTGGCGTAAGGCAGCATCCATAGTCCTACGACCGCGAGGACCGAGGATCCCCAGAGTAAACGGATGTTCGATACGCGGTGGGCCAGGGGCCCCGCGAAATGCCGGAAGACAAACATCATGGCCGAGACGTAGATCACGATCCATGCGCCGCGAATACCGAGGGAGCGTGTGAGTGCAAAGTCGAACCATTGGTTCGGCGCGAGCTCGGCTGCGGCGGTGAGCAGCATGCAGATCCACCACATAATAAATAGGGGCTGCTTCGGAATCTCCGCAAACATCTCCGACATCGAAACCCCCATGCTCGCGCGTTCAGTACGAGGAAAAGTGGTGCCTACGAAGAGTGCGATACAGCCGGCTGCGGGAAGCAGGACCGAAGCGAACTGCAAGCGCCAACCCAAGTCGAGGGATGCTCCGGCGAGGGCAATGAGGGTGCCGCCAATCGCACCAGCCGGCCACCATGCGTGAACCGTATTGAGCCGGTTGGTCTTGTCTTCTGGGTAGAGCGCAGTGGTGAGCGGATTGACCGCAGCTTCCATGAAGCCCCAGCCGAGTCCCGATAAGAAGAAGCCGACACGCAGTACAGTAATCGCTCCTTCGCCGGATGCTGAAATTGAGAGCAGCGTCCCGGAAGTAAAGGCGAGAGCGGAGGCGAGCAATGCGCGGCCCATCCCCAGATGGTCGAGGAAGATGCTCACGAAGAGCAGTGATAGGCCAAAGCCTAGAAATGCATTGCCTAATAGTCCCCCTGCGAGACTAGCGGAACCTGGGCTGACCTCTTGAACGATAGATGCAATGATCGCACCGCGAAGAGCGAAGCTCAGGCCCGCAGTGAAAAGTGCGAGGCAGCTGAGAAAGTAGATCTTGCGTCGAGGATAAGTCGTGACCGTCGGTTGAGTCATGCTGGCAATCATACGGCAATTGATAGCGGAGGGGCGAGTCTCGGGATTCGCGTCGCTAGAGCCCCATGGATCCCCACACGTACCATATTAAGAACGCGGAAAGGAACCCGGTCACGCCAAACATGGCGGCGAGCCAGATCCCCCCGCTGAAGCCGCCCGGGAGATCTTCGCCGAGATAGGCTGAACGTCTCTGGAGTAGGCAAAAACCGAGATAGGTTGCCGGTAGAAAGAGCCCGCAAATGATGTTGGTTGGGACTGCGACCCAGACGGCGATATCGCTCCAATAGACCGAGCCTATGACGCCTGGAACCGGAATCCAGGTCGCTAGGCGATGCGCCTGACTGCCGACGGTTAAGCCGAGGAGTTCAACCGCGACGAACCCGCAGGTCAGCATCTGGAGCGTGATCGAGGATAAAGCCATTCCAAGAACGCCCAAGCCGAATACGAGTCGACCTCCCGTCTCACCGATCGATCCGGCGAGAACTTGAGCCGCTTCGACGGGAGACAGCTTCATCCCTTCGTAGGCGGGGTCCAGGTGAATGGAGTGGGCGGTGGCGATCACGATCAGACTCACGGCGATTGTGTACGGCAGGAACATGCCCACGACCAAGTCGACGATCGAAAGCTCTCTATGGTCTCGGCCCCAGCCTTTAGCGAGCAGCGTGTAGGGATAGAGGAAGACCATGTTTACGCCGACAGCGGCGGAGAGGCCGGAAAGGACGAGCGTTGAAGCAGCGACACCATTGCGTGTCGAAGGAATTTCGAAGGTGAAGAACCCACGCCAGAGTTCGCCCCAGTCCGGCAGGCCGGTTTGGAATACGACCCAAGCGAAGCAAAGTACGACCCCCCACACCATCGTCTGGAGGATGCGCTCGTAGATTCGTATCGCGCCGGAAGAGCGTCCGTAGACGCTGCTTATGACGATTGCCCAAGCAAGCACACCGAGGCCCATTAAGAAGGGTGGGGCATCAGACCAGCCGGCGAGATCCGCGAGGTCGACGAGCACGGCGGAAGCCAAGGCATATTGTGCGAATTGCCAGATCAAAGACGAGAGGAGCGCACCGATCGCCCATGACCAGGCGAAAAAAGGCCCGGCATGTTCTCGCATAGCGGGCCACGGCCGGGCGCCCGTAGAGAGCGTCTGCCAAGAAATTGCGGCCAGCATAACAACCCCGAGTGCCATCGCGAGAGGAGCGACCCACAGGAGTTGATATCCGAAGACGGCTCCCGCAAAGAGAGCGGAGGAGACGGTGCCGCCGCCGAGCGTCATAGCGCTCTGCATATATCCCGGACCGAGCATGCGAAGGTAGCCGCGTAGCCGAGCGGGAAAGGGCTTCGCGGCCAGACTGCGAAGTGCCGCGCGCTCCGATTGCTGC
This sequence comes from Deltaproteobacteria bacterium UBA4427, assembly GCA_002390675.1. Classification (GTDB taxonomy): domain Bacteria; phylum Myxococcota_A; class UBA9160; order UBA9160; family UBA4427; genus UBA4427. Next base: position 13,906 of record DGPZ01000092.1, read on the forward strand.
GCGTTTGGATCCGGCGCGCTTGTCATGCGCAAGCCCTGCCAAGCCTCTTCCTGTGAAGCGCTCTCTCGCTCAGGCGTGTCGTGTTCGTTCACCTCGAACGTTCTCCCCATCCACCTGCCTCGATCACCGCGAGATCCTGCCGTGCGGCCCAGTCGACGGGTGCGTCATAGCCGAAGCCGATTGAATCTTGGCAGGCCAGGGAGAGGCTGCCCGCTTCGATTCGAAGAACGATTCGGTCGCCCCGGCGTTCGTAGAGGTCCGGATGCGCGGCGAGGGCCACTTCCGCTTCCTGCGGCGGGATTACATCAAGGCCGGGGAAAAAATGATGGCCATTTCGTTCGCTATGCGTGAGGCCTAGCGCCGCGAGGGTCGTCAGATCCTGTTGTAGGGGCAACATGGGAAGGTTCGTGAGGTCCTCGCTTGTCTGAAACGTTCCGTCTCCGCGGACGATGCACAGTGCACGATTGGTGAGGGCGCGGAAGACGCCTTTGCAGTTTTTTACCGAGACGCCCCGGTAGCCGATGTTTAGCGCGCGGTCGAAGGCGTCAATGCAATCGTCCGCCTCATCAATAAGTAAATCGACGCGGCCCGAGAGCGCGCGTATATCGGCTTCGGTAGAGGGGTCGAGAGTTTTGATGCGGGGCAGAGGTTGTTCGAGATAGGTCAACCCTGCAAGGATTCGGCGACCTTCTTCTCTCGCTTCGAGACGGTCGAGTAGATCATGTATGCCGGCCGTATTTTTGAAACTCTCATTTGCATCCAGCGTATAGACGGGAGCTACGACACCACATTCGTCGACGACCTGTGCGATTTCACAGAGGCGGTCGGCATCAGCCTCTGGTTCGCCGCTGGCTTTCAGCTTAAATGCGCGAAGTCCGAAGCGGCGAATGTCCTCTTCGAGCGCGATGGGATGTCCGTCCTCTCGTATGTCCTCGGCCTTTACGTCCGCGAGCCGGAGCGGGTCGAGTCCGCCGACGGTGTGTCGCAAAAGGACACTCTCGGGTCCCGGAGTGGCAATGATGTCACGACCTCGGAGTCCCTCGGTTTGCGGAAGGAGTAGGCCTGGTTCAAAGCCGAAGACATCTTCCGAGAGGGCGTCGCGAAAAGATCGGTCGACTCCGCGGCAAGTCGCGTCGATCATCGCTCGCTCGACTAGCGCCACACCGAAGCCATCCACGAGTCGAATCCCGCTTGCGAGATTCCCCTCGACACAACGCCGATCGGCGACGTGCCAAATCGAAAAGGGCGTGCCGATAGAGCCCGTATAGGCGGTTGCCGCACGGCGCGCGCTTCGAAAAAGGCTCGCGACATCATCTCGGGCCGATTTTCGCGGATCCTTTTCGAACCATTTAGGGACGCAGAGATCGCCACTCCATCCTTCGACTTCGCGTCCTTCGACGCGAGCTCGAACCCGGGCGAGCAGCACGGGGGCTTCGGTCAGCGTGACGATGCCGAAGCGGAAGGGCAGGCGTGTTTGACAGACGCTTGCGGCAAAGTCGACCGCGTGAATCTCGATCTCCAAAAAAAGGCTCCGAATAAAAGGGGCGTTCCTGAGTCCAGCTTGATCTTTATCTAACCATTTAGTTAACTGTTTTCAAGCCGACGGCGCTCTTCGCTGTCGAGTCATTCCGAGGCTCCGCGCCCTTGTCACCTCCTGTCACCCGTTCGCGATTGTCTTCTCGCCCTGCAGCCAAGGCTGCGAGTGCGAAACGTGGGTCGCACTCCAAGTCGCTGGCTGCTCCCAAGACACGCGACGCGGACCGAAGTCGCGCGGCGATTCTGGATGCCGCGACGGACGCCTTTGCCGAACTCGGTCTTGCAGGCGCGCGGGTCGATGAGATCGCGAGGCGTGCTGGCGTGAACAAGGCCTTGCTCTACCACTATTTCGGAAATAAAGAAGCGCTCTTCGTGGCGGTGCTGGAAGCGACCTATGCGCGAATTCGCGGAGCCGAATCGGCGCTCGATCTGGAACGGTTCGAGCCTGCCGAGGCGATGACTAAATTGGTTGATTTTACTTGGGGTTATTTCCAAGAACATCCTGAGTTCATCCATCTCGTGAACAGTGAGAACCTTCATCGCGCACGACATCTGGCCCAAAGCGAGCGGCTGCATGAGATGCATCATCCGCTGGTTGAGCGGATCCGAGAGATTCTCGGCCGCGGCGTTGCGAGCGGGGTGTTTCGGATGGGGGTGGACCCGGTTCAGCTCTACATCACGATTGCTTCTCTCGGCTATTTTTATCTCAGCAACGCACACACCCTTGGTGTCGTCTTTTCTCGGAATCTATTATCAGCGCAATCGCGAGGCGCCAGACGTAGGCATATCCAGGAGGTCGTTGCAGGCTATCTACGACCGGAGATCGATCATGCTTGAAAAGCATCCATCAGAGCTCATAAGGAGGCGTAGAAAGATCGCCGGCATGTCCGCGGTCTTGCTGCCTATGACCGAGTTAGGCGAGATCGACTGGTCCTCCTTTCGAGGTCTACTTGAGCGAACTGTACGGGCGGGGCTCGTGCCCGCCGTCAATATGGATACGGGTTATGTCCAATTAATTTCGGAGTCCGCACGCGAGCAAGTGCTCGACACGACGAAGTCGGTCGTAGGTGAAGAATTCGTGGCGGGGGCTCATGTCGAGGATCACGAAGGGGACTCGTGGGACCGAGATGCGATGGCGCGCGAGATGGAGCGGATCGAGTCGCGAGGGGGGACGCCGGTCGTCTTTCCCTCATATGGGCTAACCGCGCTCGACGGCCCGGACTGGGCAGGCGCCCATAAGCGTCTCGGGGAATCGAGTGATCGATTCATCGGATTTGAACTTGGGCCAATGTTTGTTCCCTATGGTCGGATTTATGACCTCGAGGCCTATCGCGCTCTGCTGGCGATCCCGCAGTGCATTGGCGCGAAGCACTCGTCTTTGTCTCGAAGTCAGGAATGGGAGCGGTTAGCGTTGCGAGATTCTGTGCGGCCCGATTTTAGGGTGCTCACGGGCAATGATCTTGCGATCGACATGGTGATGTACGGATCGGACTACCTATTGGGGCTTTCGGCGTTCGCACCCGAAGCGTTCGCGAAACGCGATGGGTTTTGGGCGACAGACGATCCAATGTTCTTTGAGTTGAATGATCTGCTTCAGTACCTGGGCTTCTTTGCTTTTCGCGACCCTGTTCCCGCCTACAAACACGACGCAGCGATTTTCCTGAATCTGCGTAAACGGATTTCGTCCTCTGAGACCCACCCCCAGGCGGCGCGGCGACCGGCTTCTGATCGGGAGGTCTTGGAAGAAATTTCTAAGCGACTCGAGGTTTGGGCATGAGCCGCGCGGTGAAGATGACGCGTCTCGGGACGCGAGAGAAGCTGGAAGCGCGCTTGGCGGAACTCGGCCTGAGTCTTCCGATCGACGATGAAATCGAAGAGGAAGGTCCGCTTAGCCACGCGTTTGACGTGGGGGGAAGATCCGTTGGGAATCGCTTCGCGGTACTTCCTATGGAAGGTTGGGATGCGTCCCCCGACGGTCGGCCGACTGATCTTGTGAAGCGTCGCTGGTCCCGGTTCGGAGAGAGCGGCGCGAAGCTCGTTTGGGGCGGAGAGGCCTATGCAGTTCAGCCGGAGGCCCGCGCAAATCCTCAGCAGCTCTGTGCGAATCCTAGGAGTGCGGAGGATCTTGCTTCTCTTCGCAAAACATTAGTGCTGGCTCACAAAGCAAAAGGAGATCGGACTGAGGACCTGTTGCTAGGTCTTCAACTCACGCATTCCGGGCGATTTTCCCGCCCGCACGGAGAGCTTCTTCCGCGGACAGCCTTTAGGCATTCCGTCCTCGATCGGCGCGTCGGAGTCGAGGACGATCGTGCGATGCTTACGGATGATGAGTTGGATGGCCTGATTGGCGACTACGTTCGTATGGCGAAACTCACAGAGGCCGCGGGCTTTGACTTCGTCGACGTGAAGGCTTGCCACGGCTATTTGGGGCATGAGCTGCTTTCCGCGCGGACACGGTCCGGGAGTTATGGGGGCGATCTCGAAGGTCGTTCTCGGTTCCTCTTGCGCACCATCGAAGCAGTACGAAGCGAAGCGCCGGCACTTCAAATAGGCGTGCGGCTCTCCGTCTTTGATAGGCATCCCTTTATACCTGGAGAGGACCGATTAGGGGTTCCGGAGACGAGCTCCCATCAACCCTTCGGGGCCTCAGACGACGGGCTTGGACTCGATCTGGCTGAGAGCCATCAGTTAGTCGAGTGGCTCGCTGCGACTGGGGTCACTCTGGTGTGCACGACTGCCGGGAGCCCGTACTACAACCCTCATATCCAGCGCCCCGCCTTCTATCCGCCATCTGACGGCTATCGACTGCCGGAGGATCCGCTTGTCGGCGTCGTCCGTCAAATCGACGCGACTGCGGAGTTGACCAAACGTCATCAAGGTATCAAGTTTGTGGGTTCCGCCTACACGTACCTGCAAGAGTGGCTTCCTAATGTCGCGCAGGCGATTATTCGCGCAGGGCGGGCCGATTCAATTGGTCTGGGGCGGATGATGCTCTCGTACCCCGAGCTGCCGAGAGATGTATTGACTGGTCGGGGACTTGAGCGACCGCTGGTCTGTCGAACCTTTAGTGATTGTACGACCGCACCGCGAAATGGCTTGGTGTCAGGCTGCTACCCCATTGATTCATTCTATAAGCGGCGTCCCGAAGCCGAACGACTTGCTGAGATCAAGAAGGGTCTTGTATGAAGCGCGTCCTTATCATGTTGAGCGGCATACTCGGTTTTTTGTTGTTAGTCGGCGCGGTCGCATTTTGGTGGCTCAGTGCGCCTGATCCAGAAAAAGTCTTAGCAGCTCTCGAACGTCCGCCTTCTCCTGTCCTGTCGCCGATTGAGGCGCTGGCTGCGTTTCGTGTCGCCGATGGCTTCCGCGTCGAACTAGTTGCTTCGGAGCCGCTAGTCGTCGATCCGGTGGCGATGGACTTCGATGACGAAGGGCGTCTCTATGTAGTAGAGATGCGCGGCTTCATGCGTGACGTCGAAGGGAGCGGAGAAAAACGTCCGGTCGGACGTGTCGTTGTACTCGAGGATGAGGATGGCGATGGGCAAATGGATTCGAGTAGGGTCTTCGCGGATGACCTGATTTTGCCGCGTGCGATCGCGGTTCTTCCGGACGGCATATTGATTGGGGAACCGCCGAATCTTATTCGTTGCCGTGATACGAGCGGAGATGGCATTTGTGATGAGATGACTCGGCTCGGCGACTACGCGGCCGAAGGCACGAATGTTGAGCATCGAGAGAACGGGCTCCTGCCCGGACTCGACGGCTGGCTGTATAACGCAAAATCCTCTCGTCGATTACGCTTCGCCAATGCTAGGCAGGAACTCGATTCGTCCCCCACGCCCTTCAGGGGGCAATGGGGTATCGCCCAGGATGATGAGGGACTGCTTTACTACAACCACAACTCAGGCTTTCTCTACGGCGAAATTTTTCCAGGCGAATACGTCACTCGGCAAGCGGGGACGGCGTCGCGGCAAAGTCCTGCGGGGCTTAATATTCCCCTCGGAGATGGCGAGAAGGTCTGGGGAATTCGTGTCGCTCCCGGACTGAATCGCGCATATGCGTCGGGGACACTCCGCGCGGACGGTCGGCAGAACGGCCCGACGGCGGTCAGTGGAATCGCGATTCAGAGGGGCGATCAATATGGCTCGGAATATCTAGGGGATGCCTTCGTTCCCGAGTCCGGCGGAAGTGCAGTGGCCCACTTCTCGGTTGAACGGTTGGGGACAACGCTCCGCGCCGAACATCAGCTTCAAACCGACCCCGACTGGGAACAGCGTGAGTTCCTGGCGTCCCCCGACGAGCGCTTTCGTCCCGTCGACGCGAAGGTCGGACCCGATGGGGCCATCTGGATCATCGATATGTACCGTGGCGTCATCCAGCACGCCCACTATGTCTCCGACTATTTACGGGACTACGTCGAGAAGAATGATCTCGTGGCTCCGGGTGCTCATGGCCGGATTTGGCGGATTGTTCGCGAAGATCGAGATATCTCTCGCCGAGTGTCTTCGCTCCGCACGCACGCAGAGCGAATCGCCGCTCTCGATCATCCTAACGGTTGGGTGCGTGATCACGCCCAGCGCGCTTTGATCCATGACGCGGATCCGAGGACTGCCGCTTCGCTTCGTGATCTCGATTCGACGACGGCGCTCGGGCGTGTGCACTCGCTCTGGACGCTCTCGGGGCTTAACTCACTCGAACTCGTTACCGCGGCCGAGGCTTTAGCGGATGTTGACCCGCGTGTGCGGCGTGCTGGACTTCGAACGGGAGAGCTGAGTTTGGCCGCGGGGGATTCAGCCGCTCGCTGGCTCTCGCTCGTTGAGGGGATGCGGGTTGACGAAGATCCTGCCGTTAGGCTCCAGGCCGTTCATACCCTCGGCACATTCGTAAAGGAGAAGAGGCCTCTGGATGTACTGCTTGAGCTTGCCTTTGGTGGGGATGAGTTGATCCGGCAGGCCGTGCTTTCAGGATTGGGAGGCCTTGAGGCGGAGGCACTTGAAAAATCTGTAGTGACCGCCTCGAGGAACGGGCCCAGTGATGCAGGCGATGCGTGGCTCGGAGAACTTGCGGCGGGCGTGCATAGAGCGGCGCAACAGCATGCCGACGCTGCAGAACGTGTCGAAGCACTCTTCGATCAGATTGCTCTCGCGTCGCCCGACGCACAAGTCTCAATGCTTAAGGCCATCGCTCAGGGGCAGCGAGTTCCGGGTGCTGCTCGGGTTGAGCTGATAAGTGCTCACGCGCTCTTCGATGAAGACGCGCAGCGAGATGCTGCGGTCACTGAAGCGCTCGCTGCTGTGCGGCCGCATATCACCTGGCCGGGTGACCTTCGTCCTGGAGGCGCGCGGCCGCTAAGCGAAGAAGAAGAGGCCTCGCGCATGAGGGGAGAAGCGCTCTATGCGGCCTCCTGCGCAGGTTGTCACGGAGCCAGTGGGATGGGGCAAGCAAGCTTGGCGCCGTCGCTCGTGGGTTCGCCTTGGGTGCGGGATGCCGATGATTGGATTGTGCGAATTGCGTTACATGGCCTAACAGGACCTCTGTCGATTGACGGACAAGACTGGAATTTGACCATGCCGGGGCACGCGGACGATCCTCGCTTCGACGATGCGGGTTTGGCTTCCGTCGTTACCTATCTTCGGCGCTCTTGGGGGCACGGCGAAGAGCCTGTCCGAGAAGAGACGGTCGCGGGGATCCGTTCGGCAGAAGCGGGGCGCCGCGCGCCTTGGACGATTTCGGAGCTACTTGCGCTCCCCGTTGCTCATAGGCTCGATCGCTACGTCGGTCAGTACAAGGTCCCTCTTGTTCCGGTGTCACTCGTCGTTGAGCGGCGGGGCTCTTTACTCGTCGCCGGTCGAGGGGATGGACAGCTGGCAGAGCTCGGCGAGCTTGGTGCCCACGCATTCTCAGGTTCTGGGCTCTTGATGATCTTTGAGGTGTCTTCCGACGGGCGAATCGAGGGGGCATCTGTCGAGTTTGAAGGCACGTCCTTCCCGGTTTCTCGCGTCGAATAGCTGGCGGCTACCCCCGCGCCGATCGGCTATGAATGGGATCCACTCGAACGCCCAGGAGACATGCGGCATGCCCGGCACCGTGCACTACGACCTTACGGATCACATTGCGACGATCACCCTCGATAATCCCAAAGCGCGAAACGCCTTCGACTACGAGATGACCCAGGAGCTCAGGCGCCTGTGGAATGAGATTGAAGCGAACCCCGAAGTGCGATGCGTGATCGTGACGGGAGAGGGCAAAAAGGCCTTCTGCACCGGTTGGGATATCTCTTCCACCGCGACCGGCGACAGCCAGAAATTCGCGAAGGTCGAGCGCAAGGATGCGCCGTATAATCAGATCACCGCGGTACAGAACCGCTGCTGGAAGCCGGTGATCACGGCGGTCAATGGGATCTGCAATGGTGGTGGCCTGCACTTCGTTGCCGATACCGACATCACGATCGCCGCGGACACCGCGACATTCTTCGACACGCATTGCCAGAACGGACTCCCAGCAGTGATCGAGATGGTTGGGCTCGCGAAGCGAATCCCGCTCGATGCTGTCTTTCGATTGACCTATCTCGGCTCGGTTGAGCGGATGTCGGCGGAAGATGCGCTTCGGATTGGATTAATCGGGGAGATCGCACCTGCAGCGAACCTGATGGATCGGGCACGCGAGGTTGCTGAGATTATTAGTCGGTGGTCGCCGACGGCCTTGGCACGTTCCAAGCGGGCGATTTGGGAAAGCCTCGATCACGGTCTCGAGGCCGGGCTCGATGTCGCCTATAAACAACTCGAGCTTCACGCGGATCATCCGGATCAGATCGAAGGCCCAACCGCCTTCTTTGAAAAGCGGGCCGCAAAATGGGCGTCCTTCCCGGGGAATGAAGAGTAGACGGATCAGACTGCCCTTATGCGATTACGAAGGATGACGGAGTCACCCCCGGAGGCGGTTGGTAACCGCCGGTTAGCTCACGTTAGGTTTCGGGTCTAGGAAAATCGGCGAAGACCAAGCGCGCTGCTCTGAGGGCGCCTGGCATTCGTCGCTACCGGGTCGATCAAAGCATGGATCGATCGATGTACAGCCTCCACTTCCGTCGCTTTGGCAGCCTAACGGATCCGCATTCAGCGCGGGGGTTGGCGCTTCGATGGCACGGACGTAATAGCTCGTAGTTCGTCCATCGCGACCGAATTCCGGGTCGCTGAACGTGATTTCACACCCCTCGCCCTGCGCGGGGCAAGAGAATGTCTTCCATGAATCCTCGATCAAAGGGGTCACGTCCTCGTTCGCATCAATCTGCGGCCGAATTCGGATCACTTCAATTCGGGTGATGGGGCGGCGTGTGTCGCTCGGGAAATAACACTCCCCAAGGCAGAGTTCTTCGACGCGTTCTGCCGTGAGCGCGCTCGACGTTGTGTTCGGGCAGCCAGGCTTTTGCTCGAAGGACCCTGCCGCTCTCACGCGGAAGGTGGGTGCGCCGGCGATTTCGACTTCGCTGCCCATAGGCCACTTTCCATTGGGCGCATTCGGGTCCAGCAGGTCGAACCATAAGAGGATTCGCGGGCCGCTTGTTCCGTAGGTTTCGCGTCGCACCAGCGCGTCGAATATTTCGACTCGGCCTCGAGTTTGGGCGTGGACGGCAGCGAGGCCGCCACTTAGAAAGAACGAGCCACTCCGCTCGGCTTCGAGGAATGCAACACTCGGAATATTCTCGCCAACGGGGAAGGCTTCTGCGCGTGATTGACTGTCGCGAGCGAAACGCGTCACCAGATCGCTACGTCCTACCTCTGCCATGCGCGCATCGGTGAATTCTCTGCGCCCAATTTCCTTGTAACCCGTTCCGGCACGCGCGGTGTGGTTATCGCTCGAACCGATCAAGCCGAACCGGAAGCGCTGCGCTCCTTCAGGCGCTCTCGGTCGGCCTAACGCGAGTATGTACTGCGCGCTTCCGAGGGGGCGGAAGTTGAATGCAGGTTGGAAGCAGTCGACACATTGACCCGCTTCGCCCAGGTCGTGCGGCCTAAGGCCAGGAACTGTCCAGGGCCCCGCATTTCGGTCAGCGTCCACAAAGTACTGGCGCGCTTCCGTAGTGCGTTGGTCACAGTCCGATGTGGGGAGATCCTCGGCGAGACATCGCTCCCGAATGATTTCACCGGCCTTCCAACACGATGGGGTGTAGCCATACGAGGGGTCGGGGCAGCTTCGAGAGCCGTCTTCTGCGATCGCGACCGCGCGCCAAGGGCGATACTCCTCTGCGTTGCCATGGCCTGAATAGACTTCGAGGATTCGCTGCCGATTCGGATCGTGGTCCCTCTGCGTGAGCTGTTTGGCCCAGTCCGATCCAGCGGGGGTGTACATGCCCCAGACAGTTCCATGAGGAATGACGGTCGAGGCGACATCCCAATCGTCGAGTTTAGCGAAGAGCTCGCCGGGCGTCGCAGCGGCTTCGGCGCAATCGATCGGGAGTTCGCGAACCGGCACGCCTTCTGGGCATCGACCCACCCCCTGAATTTCATTCAGCTGGGCCATCATGTCGTGGCCACCCGGGAGCGCGAAGGCGGCCAGGCCTCGCACAAGAGGTCCGTTCGCGCCGGTATCGAAAGTCGAGGGAACGCCCTTAGGCGGGGCGGCGGCGATCGGGCGCGTTGGGATCGAGCCGTCCTCGAGATCCCGAAGGACGACGTTCTTGTGCCCGTAGTGATTGTCAGGTGTGGAACCCATTTGGGTCCATTCCCATCCTAAGAACGAGACCAAGTCGGGATCGTCGCCCCCGAGCGCGTCGCATCGGCGCACGGTGTCGATGGTTTCTTGCCAGCGCCGAGGCGTAAGCGAGGCGGCGTGATCATTGATCGACCAGAAGTCGAGGTTCGCGCAGTAGCGCGCGAAGTCGCATGCATCCGCCACGGGATGGATGCCTTCGCCGCCGGCACTCGGCAGTGTGAGTTGAAACGCGTCAACCGAGAATGAACTGTGAACGTGAAGGTCGCCGAAGAGAATTTGCTTTGGCTCGAACACATTGAGGCTGTGCGCGGTCTCTAGCTGGCTCGAGTCGAGCGTATCAATCGCCGCGACGGGAATCCGCTCGGGCGTCGGCGTGCCCGCGACGACAAGGTCACCGTAGGCGCCCTGACTAGCCTGAAAGAGCACATAACTCGCGATGGACCCGAGAGTAAGAAGGATTACGAGGAGGATGCCAATGGATCGCACGGTCTACTCCTGACGGCGCGCTAGTGAGAGGCGCTCGCGATGAGCGACATCGTAGCTTTGTTGGTCGTAAGTGGCTGTGTGCATGCGTGCGTGGGTAGGACGAGGAGCGCCGTGGTTATAGGGTTCGCTTAGCCGACTGTTTTTGCGAGGCCAATAAATAGGCGCTCTTCGAGATCTGCGGCCCTTGCTACATGTTTTCCCGCTGCATCCCAATGGGATTGGAGTTCAGGCTCGTCTGATGCGCGGAAGAGGGCGGCGCTTGCTGCAGTCCACTGATCTGCGGCTCTAGTCGCGAGTGCGGGGGCTTCAGCGGGGACGAGTTTCGGGTCGAGGTCCCGTGCCCATTCAAGAAAGCCTGCATAGAGGCGGCGAAAATTGCCTCCCCCATTTCCAAATTTCTCGATGCACGCCGCATTGAAGCTGGCGGTCGCTTTCGCTTTGGCGTCACCGCATTGCTTAGGGAGGGCCTTTGCGTAATCGCGTGCGCCTTCCACGCCGAGCGAGATGTTTCCGAACTCCTGCGGCACAGTTTGCGGGATCAGCATGTCCTCCGCGCATTGACGAATTGCCGACTCGGCCGCATCGGCGAGGGAATTGCCGACTGCCGTGTCGTGGAAACATCCCCATCGATTCTGATCCGATCGGCCGGTGGCCGGATTTCGACTCTCACGAACCGCGCCTAGCGAACAGACCTCGGGAGTGTCGTTGATCCGGTCTCCTATGTAGACGCGCTCTTCCTCGTCATCGAATCCAACAAGCACAAACCTGTGCGACGGGAAGTTGACCTTATAGTCCCGATAGTCGAGATAGAAAATGTCGCCAACGAGCATCGTCGGACGACCGTTAATGACTTCCTCCCGAACGAGGCGCCAAGCCTCATCATTATCGTCGACAGTCGTTTCGCGGTAATCGATGCCGAGGTGCTTTGCGAGATCGATCTCCATCTCCATAGTGCGACCGAAGAGAACGACAGAAGGATCCGCACCAGGGTTGTTGATGAAGCCACTTGCGAGGCCGGCACCGAGTCCGAAGACGGCGGCTTCCGGGAGTGCTAGGTCGCAGTAGTGTCTGAGGAGCCCACGCATAGCAACGCTCCCACAATGATCGCCTGGGAAAATTTCGAAATCGTCAATCATCGCTTTCAAGGCTCGACTCCGTGATTTATCCAGTGTCTAAAGTCACGTAATATACACGGGACATATTCTCAGGGGCTTTTGATGGCTCCCAGAAGATTGTCTGATTGAGAAGAGAATGTATCCGAGCGGGAGAAGCCTGGCTTACGCCTGCGCTGTATCGTTGATGAAGAGCAATGAGCCCCGCTGTTGAGCAGCGGACTTCGGGCTGCTCTGAGTAGTCCACAAATACCCTCGACAAGGAGCCATTAATGAGCGGAATAGGAGCACAAGGCGATGGCGAGGTCGCGCTGATCGTTGGCGGCGGCCCGGGCGTGAGCGCGAGCTGTGCGCGGCATTTCAGCGAAGCAGGGATGCGCGTGGCAATTGCGGCACGTACTCCGGATAAGCCTGTGCTGATCGCGCTCGAAAAAGAGTTTGGGGTCGCGCGTTTCGCGTGCGATGCCAGTGATCCGGAGTCGGTAGTTCGTCTATTTGCCGACGTAGAGTCGCAGCTTGGTGCGCCCCGCCTAGTGGTGCATAATATTGACGGCCGCGTGAAAGAAATTTTCCGAAAGGAACTGATAGAGGCGGACTCCAAGCTAGTCCTGCAAACTATTCATAACTCGGCATACAGTGCATTTCTGGTAGGGCAGCAAGCCGCTCGAACCATGCTGTCTCAGGCCGCTACGACTGAAGAGCAACGCGGCACGATCCTGTTCACGAATGCGAGCGCTGCCATCAAGGGGTATCCGCTGAGTGCTGCCTTCGCGATAGCCTCTCACGGCAAGGCGGGGCTCGCGCAAAGTATGGCTCGAGAGCTCGGGCCGCAGGGGATTCACGTCGTTCATTGCCCGATCGACGGGGCGATTGCGTGGACGCAGGAAGACGGCTCGCGGAAGCATTGGCTCGCGGGAGCCGACGAAGGCGACAATATGCTGGATCCCGATCGGATTGCGGAAACATACTTACATCTTCACAATCAGCATAAATCAACATGGACATTTGAAGCTGTTATGCGGCCGTGGAAAGAGCGCTGGTAAGACGCTTGCGCGAATGACGCGTCGCTACTGGTATTGGCCACATGACGATGGTGAGGACATCGTTCAAAAAGAGTGCCGTCTGAGCAGTGAGAGATTGCTAGTCGGGGAGGATCGCGCCGTAGACGATCGACTTCAGCTGGCCGCGGAAGTCGAAAGTGCGGGAGGGCATGAGCTGTGTCATGAAGATGACGCAAAGCTCTTCGGCGGGGTCGACCCAGAAGATCGTGCTCGCCGCACCGCCCCAGGCGTATTCACCCGGAGAACCGACGTTTTGCCCCGTCACGGGATCGAGGATGACGGAGAAGCCGAGGCCGAAGCCGGTGCCTTCGTAGGGTGTCTCGCCGAAGAGACCGACACTTGCTCCGGCTAGGTCCAGGCCACCCTCTAGATGATTCTGCGTCATGAGGTCCAAGGTCTTGGGGCCGAGCAGGCGCGTACCGTTGACGGTCCCATCTCCCAACAACATTTGGCAAAAGCGCAGATAGTCGGAGGTCGTAGAGAGCAGGCCTCCTCCGCCGGAGAAAAGCGTGACATCGCCGGCCCACGCGCTCTTCATGGGGTCATCGATCAGTCGGAGTGACTTGTGGCCGGCTCGCTCATAGTTAGCGGCAAATCGGGAGAATTTGTCTTCCGGGATCGAGAAGCTTGTGTCGCTCATTCCCAGCGGCGCAAAAATGCGTTCCCGGAAGAACACGTCAAGGCTTTGGCCTGAAAGAACTTCGACGAGGCGCCCGCATACATCGGTTGAAACCGAGTAGTTCCAAGCCGTGCCCGGCGAGAATTCGAGAGGCATCTTCGCGAGCCCGTTCATCATGTCGGCGAGCGTCGGGCCGTGGATATCGACGCCAAGCTTGGCTTTTCGATATCCTGCATCGACGTTAGTGCGATCCTGGAAGCCGTAGGTCAGCCCCGATTGGTGAGTTAGGACATCCCGGATAGTCATGGCTCGCTCGCACGGGCGCGTGACGTAGTTTGGGTGCACACCTTCTTCATAGACTCCGAGGTCTCGGAACTCAGGTAGGTAGCTATGAACAGGATCGCTGAGAGAGAAGCGAGCTTCTTCGTGGAGCATCATCAGGGCAACTGAAGTTATGGGCTTCGTCATCGAGTAGATGCGATAGATCGTGTCTTTTTCGGTAGGCGCTTCCCGTTCGAGGTCGCGATGGCCCAGCACGCTGTGGTGCGCGAGTTCGCCGCGGCGGAATACGGCAGTCTGACATCCCGAGATCTTCCCCGGTCGCACATAACGTTCTTCTAGGTGGCGATCGATGTGCGTGAGCTGCGCACTGGAGAGGCCGACGGATTCAGGACGAACAAGGGGCATGTGTGAGGATTCCTCTTTCAGTCAATCCCGAGAACCTTCTTGAGTTGATCCGGAACTACGTCGGCGCGGGAATGGTCTGCGATGCGTACGCAGCGATTCTCTATCTGCCCGAGTCCAGAAATCGAAGTCGTGATCACGTCACCATCCTTTAGCAGCTTGCCTTGAAAGGCACCGACGCCGCCGGGAGTGCCGGTGAAGATCACGTCGCCGGGCACGAGCGTGAGGATATTCGAGAGGTACGACACGAGCATCGGAACATCAAAGATCAAGTCGCTGGTGCTGTCCTTCTGTCGGATCTCGCCGTTCACTTCGCAAACGAGCTCGAGGCTATTCGGATCTTCAAGCAGGTCGGGCGATATCAGGACCGGTCCCATTGGCCCGAAAGTGTCGAATGATTTGGCTAAGGAAAACTGCGGAGGTGCAGAAGTGAATTGAGCGGGCCGGTCGGAGATGTCTTGTCCAACACAAAGGCCGGCGACATAGCTCCACGCATCCTCGACAGCGACATTGGATGCCTTACGCCCGATCACGACGACGAGTTCGCCTTCGTAGTCGACATAGTCGCTGCGGAGTTTGACATCGTCGGTCGGGCCGCAGATGCACGATCCGAATTTGGCGAAGGTGAGAGGGGCCTCCGGAATCGGCATTCCGCCTTCTTCGGCATGATTGCGATAGTTGAGGCCAATTCCGAACGAGTTGAGCGGGCGTGGGGAGGGCGACCCGAGCGTGATATCTGCCAGCTTGCCCGTAGGAGTCTGGCTTCCGAGCCCTGCGGAAAGCTCGGAGAGCGCGTCGACTTCGCCTAGCGCTGCCATCGGATCGGCACTGAGCTTGCCGCCAGAAATCGTTTCGAGGTCGTAATAGTCATCGCCCGCGACAAGGGCTGCGCGCCCTGCGGCGTTTGCAAATCGGAATCCCATTTGAGTGATCTCCTCGTTGAGCCTTGGCAAGTCGAGTGAGTGCTATGACTAACGCCGACTCATTGAATAGCGATTGTGGAAGGGCGAGGTGGCTCTGGTGAGTCTTTTCGAACTTCCGGTGTGTTGGTCCTAGGTCACATTCGCTTCTGTTGCCGACTGGCTCGCCGTTTCGAGGGAAGCTGCGGAGAGGGACCACCAGGCGATCGGCGGTGACAAGACCATGGCGAGAAGCCCGGCCCATAGGCCTTTCCAAATAACGAATCCGGCGAAGGATACGGGCTCGGCGTTCGCGAGGGTAAGAATTGCAACGACCGGCGCCGCGCCACAGCCAAAGCCGAAGAGCGTCACGACGAGGGCGCGGATCGTGATCGATCGATGGTGGAGGCCGCGCGCCCCAATTTGTGAGGCGGGCAAGGGCGGGAGCTTTCCGTCGCGCACTTGTTTGGCGATGACCCGTGAGACGATTTGACACATGATGAAGGGGAGTAGGAGTCCTGTCGCGAGCAGGTCGATGCCAATGCTAGGTTCGCCCCATAGCGGAACCGTTTCGTTCCCGCGGAGTAGCAGCCCCGCGATGGCGCCGTTAATGACAATGTTGATGACGAGGGCATGAACGCCTTGTTCAATCCAGATAAAGTGGCGGTGGCGATCCGAGAGATCCATGCGTGTCCTCCGAGTCGGTCGCAATTGCCGACGTTTAGACGGATAAGCCTAGTCGTTTCCGGCGGCTAGGGCAGAGCGGAAGCCCGTATTTTCCACGCGAAACCGGGCGCGCCTAGCTTCGGGGTGCGAGCTCGAAGATCCAGAGATATCCCGAACTAAGCACATCGTCAGGCGTTTCCGCCCCCTTCATGTACTTGCGGCTGAGCTCCGCAATGATGCCCTCCGCGTCGGGTCCGTCGTTTATTCGGACGAGGGTGCGCTCGTAGACCTTGCCATCGACTCGTAAGAGCGCGCGGGGATCGGCTTCAGCCTGGAACGGCCAATGCTTCCAGATCTTGCCGTACCAGGTGGTCATGTAGCCCGACGGAATAAAGAGTCGGCCATCGTGGACGATGATAAAGGTCGTTCGCGAACTGGCGGGGTCGATGAGCTGGAACTGGACCGTCGGGCGGTCGACGAGGAAGCTCCAGTCGGGCTCCGCGCCTTCGTAGAGTTCGCCGGTCGAGAATGGACCGCCAGCAATAATTTCGAGCGGGCCGTCGGAGAAGCGTGCACCGACGAGTACCAGGACTACAGAAATTACGACGAAAAGAATTAGGCCGACGACTATTTTGAGTGCAAGTTGCATGGGGTCTCCGCATGAAATTGGCGCCCGGAAACGGCGCGACCCGCGTACGATAGGTCAGCTCCCGTAGGCGCGCGGCGTATCGCAGGTTAGGGGAGCGAGACGCTGGGTCCGCGTAGATCGTGTAGCGTCTAGGGCGTAGTTGTAACCGCAGGTTTCTCTTGTCTGACTAATCGTTCTTGATTAGTGGCCGGCCGCGAGGACGGTGTGTATCGCCTGTATGTATTTAATCCCTCAACAGAAAAAGTCGGTGCAATATGCGCCTGGGCTTCCTAAGCGCAGCTCGTCGCGGCAATTTGGTCGGGCACTGCCGGTGATTCGGTTTGGGATGCGGATGAGGCCATAGATCGAATCAGCAAAAGATCGTGAACATTGCACTCTGAGGTTAGAAATCGAGTGAATCAGGTAATGCCCGAATCGCAAGCGACTGCGAGTGCAGGCTTCTCTGGCTGGTGGATGATCGCACTTGCTTTCCTGCTATATGGGTTGGGTATCGCGCCCGCCTACTACGGTTGGGGGTTTCTCGCCCCCGAGATCATGGCTGAGATCGATCTCTCCCGTGAGCAAGTCGGGAATACCTTCGGCGTATTCACCCTGACCTTCGCTTTGACGAGCCCACTGGCTGCGGCGGCTATTCTTCGGATCGGATTGCGCCCCGTGATTGCAATCGGCGCAGTCATTGGGTCCATCGGTTTCGAATGGACGGCCCGGGCATCGACAGTCGGAGAGTTTCTTTTCGCCTACGCCGTATTGGGCGGAATTGGAATCGGCCTAACGACGCTCCTGCCGGCGCAGCTTTTGCCAGTGAACTGGTTTCGGCAGTATCGCGCTCGTGCGACGGCTGTGATTCTTTCCGGCGCAGCGGTGGTAGGAGCCGGTGTGCCGACGATCGCGAATTGGCTGGTTGATGCCTACGACTGGCGCATGGTTTGGCATGTGATCGCAGCGATCATGTTGCTGGTCGGCACGACGGCTGCTGTGTTCCTGCGAGCCCACCCGCGGGATTTCGGTCAATTCAGGGATGGCATCCTACCGTCTTCTGAACCGTTCGCGGATGAAGCGGGAGACCACGAAGGCCTTGATGCGGAGTCGGGCGGTTTCGAGGATGAAGGGCCTTCGATCAGAAAGATTCTGCTGGACCCACGATTCCTTTTCGTGACGCTGGCATGTTTATCGAATGCGGTTCCTTGGCGCGTCGTGACCGCTCACGGGCGTCTGCATCTAGAGGACTTGGGCTTTGGGGCGGCGCTGGCTGCAGGAATCCTTGGGGTGCGGGTTGGAGTGAGTGGTGCGGGTCGACTCGTTGGCGGAGTTAGTGATTTTCTGGATCCACGCAGCGTGCTGGGATTTTCACTGATTGCAAGCGCCTTGGGTTTGATGGGGATTGCGTTCGCTACGAACGCGACTGCTGGATATTTTGCTATCGCACTGTTAGGTGCGGGCTATGGCGTCGCATTTACGAACGAGCCCGTAGTCGTAGCTCATGTATTCGGCGCTCGCGCCTTCGTGTCTTTGAACGGGATTCGTTTGGCGCTGACAGGTGTCTTTGGCTGGCTTGGGCCGCGGTGGACTGGCGCTGTGGCGGACGCGACGGGCTCCTATTCCACGAGTTTTGTTGCGCTTTCCGGGCTCTGCTTGGTGGGGGCGATCAGCTTGGTGTTCTGCCGCCCAATGGTGGAATCAAATTAGGCCTGATTGCGGGGATAGGCTGCGTGTTTTGACGGCCCACCACAATAAAAACGCCGCGCAGCCCAGAAAAAGGCGTACGCGGCGTTCTTGTTTTCGAGATTGAAAACTAGATGCGTTCGATGATGATCGCTGGGGCCATGCCGCCGCCCGCGCACATGGTGATGAGCCCGGTCGTCTTGTTGCGGCGCTCGAGTTCGTCGAGGACCGTGCCGATCAGGATCGATCCCGTGGCGCCGATCGGATGCCCGAGGGCCATCGCGCCGCCATTTACGTTGACCCTGTCGCGATCAAGGTTCAGGTCGCGCTGGAACTTTTCGGAAACGACTGCAAAAGCCTCATTGACCTCGAAAAGGTCTATGTCCGAGAGTTCCATTCCGGCGCGCTTCAGAATCTTCTGCGCGGCGGCGACCGGAGCGTTGAGCATCAGCGTCGGGCAATCACCCATATTCGCAGTCGCGATCACACGTGCTCGGGGCTTCAGGTCGTGGGACTTGGCGTAGGCCTCGCTCGCGAAGAGGATCGCGGCGGAGCCGTCTACCACACCCGAAGAGTTGCCGGCATGATGGACGTGCTCGATCTTAAGGTCCGGGTATTTCTTGGCGACCAGCTCACGGAAGGTGAGGGCATCCTCGGTGTGTCGATAGTCGGCCAGTTGTTCGAAGCTCGGTCGGAGCTGCGAGAGAGACTCGGCCGTCGTGTTAGGGCGAGGAAATTCCTCACGATCGAGAGCTAGAGAACCATCTAGGTTGTGGACCGGAATCAAGCTCTTGTCGAAGTGACCGCCCTTGATCGCAATCTCGGCGCGGCGCTGACTCTCGGCCCCGAGTTCGTCGAGTGCTGATCTCGGGATGCCTTCTAGTGTAGCGATCGCATCTGCGCAAACGCCCTGATGGGGCTGCGGGTGGAGTTCCTGAAGGTGCATGTTATTCGCACCCATCGGGAGGAGGCCCTTCTTCGGAATCGACATCATTTCCGTGCCGCCGGCTATGACAAGATCTTCCATGCCGGACATGACGGCGTTGGCAGCGATATTCGCGCTCGTGATGCCCGAGCCGCAGAAGCGATCGAGGGTCATGCCACTGGCCTTGATGTCGTATCCCGCATCGAGCGCCGTCATGCGGCCCAAGTCACCGGACTGCTCCTGCACTTGGGAGCTGGTGCCCCATACGATGTCGTCAACGTCTGCGGTCTCAAGTCCGTTGCGGTCGCGCAAGGCGCCGAGGACAGTGGATCCGAGGTGCTGGGGGTGAAGGTGGGCGAGGGCGCCTTTACCGGCCTTGCCAATTCCGCGGGGGGTGCGACAGGCGTCGATAATGAATGCGTCAGACATGGTGTTCTCCTAGTTTTTGAGCAAACTAGAGTACTAGTTTTTCGAGGGGTTGGCTCTATACGTCGAGTCGCGTCGTCAGTGCGGCGTAGCGGGACGCACGAGGCACCGACGGGACCGAGCACGGCGGTTTTGCTGGGCTAGGCTCGACGCTCTATTTATTTTGCCGCAGCACAGGAGCCTTGATAATGCTCCGGTGTCAGGCTTTTATGCAAGGACTACGATCGCAATGGAATACCGAAATCTCGGAGACTCGGGTCTCAAAGTCTCGCTGGCTGGCCTGGGTTGCAACAACTTCGGCATGACGATCGACTACGTCGCGAGCGAGAACGTTATTCGCGCTGCGCTCGACTCAGGAATTACGCTCTTCGACACAGCAGATTGTTATGGTGGAGGTGGCTCGGAGAGCTTCTTGGGCAAGGCGCTTGGATCGGACCGCGACAAGGCGCTGATCGCAACGAAGTTCGGCGTGCCTATGGGTAAGGGGCCGCTGATGGGAGGGGCCTCGCGCCGCTATGTCATCCAGGCCTGTGAAGCGAGCCTCGCGCGCCTTGGGACCGATTATATCGACGTCTATTTTCTGCATACGCCTGACGAGGATACGCCTATGGCGGAGACCCTCGATGCGATGAATACCTTGATCGATCAGGGGAAGATTCGTTATGCGGGTTGCTCTAATCTCTCAGGCTGGGAGATCGCGAATGCCTCTTGGGAAGCCGACAGCGTTGGTGCTCGCGGATTTGTGACGGCGCAGAATGAGTGGAGTCTTCTTGAGCGAAAAATCGAGGCCGAAGTCGTGCCGGCGTGTGAAAATTTCGGGCTCGGCCTTATGCCCTATTTCCCGCTGGCGTCGGGGGCGCTGACGGGGAAGTACAAACGCGGTGAGGCTTTCGATACTGCAACTCGATACGGCGGTGGTGAAGGGCGCGAGATGTTCACTTCCATGTACGGGCATTTTGTTTCGGATTCGAACCTTGCGAAGGTCGAGCGACTTGGAAAAGTCGCGGAAGAGGCGGGGCTCACGATTGTTGAGCTTGCCCTGTCGTGGCTCGCGAGCCATGAAGTTGTCTCCAGCGTGATTGCGGGTGCGACTCGACCGGATCAGGTCGAGGCGAACGCTAAGCTGACGCGCGGCGATCTTGACGAAGACGTCTTCGAGGCGGTGGACCAGGCACTTTCGGAAGACGAATAACGCCACTCCGTCTTCACGATTTGATGAACACATTCCACGAGGGAATTCAGGCGATGGTTGAGACCGAACGAGATTGGAACCCTTCCCGCCCCTGTCCCGAGGCTCAAGTGCCGCGATGGGACCGGGAATTCGACGTGTGTATTGTCGGCTTTGGTTCTGCGGGTGGATCGGCAGCAATCGAGGCAGCCGAGGCGGGCGCTCGCGTCTGTGTCTTCGAGGTGGCTTCGGGTGCCGGCGGCACAAGTGCGATGGCCGGAGGGGATATTTATCTTGGTGGTGGTGGCGGCACGCCGGCCCAGAATGAGAATGGGTTCCAGGACGATACGGAAGACTTCTTTAGATACATGATGATGGCGGGAGGGGCTGATGCGGATGAAGCGCGGGTTCGCGCTTATGCCGACGGTGCGCTCGGGCACTACGAATGGCTCCGAAAGATCGGTGTGCCGTACCGAACGACTTATATACCGGGGAAAACGATGATGCCCGGAACCGGCGATTGTTTGATTCTTTCGGGTAACGAATTCGCATGGCCGTATAGTGATCATGCGAAGCCCTGTCCTCGTGGACATCTGCCGGAGGCAACCGGAGAGACGGGTGGCTTCGTGCTTATGGATGCGATTGCCCGCCGCGCGAAAGAGATTGGAGTCGAATCGTCCTTCGATACGAAAGTTCGTGCTCTAATTCAATCCGAGGATGGCCGGATTTGTGGGCTCATCGCCGTCCAGAACGGTGAGACGATCTACGTGCGTGCGAACGGCGGCGTTCTGTTATGCGCCGGCGGATTCGTTCTGAATCGTGAGATGCTTGAGCAGTACGCACCGCAGGTGAATCACCTATCTGATGACGCGCTCAGCGGCGGCTACGATGATGGCTCTGGTATTCAGATGGGGATGGGCGCAGGCGGACAAGCAATCCATATGGATGAGCTCTTCACGACCTTCACTTTCTACCCGCCGGAGTCGAACGTAAAGGGCATTCTTGTGAACGAGCAGGGTCAGCGCTTTATTAACGAAGATGCCTATCCGGGGCGAGTCGCACATCATTGTGTTAGGCAGCTCGGATCCAAGATCCACTTGCTCGTCGATGAAGCGATCTATACGCCGCCGACAGAGCTATCTCGATGGGAACTGGCGGCGGTCGGCGAGACATGGGAAGAGGTTGAAGAGGAGCTCGGCTTCGTGTCGGGGACGCTGGTTGAGACGATCGAGCGCTTCAATGCCTACGCGTCAAAGGGAGAGGATCCGCTCTTTCACAAGTCACCCGATTGGCTAAAACCCTTGATCGAGCCGCCCTTTGCCGCCATCGCGGTCACGGTTGGGGAATCGTTTCTACCCTATTTCACGCTGGGCGGGCTGCGAGTGACGATTGACGGCGAAGTGCTGGACGGAACGGGCGAGGCGATTTCGGGACTCTATGCCGCCGGTCGAACAGCTTGTGGTTTGCCGCGTTCGGCGGAGGACTACAGCTCCGGTATGTCGTTAGGCGACTGTACGTTCTTTGGCCGGAGAGCCGGGCTTCATGCTGCGACCAAAGCCGCCGGGTGATTCCAAGCGGTCCTATATGTGCGATCGCGTGGTATTGAGCGAGGCCTTGGGCGGAGCCCCGGTTTAGCCGCGAGTCCATGAAAGTCGGCGTGTTGCTCGTTGAATCGTACGGCCTATACCTGCGCCTTGAGTTGGTTGATTTGGTGCTCGAGCCAGCCTTCGAGCCAGAAATTGTCCTGGCTCGCGAGCAGCGACTCATGCACAGTCAGTGACAGGGTGATCGCTGGGGTATGAGTGGGGTCCGCTTTGCGGACGATGTCGAGAAGGTGCAGAGCCGCTTCGGGCTCTTTTGCATCAAACTTTGCGCGGGCTCTTTCCACTAGGGCGTCGACGCCTGCTAACTCGACGAGGTCCGAGAAAACGTCGCTCGACGGGACGCTATAGAGTTCCGTTGTAGATTCGTGGTGGAACCAACCTGAGTAGTTTTCCCAAATGGCTTGGATGCTCCACGAGACTTTCCCGTAGCCTTGGCCGACTTCGAGCTCGGGCGGTAGTTCGATTTCCTGCATCAGGGTGTGAAGGGCCTTGCCTTCGTTCATGCCCTTTACGACTTCGTCATGCACGTAGTGGATGGCATCTCGGTAGACCGTGAGCTCCTCATGAATCAGCTTTTTGCCAATCACCGGCGCATGATGTCCGTAGAGAATTATTTCTGGTTCTAGGTCGAGAACGGTCTGTGCAGCGTCCGCGCAGACAAGAGCATCTCGATATCGATCCCCCCGGATCGTGACGAGGTTTGGGAAATGCCCGAAGGGGCAGCCGAAGATATTCCCTGTTAGGCAGATCCCGTGCTGCGGGAGCCAGACGACGAGAGAGTCGTTGGTTTCGGCTCCCTTCGCGGCAATGAGTACGATTTCCAGATCTCCAAGCTTGAACTCATGGCGTTCTTCGAAGGTGATCTCGGGTGTGGCCGGAGCATGTGCAGCGCCGATATTGAAACCGTGCTCTTTGTAATAACCGGCATCGGCTCGGAATCGCTCTATGAAGCGAAAGCCCGATCGCTTCGCTCGATAGGTTTGAAGTCGGCCATCATAGGTTTGGTGTTCAGGATTTCCCGCCTGAGCGATGTATTCGAGCCCCGGGTTCTTTGCGCGGAAGAACTCGATGCCACCGACGTGGTCGACGTGTCCTTGGGTGGTGATGACATAACGGATGTCGTTCGCCTGCGCCGACGCCTCGCAGAAGTTCTGATAATGGACTGGCCCCTCAAAGGCCATGCCCGCGTTGATGAGTACGCTTCCCTCGCTCGTTTCGAGCAAGTACGTGTTCGAGCATCCCTCGGACATTACGATGAAGTCATTGATACGTTCGGCGCCTAGGCGAGCGGCGCTCGGGGCGACGGGGCGAGATTTGTAGATTGGTGTGCGCATGAAATCCTCGCTGTTTAAGCGTTACTATTTGGTCAGCTGATCGACGGTTGTGACCGTGGCTGCGATGCGGTCTTCGACGTTGCTGAGCTCAGCTCTCGCTTCGCGACTGTAGTGTGGCTGATCAGGCTTCTCGTCTCCAGGTAGCAATGGAAGTTCGAACCCCGAATAGACGACCTTGCGTGGGCGCTGCGTCGGAGGGTGGGCTCTGTGCAGGGTGTCGCTGCAATGAACGGTTATGTCACCAGTCTGCGTTTCGAGCATCCTGGGTTTGAGATCCATGAGAGGGTCTCGGCCGGGGACCTTAACGTTCGCGCGGTGCGACCCTGGGACTACGCCTAACGCACCGCTAACGCGATCGGCTCCGGTAATCGAAATCCCACAAGTGAGGGCATTGCAGTGATAGGAGTGGCGGCCCTGTCCACAGTCTTTGTGCCAGGGGAGGTCGGATAAGCCCTTCACGATTCCGAGGGGCTTCACTAGGCCTTCGGCGCTCAGACGATGTTGATGGCCATCTCCGGTAAGGCCGCCTAACCATTGGTAGCGATCGCTACCGACGAGGGAACGAAGCCGTTCTGACTTCTCGAAAAAGTTCAGCACGCGAACAGCCTGGGATGTGCCGTCGGCGTCTTCGGCCCACCACGAATCGCCATCGTCGGGTTTCGCTCGCGCGATATGATGATCGATATCGTCGCCGACGCCTGCCATCTCGTCGGGGTCAAAGATTCCACGTAAGTGAAGGAAGCCCGCTTCGCGCAAGAAGTGTGCGATTTCAGGGAGCTCGTCTTCCGGCGTGAACACGCGGTCGAGATCGAGAGGGCCGCCGTCTAGATCCAAGAACTGGACATCGCCAGGCTCGAAAGCTTTCCGCCCATCAAGGAGTGCTCGAAAGGCGGGCTCCCATCCAATCCAATCGTCCATGGTTCCGCGCTCGACGCGAACCCGTGACGTCATGGCGAGCCCCATGGTCGACTGATAGTCCTGCATGAAATCTGAAAGCGCGCCCCCACTCATAGCGATGACCAGCTCCGCCCTACCAATTCCGGGAGCCACCTCTATTCGATCACCGGATGAGCAAAGCATCCATTCTGTACCGTCGATGGAAAAACCAATCGCGGGCAGTTCTCGCTGAGCAATAGCCCGTGCGGCCGATTCACCGTGGTTCTCGATCGCCTCTGGGAGGATCGTGTCGAGTACCTCAGTCACGCTCAGGGGACGAATGTCTATCAGGCGACGGGTACGATGATCAATTGACAAGTCGGTCTCCTCCTGACTCCTAGTGTACGAGAGCGTCGGCCAATTTTGGGCCGACTTCCAGGGGGCCCGAAGAGTCATAAGTGGCAAAGTTGGAGCGTCGATTCGCTAAGCTGCGCCCATGACGGCAATCATCCCCGGACCCGAAGGAAATCTGGAAAGCGGCTATGCATCGCTTTCCGAAGATTTCTTCGCGCGTGTTGCACCGACGCCCGTGGCAGCGCCGCGGCTTCTTAGATGGAACAAAGCGCTTGGGGATGAGCTTGGGTTCTCCGCAGCCTGGGCCGAGGGAGCTACCGGACTTGGGACGCTTGCGGGTAATCGTCGCCTAGCGAACGTTGAGCCGATCGCGATGGCCTATGCCGGTCATCAATTCGGCAACTGGAATCCGAGTCTTGGGGATGGCCGCGCGATTCAGATCGGTGAAGTCTCAGACCCGACTGGTACGCGTCGCGGGATCCAGTTGAAGGGTGCAGGCCCTACGCCTTTTTCGCGGCGAGGAGATGGGCGCGCGGCGATCGGACCTGTTCTGCGAGAATACGTTTTAAGCGAAGCGATGCATGCGATGGGGATTCCGACGACCCGTGCACTCGCGATGGTGACCACCGGCGAATCGGTCTACCGAGAGCGCGCCGAGCCCGGTGCTATTTTGACAAGAGTTGCCCGAGGCTTCGTTCGCGTGGGCACTTTTGAATATTTTGCTGCGCACCGAGACACGGAGGCGGTGCGCTCCCTCGCGGACTACGTGATCGCGCATCGCTACCCCGAAGCCGCATCGGAAGCGAACCCCTATCTCGCTTTGCTGAACGAAGTTGTGTCTTCTCAGGCGGACTTAATCGGGCGATGGATGTTGGTCGGATTCATTCATGGCGTCATGAACACGGACAATATGTCGATCTTCGGAGAAACGATCGACTATGGCCCCTGCGCATTTCTCGATGAATACGATCCGGCGAAGGTTTTCTCTTCGATTGATCAGAACGGTCGCTACGCCTACAACCAGCAACCCGGAATTGGCTTGTGGAACCTAACGCGGTTCGCGGAGACTCTCGTACCGCTTCTTGGCGACGATCAAGAAGCCGGAGTTGAAATCGCGAATAATTCACTGGGCGCATACGCGGAGAAGTTTCAGACTGCCTACTACTTGGGTCTCTGCCGAAAACTTGGCTTCGCGGAATCGAATGAACGAAATCGTCAGCTCGCCGGGGAGCTTCTCGAAATCATGGCTGACCAGAAGGCGGATTTCACGCTTACCTTTCGCGGGCTTTCGGAACTAGGCAAGGGCGAACCGAGTGGGGAGCAAGGCGCACGTTCTCTTTTCGCGGATCCGGCTGCTTTCGACGCTTGGGCCAACGGCTACGGGGATCGACTTAATGAAGAAGGTCTCGACGAGGGTATTCGCTTGACCAGGATGCGCGGCGTGAACCCGCGGTTCATCCCGCGCAATCATCGCGTCCAAGAAGCAATCACCGCGCTCGTTGACCGCGAAGACGAAGGGCCTCTTGAAGCGCTGCTGACTGTGACCGCCACGCCCTTCGAGGACCCCGCCGGCCACACCAACTGCGCAAACTACGCCGAGTATGCGAAGCCTCCGCAACCCAACGAAGTCGTCCACCAGACGTTTTGCGGCACCTGATTCGCGTCGCCACGTAATAAAAGAAAGACGCGATTCCCCATGCCCATTAACGATATACGCATCGTACTTGTAGAGCCCAACCATCCTGGAAACATTGGCGCCGTTGCGCGCGCGATGAAGACCATGGCGCTTTCAGATCTCGCATTAGTTCGTCCTGTTGATTTCCCGTCGCACCTTGCTGACCGAAGGTCGATGGGAGCGAAAGACCTTCTCGACAAGGCGCGGGTTTTTGAATCCCTTGAAGAAGCGATTGGTGATTGCCGCCTCGTTATTGGGAGTTCTGCGCGCGAGCGGTCATTCCCTCACTCAATCTTGGAACCGAGGGAATGCGCTGCGCAGCTCGTGGGCGAAGCAGCGGACGGGGAGCCGGCGGCACTCATATTCGGGCCGGAACGAACGGGTCTCGCAAATAGGGAGCTCGATCAATGTACGTTCCAAGTGCGTATTCCCGCGAATGAGGCTTTCTCGTCTTTGAATCTCGGGGCCGCGGTGCAGCTTCTTTGTTACGAAATTTTCATGGCGAGCAGGACGCCGGAGGAAGCGCTCGCCTCGATACCGAAGGAAAAGCCGAGCCTTCAAATCGAGATGGAGCATTTCTACGATCATCTTGAGCGCGCGCTCGACGCCCGCGGATATCTCGAAGGAGAGATGCGCGAGGTCACCCTTTCGAAGCTTAGGCGGCTATTCAATCGAGGGCGGCCGCACTCGGGTGAGTTGAAGCTGTTGCATACGATGCTTAAGATGATTCACAATGAGAGCGAGTAGACCTGTGCTCTCAGCGTGGATGGGACGTAGCGGGTCGCGTCTACGGCAGTTCCGCACAGAAAAAGTACTGGCCGATCGAGAGATGAAATTCGTTGCTCTTGCGTAGGGCGAGTTGTTCTGCGTGCCAAGCGAGTGCTTCCTCCTCGGTTACGCCCCGGCGCCCCGGTGCGAATGCGCCGATAGCGCCTAGCATCATTTCGGAATAACCCGTCTGATCTTGTGATCCTTCGAGAATCGAATAGCGAGCGATCTGTTTAGGAACCAGACCGGCATTTGCGAGGCGTTTACCGAGAGTGCGGGGCAGGGTTGGATGCGCAAGGTGTTCCTCCCAGGCAGAGAGCATGCGGGCCATTCGCATTTCGTCGGAGGAATACCACGCGACGGAACGCCAGTCTGTTGCCAGGATGACGGCGCGGCCGCCGGGGCGAAGGACTCGCGCAATTTCAGAAATCGCTTGGTCGATGTCCGCTACGTATTCCAGGACTTGGGTTGAAACTACGAGGTCGAAGCGGTCCGGTTCCCCGCCGAGATCTGCAGCATCCCGCATTTCGATTTTCGCTTGGGGCCAATCGGCGCATCGATTCTGGGCCAGCTGAATCATGGCATCGCTCTGATCGATTCCTAAGACGGATCCGCGCGCTCCGACACCTGCTGCTAGATCGGCTGTCAAGAAGCCGGGGCCGCTTCCGATATCTAGAGCATCTTCCCCGAGTTTTGGGTCACAGAGCTCAAGCGCGCGTGCGCGCCGTAGAACCATGGCGGGTCGCATGTACTGGAGTTCGAGACCGCGAGACATGTCGAGATCAAAGGCGAGGCCGGTGCTCATGAGACTTTTCCTGTTATGCGAAATGAATGATTTTGCGGCGCCGGATATTCCGCGCCGCTGAAGATTAGGTTGTGCCGAGCACGCGCACGACGTGATAGATCCACAGTGGGATCAGGCTTGCCCAGTAGGCCGTCATCCAGGTGAGCCCAATCGCACCTCCCCAGTCGCCTGATAACGTGCTCGGTTTCCTCTTATGAAGGGCATGTGCCGCGTTGCGCTTGATCAGTGCGAGCGTCATGGGCTCCGAGGCTTCATTCTCGCTTTCGTTCGCTCCGGCGTTCAGCCAAAGCGAGCGCAAATGAATGAACTGCCAAGGAAGATAGACAAAGCCGAAGCCTAGACTGAGAAGTAGGAGTCCAGCACGAGCCGATGGCAGAGATGTTGTCGCGTAGAGATACCCACTAGCGATCGTGTTTGCAGCAAATAGAACCGCCCATCCGAGCTCTTCGTATACATAGAGCCGCAGGCGATTGGTCAGGATTGCGCTCCAGACAAAGAGTTGGGAGATCCCTACCGCAACGACCATGAGCCAGGACAGAGCATCGATCCAGCCGATTTCGTTCACGTTCAGCACGCGGATGACGTGAGAGAACTGATAGATGTAAGCAACTTCAGAGAAGGTCGCGAGAATTCGTGTTGGGAGCGAGGCAGAGAGCTTAGTGTCATGAAAGACGACGTTGCCCTCGTATCGGTTGGGGAATAGGCAGCGATAGGCGGACACGCCAAAGAAAATCAGAGCGGGGAGGATGATCTTTGGGTCGCCGCCATCGGCGCAACTTCCAGCGCCTTTCGTGAAGAAGTAGACGTTCAAGGGAACGCCCAGCAATAGAAGCCAGAGGAAGGGGCGGAAGTCCGTGGGCATAGGAATCAGAGTACCCCATGCGTGGGTTTGCGCGCCTCTCACCCGGTGAGCATGGTAGGTGGATTCCGGGGCAGCACGTTGCCCCGCTGTGCGACGTGCTGATCTGGCCCTACCAACATGAAGTCGCATTGATAGACCCCAGTGGATGGGCGTCGCGAAGATCAATCAGTTCCAGAGGCAGGCGAGCTTGGCTCGCCGCTAGAAAATCGCGTAGCCGCCGTCGATGCGGATCGAGTCCCCAGTGTGATACCTGGACTGTGAAGAAGCCAGGTAGGTACTGATGCCTTCTAGATCCGAGGGTTGCCCCCATCTTCGAGCGGGAGTTCGTCGCATGACAACGTCGCTCATCTGCTCATTATGCACGGCGGCTTCCGTCGCCGGGGTTTCTATCCAGCCTGGTTCCAGAGAGTTGACCTGAATGTCGTAGCGGGCGAGGCGAACTGCGAGGGAGCGTACGAGCGCGCCGACGCCTCCTTTGCTCGCCGCATAATGCGGCTGCATGGGCGCGCCGAAATGCTCGACCATGGATGAGATCGCGATCAATCGACCGCCGCTTTCTTGTTCGACCATTCGCTTAGCGAGGTCCCGCAAAGTGACGAATACGCCGTCCAGGTTGACCGCCGTCACCTTACGCCACTGTGCGAGGCTCATCTTTAACGGGTCGCGCATGTCACCAAAGCCGGCATTCGCAAAGCCCGCATGAATATCGCCGAACCGATCGACAGTTGCGGCGAGAGCGTCCGCAACACTGGTTTCCTCGGACACGTCGCAAGAAAAGCCCGCGGCAGAGGCACCCATGCCCTCGAGGTCTGAGAGCGCAGCGGCGGTCTTCGTTTCATTGCGCGCCCAAATTGCGACACTGGCTCCGGCGCGTGCCACGCCCTTGGCGATTCCGAGGCCAATGCCGCCGTTGCCTCCGGTGATCACAACAGTAGTTCCGGTCAGATCAATCATGTCTTGTACGCTCAGGTTAGGTGTTAGTCCGGCATTGAGGCAGAGTTAGAATGTAGTCAATCGCCAGCTAATGCGTGGTTGGCAGGGTCTCCGGTGGATTCGATAGCTAAGGCTATCGCAGGCGAACGTGAAGCATGTCGGGGCTGCGCAGGACGGTACGTCTTGGTTGTGCGGATTCGTAGTCGAGCAGTCGCATGTTCGGAAAACGCTCAGCCAAAATTTCAAGAGAAACGACCATGTTCCGGCGAGCGAGGTGCATCCCCGGGCAGCTCTTCGCGCCGCGTCCGAATGTGAGCAGTTCTGAAGGACGGCGGTCGAGATCGAAGCGGTCTGGATCGGCATAAATGGCCGGGTCCCTGTTAGCCGCCGCCGGGGCAAAAAGCGTCCAAGAGCTGGGGGCGATCGTCGCGCCATGAAACTCAATTTCGTGAGCGGCGCTCAGTCGCGGGAGGACTGCGATAGATGTTTCCCACCTGAGCGCTTCGGAGACCGCGTCGTCCGCGCGTGTACGATCCGCGACAACCGCCTGCCACGCCTCCGGATGAGTGAGCAGGGCGGAGAGCAAATTACCGAGCGTGCCGTGAGTCGTCTCCCCGCCCGTAGGAAAGAGCAGTCGGATATGGGCGTGAACTTCCTCGTCAGTAAGCGATCGTCCATCGATCTCCGCGTGCACAAGTGCCGAAATCACATCTTCTTTAGGCTCTGCTCGGCGAGCTTCCACGATTGGGACGAGAAAACGTGTTAGTGCATCCCTGGCGATTTTCCCAGCAGCGGGATCGTCTCGACCACGGAGAAGACCCAACGCCCAGCCGTGAAACTCTTCTTCGCGGTCTCGGGGAAGCCCTAACATTCGAGAAATAACGAGGTAAGGAAAACGGGCACAGTATCGACTCACTAGATCGACTTCATCGACCCCCTCAGCCTCAATCGAATCGATCAGCTCATGCGCGAGTTCGGCTAGTCCCGTCTCTTCATAATTAGAGATGGCGCGTGAGCGAAACGCGGGCGTCGCGAGCTTTCGATAGGCACGGTGTTCTGCGCCTTCCATGGAGATGAAGCTACGACCAACAGCTGGCTCGAAGCCGGCCTGGTACATCAGATGGCCGGGAAAGCGCTCGTCGTCGGGAAATGCTTTGGCTAGAGCCTCGTGGCTCGTAATGACCCACGCGTCCAAGCCGAGAAAATGGGTCCGAGCGACGGGTGCTTGGCTTCGGTAGGCAGCGAGCGCCTCATGAAGTGAAGAGCCAGGCAACTCGTCGAGGGCGAAGTCAATTTCGGATATTGGTTTCAATGAATGACTTTCTTCGGATAGAACCAATGGGGCGACACTATATTGCGACCGAAAACGCGCTTCAGCTTGCATCAAAAGCTTGCTGAACTCTATGAGGATCGAGCAACCATCCTGCTGACTAACCTGTTAACGCGAATTCTAGACAACCCCTCTGCGGAAAACGCTCTGGAACACTCCGGGGTCTCTTTGGATACGAGTGGATGATCGGCCACGACCCGAAGCGGTTTCGACTGGGGATATGCAGAAGCAATACGACGCAATATTTGAGGAGAAGGGCCGCGTCTGCACGGTTCGGCTATTCGCGAGACGGCGGCGGTTGATCGTTCTCCGGCTTCTGGGTTTCGTCGCCATCGCCTTTGCCTTCGCCATTGACCAGGAAAAGTCGGGAGAGGGCCGGGAACGCGGCGACGATCCAAATCAAGAAAGGGAGCGTGTCGGAAACGAGAGACGGTACGAGGGGTAGCTGCGGTTCGCCGCGGACCTGTGTCGCATTGAGGCCCAGGTGGGTGGCGAAGAGGAGGAATAACCCTATGACGAGACCGACGAATCGTCTTTTGAGGGTTAGGCCCGGTGTGACTAGCATTAGTCCAACAAAGGGAATCCAGTTGATGTAGCGTATTCGCCCGCCTGCGACGCGTACGCCTTCGATTCCAAGGACATCGAGCAGTCCCGCGCCCTTCGTTTTGAGGAAGACGGCGTAGGCCTGACGCCCGCCCGCTTCCTCCCAGTAGAAGCTGAGCGCGAGGGTTATCACTAAAAACCCGAGGATAGGCAGAATGAGTCGCTTCATCGCGGTACAAAGATCCTGATCCAGCCGTAAAGCACGCTGACTATGATCGCGATCAGTGTGGCCTGCCAGAAGTAGAGATGAAAGAAATCAAAGGACTCGTTCCAGAAACGACCCACGAGAAGCAGCATGATGATGCGCACGAGGTTGAAGGCGAGGATCACTAGGCAGCCAAGCAAAACGCCTATTACTCTTGACCGTATAGGCGACGGAAAGGCGACGACGCAAGCTGAGTAGATCACCATCTCGAACAGACCGAGGCATTCGATGATGATTGCGACTGCGAAGCCGTCGTAGGTCACAACATTTCCGCGCAGTGTAGTTAGTTCCGTAAAGGGGAGCAGGGTATAGTGAACGAGTCCAGCTGTGCCGCGAACGGCGGACGCGAGGGGCCCACGAAAGGTCTCAAGAGAGGCATTGAACGCCCACCCCATCAGAGCGAGATACAAGACGACCAGCAGCGGGTAGCGAACCTGAGGATTACGCCAGAGCGCTAAGGCTCGGTCGAATCGAGATTCGTTATTCACGTTCGCCGGCATCAGGCCCTCGTCTATTATTCATCAGTTTTTTCCCTGTTGACCATCGGTGGATGGATGGATCGTATTCAGTTGGGCTTCGGGCCCGCTAGCTAACTGAAAACCTGTGGTTCGACCGACGCACCGAGGTAAATCGTCCCGACGGTTACGATCTTATCAGATCTTCGAAGTGAAGCATCGCTAGGATCGTTGAGCCGCCGCCAGGATTCTGTGAATGACGGTGCGCCGTCATTACGCCTTTCCTCATAGATCGGTGAATCCGCGTTATGCTCGGCCCCGCGAGGCTATTTTCTGCCTTTGCCGAGCTGGAGCGTACTGCCATGAGCGACCACGATCTGTCCGAAGCTATCGAAGAGCGCTTTCAGGTTCTTGAAAGCAAGGCCGTCCATACGTCTTATACAGTCGACGAACTCAATTCGGTCGTGATCCGACAGCAGGAGCAGATTGATGCGCTGATCGCCGAAGTGACGAATCTTCGAGAGGTGGTCATGACGGGCGGTGACCGGACGATCGATGCGGGGGAAGAGCCGCCTCCCCCGCACTACTAAGCGACCTATGTGCGATTGCGATAGCCGGTCCTGACCGGCACTTTGACAGGCACTCGGACCGAAGTCACGCTTCGGCTGCCTCAAGGTTTCTGATGGGAAGGTGCTAGAAGCTGCGCATGGCTGTTAGGTTCAGCCGGGGTTTTTGTCGATGTTCGCAACGCCTTCGGGCATCTGTACCCAGGGCTGCGCTGTGTCGCACCAAAATGCGGATCCGGGAGACATCCACGAGGCGTCGTCGAGCGAGCCTGATTTAACGAACTTGACGCCGGGCATCACTCCAACTTCGCTGTAAAGCTGCGAGCCGCATTCGCCGCAGAAATAGCGAGTGACGCCTTGGCCGCTTGATCCGCCGACCCTGTAGCCCTTGGCTTCGCCTGAATCGGCGCGGAAGCCAGTCTCGGGGACGAAGCAGAACGAAGCGAAAGCACTACCGGTCGCGCGCTGGCAGTCGCGGCAATGGCAGTGGGCTTGACCGACGATGGTTTCTTTGTCGATGGCGAATTTTACAGCGCCGCAGAGGCAGCCTGCGTTTTCCCAGTTTGCTTCGATAGACATGTTCACTCCATTAGGGCCAAGCGTTGATCGACCCGGTGTATCGGTGCCCGCTGAAGAGTTGCTACCCCATCGGATACCGTATGTCGCGGCTGACGCCCTTGATCGCCTTCATGGTGGCTTTGTCCAACTCAAGGTCGCTCGCGGCGAAAATCTCGGGCAATTGATTTTCGTGCGTCGCGCCGACGATCGTTGAGGCCACGAAGTCATGTTGCTTCGACCACGCGATCGCGAGCGTCACAGGTGACATCTCGGCCTCTGCGGCGATCGCCATGAAGCGTTCGGTCGAGGCGAGCGCTTTCTCTCCAGCGAACCGCTTTGTCATTGCCGCCTGTCGCCCGCCAATTTCTAGGTAGCGAGAGAAGCGTGCGCCTTCGGGCCTCGCGCCGTCATTATACTTTCCTGAAAGAACGCCGCCGGCCAGGGGCGAATACGGAATTAGGCTGACGCCTTCTTCGCGACAGACCTGCGCGAGTTCATCCTCGAAGCGTCGATTATTCATGCTGAAGTTGTTTTGGATCGTCTGGTATTCGGCGACGCCGCGGCGGCGAGAGGTTTCGAGGCTTTTCATCAGGCCCCAGCTGGTCTCATTACTGCAGCCGATGATGCGCACTTTGCCAGCGCAGATGAGATCGTCGAGGGCTTCCATCGTTTCATCGAAGGCCGTGCCATGATCCGGCCAATGTGTTTGGTAGAGATCGACGTAGTCTGTCCCCAGGCGCTTTAGGCTGGCTTCGACCGCTCGCGTAATGTTATGTCGATCAAGTGCCGTCATGCCTGCGCGCTGGGAGGCTGTCAGCCAGCCGTGGCTAGGCCCGCAGACCTTGGTTGCGAGGATGATCGCGTCGCGATCTTTGGTCGCAAGCCACTTTCCGACGATCTCTTCGGTGCGGCCTGCCCATTTCGGATCCGGAGGGACAGGGTAATTTTCGGCGGTGTCGTAGAAGTTGATCCCTGCGTCAAAGGACTGATCAAGAATCCGCAGACTCATCTTCTCGTCGGCTTGGGCACCGAATGTCATCGTACCCATACAAATATCGGTGACGGCTATGGCGCTCGTTCCGAGGCGTCGAGTCTTCATAAGAGGTCCTTCCGGCGCAGGTTGCGCACTGTTTACATCGTGGGTGTCGTTGCGGTGGTGTTCAGTCGCCGTGTGTCGAAAGGAGATAAATTGCGAGTGCGTGCCGGTCCGCTTTGGGCAAATCGAAGATCGGCATGGGGGGCTGCGGTGCGAGGAAGAACGCCTCGAGGTCGTGGATGCTGTACCGGGTTGCGAGGCGTTCAAGTTTCTTGAGTGTCACACCTGGGAGCGCTTCAGATGCGACGTGACATGTGGCGCATGCGTGCTCGCTGAAAAGCGCTCGGCCCCGGTCCTCGAGGGTTGGGCGATTTGCTGGACTAATAGAACTCAGCCGCGCCTCGGCGGTCATGGCGGCTTCCGCAGATTCTTCGGTCTGGCGGGTCGCAGTCCTTTCCGCACTTCTTGTTTTGGTTGAGCTTTGTGAGTTCTTCTTGGCGACGCGATAGATCGCGTTGCCGTAGTCGTCGCTGATATAGAAGGCTCCGTCGGGGCCTTCTGCGATATCGACGGGACGCCCAATGACGTCTCCATCTTTTTCAAAGCCCGTTAGGAAGGGGAGTTCCGTGATCTGGCCATCGGGACCCCAATGGAGTGAAACGACCTGATAGCCGTCGAGTATGGAGCGGTTCCATGATCCATGGAGCGCGACGAGCGCAGCGCCACGATAGGAAGAGTCCGCATCGTCGCGCCGAATGAACGTGATGCCGAGCGGAGCGTTATGTGCGCGGAATGAATGAACGGGCGGAAGTGCGCTCGCAACTCGGTCTTCGTTTCCGTCGCCGAATTCTGGATCCGGTTCCGACTCTGTCTTCTCGTTTGCAACCGCGTAGGGCCAGCCATAGAAGCCGCCCTCCTCAATGTGGTTGAGTTCGCAGGCCGGATAGTCATTACCAAGCAGATCGCGGCCGTTATCCGTCCCGTAGAGGGTATTCGTCCCGGGCTGCCAATCGAAGCCAACCGTGTTGCGCAGTCCCGTGGCGAAGGTTGTTTCGCCAGATCCGTCAGCCTCAAAGCGGAGCATTGTCGCTCGGCGCGGGTCTTCCTCTTCGCAGGCATTGCAACTCGATCCGACCGTTAGGTAGAGGGCATCGTCGGGGCCGAAGCGCAGGGTTCGCCGCCAGTGATTTCCGCCTTCTGGAATTCCAATAACGATTCGTTCGACTTCGCCCGCGACTGTGATCGTATCCAAGCCGGCTTCCGCAATCGCGACGCGCGCGATTGCGCCGGCTTCACCGATATAGAGCGCGCCTTCGTGAAAGTCGATGCCGTGGGGGCGATCGAGACCCTCAACGATCACGCGAGTGCCATCCGAGAAACCGTCGCCGTCCTGGTCTGCGAGAACGTGCGAGATCTGGCCGAGCCTAGTCTGTGATACGAGAAGCGATCCGTCGGGACTGACGCGTAGGAGTCTGGCGTCGGCAAGGCCTTGGGCCCAAAGTGTTACTTCGTAGCCGTTCGGAGCTCGAAGTCGCCTTTCCGAAATTTCCAGAGTCGGGGTGGGTGCGATGCGGCCTATCAGTTTGTCGAGCAGTGGCCCGCGAAGGGCATAGCCGTCAGGGAAAAAGATCCAGAAGATCACGGCGGTGATGAGCAGGAATCCGAAGATCCGAAGCATCCACTTTTTCATTGGGCCTCTCGCATGGGGATCGCCCCCGCGTAGTTCGTGGCGCGGTGTTGATTCGTGCCGGTCTCAGTTTAGTCGTTATTTTAAATTTTGACACATCGGTATAAAAGTGTCAGGTCTATCCCCGGCAGTGCCTGCTGAGGTAATGGCGCGAGTTGACTAGAGCCTGCCGAGTTGAACCCCAGATGACGATGGTGAGGCTTCGGCGCTGCGCTCTTCAAACGACACGAAGGGCAATGCGATGGCATGCGTTATTGAGATAGCCCTTGGGATTCCAGCCGGGAACGAGCATGGGTTGCATTCGGCCGCGCTCATCCGTCGCTCGGGCCCAGACTTCGTAGTAGCCGGGCCTAGGGAAGCGGACCGAGCGCTCGAAGCGTTGCCAAGCCAGGCGGTTCGCCGGTGGTGAAAGTTTCGATCGAGTCCAGGTTTGGCCGAAGTCGATCGACAAATCCACGCTTGCGACGGAGTCGTCTCCAGCCCACGCGAAGCCACCGATACTAACGACGGTGTTTCGCGGATGGACGGTACCAGACGGCGTTGAGGTGATGAGGGACTTCACGGGCATCGACTCGATGATGCACATGTCCTCGTCGGCGACGTTTTGGCCTGGCGTGACGGGGTTGCAGGGCACGCGATAGGCCTTGCCCGTCATCTTGACGCCGTCGTGCACGCGGTTGCGTACATCGATACGCCCCAGCCATTTCCCAGACGCTGATCCGGGCCAGCCTCCGCAAACTAAGCGGAGGGGGGCGCCGTGCAGATCCGGAATCGCTTCCCCGTTCATGGCGAAGGCGATCAGCGTTTCGTCTTCGAGGGCCTTGGCGATCGGAACGCCTCGAGAGATGACAACCTTCTCGGGTTGGCCACTCGGGTGCAGGTCAGCCCCGGTGTACCCGATGTAGACCGCGTCCTCGCGCAAGCCGACGGCCTCGAGCACGTCACGCAACCGAACTCCCGTCCATTCAGGGCATCCAATAGCACCCGTCGTCCATTGGTTGCCGGGGGCACGCGGGCGAAATTCCGCGCGACCATTACCGCCGCATTCGAGTTGGAGCTGATAGGTGTAGGTCGGGAACTCGCGCTTCAGATCAGTGATCGTAAAACTACGGGCGTTTTGAACAGACTCGCCGCCGATCTCTAGTTTCCAATTGTCTGCGCTCGTCGTCAGTGGTGGGATTCCGTTGTTGCGAACGAAGAGCCGGGAGGCGGGCGTTACGAGATCGTTGAGCAGATGGGGCGGTGTTTCCGCACTAAGAGGGCGATCGTTAAGAACCACGAGACCCGATTCTTTGCCGGGGATCTGAAAGGGCTGCGTCGTGGCCGCGAAGGCGGCTGGAATTAGGCCGGCTGGCATTCCCTTCGAGAAGGGAATGCTCATTCCTATGGCTGCGCCTAACGCCGAGAGTCCCGCACTACGAAGAAATCCACGACGGGTTTGGGGGTCGCTGCGTCGGCCCCAGGTTTTTTCGTCTGCAGCAATGGGATCTTCTGCGTAGAGCTCGAAGAGTCCTCGCTCGAATCGTCCGTGCGTCATCCCTGAAGTCCCCTTTGGCTGCGTTGGACTGCGCTCTCCACATCATGTGAGGTGGTGAGCGGTGGCATCAGCTTCGGTTTGAGCGCCGGCCGTCGGCCGTCTTCGCTGTCGTTTGCGGGGCCGTATTCGGCGGCGAGGTAGTCGAGGATTTCCGACTCGGTCTGCGCTTCCAAGCGCCAGAGACCCTGCTTTGCTTGCATCCATCTAATGATTTCATGCCAGCCCGCGCGTGTCGCACGATTCTGCTGGACCAAACGCCCCGAATGGCAGCCGGTACAGTTCGCGATGACGACGCTTCGGCCAGGCGCCTCTGCGAAGCCTAGGGCATCAAAGCGAGTCGGTTGTGACGGATCGGTCCCGGACGTCGCGAGGGGCTTGAGGTCGCCTTCGGAGCGGGGAGCCTCGGGGCCGTCAGCCGTGCACGCGAGTAGCGACGTCAGCAATAGCATTAGGACCGCGGGTAGCGTAGCGATGGTTCCAATCAGGCTGAAGCGCGTCCCTCGAAAATAAACCTTTGAAGGCATGATCAGATACTAGTCGTTTTATGGATACACTCCCAAAGCCCGAGCGGGATACTATGCTCTAAAGGCCGCTAGTAAGGCGACAGGAACGCGATGGCGCAGCACAGCTCCGAGCTGAGACTTGAGACTAGTGCCGAAGCGAACAGAGAACGAGAACAGAGAGAGGGACCAATGACTGATCAACGGACCGACGCAAGCACACAGGACCTCGATTGGGTGATCGACTGCGACACGCATATCTCTGAACCCCCAGACCTCTTTACGAGTCGACTCCCGAGGAAGTGGCAAGACGCCGCGCCGAAGATCGTATTCAATGAGCAGACCGGTTTTGAGAATTGGGTCATCGGAACTGAGCAGCACGCGAGTATTCCTGTTGGTCATACCGCGGTTGCGGGGTGGCCCGAACCTTTCCCCGCCGCCCCGGCCGGCTTCGCCGAGATTCCCAAGGCCGCGCACGATCCGCATGCGCGCCTAGAGTACATGGACTCGTTGAAAATTTGGGCGATGGCGCTCTATCCGAACGTGAGCGGTTTCGGTTCCCAAGCTTTCTTAGATTTGGGCAGTCCGGAACTCATGCTCGCATGCGTGCGCGCGTACAATGACTTCTTAACCGACTGGTGTGAGCCTGGACCGGATCGATTTATTCCGATTTCATCGATGCCTTTTTGGGATGTGCCCGCTTGTATAAAAGAGATCGAATACTGCGCGAAGGCGGGTCACAAAGGAATTCTCTTCACCGGGGCACCGCAAGACCATGGGCAACCAGCCCTAGCAAGTCCGCACTGGGATCCGCTTTGGGCTTGTGCTCAGGACCACGACTTACCTGTTAGTTTTCATATTGGTTCAGGCGAATTTACTGGCTCTGAGTGGACGCCGGAACGCCTTGCTCTCTACGGCCCCGGCGGGATTAATGCGCAGACTTCGATCGGGCTCTTCCTGGAGAACGGTCGGCAGATCGTGGACCTGCTTTTCTCGGGTGTGTTACCGAGATTCCCGGATTTGAAGTTCGTTTCCGTCGAGAGTGGGATCGGCTTTATCCCATTCCTGCTCGAAGCCGCTGATCACACGTTTAGCTACGGACAAATTCAAAGAGATCGTCCGGAGTTCAAGATGAAGCCCAGCGAATATTTCGCGCGACAGGTCTATGGCTGTTATTGGTTCGAGGAATACGCGCCGGCCGAGATGCTCGACAAGTTGCCCGTCGATAACATTCTCTTCGAGACCGACTACCCACATCCGGTCTGTCTCTTTGGCGACGTGCGAGAGAAGATCGAGGCAGGGTTGGGCAAGGCGGATCCCCTTAACCGCAGGAAACTCTTGTTCGATAATGCGGCGAAGCTTTACAAGATCGATGGGCCTAAGGACTGATTCAGTATCGGGGTTTGAGGCGAGATGACAGGATCAGCGTCGCTGGTGGCGCTTGGCTAGCAAGGCTGGTGCGGCGCTTGCGACGAAGCTCAAGACTCCCTGGACTACTTACAGAGGCCGCCCCCTAGCATTGCGTAGGGCTCGCAGTCGTAGATAATGCGCCCCTGTTCGCCGTGCTGCATATCAAGGACGGCGCGGAGGGCAGGAGGTGCCATGCCCGGGGCCGGTTCATCAAGAAGTTCATCGATCGGAACGGGATAGGAGACCCAATCTTTAGGTGCACGCCATCCAGGCGGAGGTGCTATTCCCCGCGGCGTACCGCCGACGGGGTGAAGCGCACGCCATTGCACGATTTCCTCACCTAAATCTGCGACAAGCTTCGGATGCGCGGCGGCCAAGTTGTTTCGCTCGTAGGGATCGTCAGCGATTCGGAAGAGGCTGTTCGTGACGTCGGTATTGAGCTGAGTTTGCACGATACGCTGGACGAGTTTCCATTCGTCGTCGAAGACTGTTGCCATGAGGGTCCCTGGAACCGTCATCTCTGCGGCGAAAAAGAGTTTGCGGTCAAGTGCGAACCGTTCTCCCGAGTCGAGGGCGGGCCATAGATTGCGCCCATCCAGTTTTCGCTCGACTCCCGTCTCGATCCCAGCGGCACCGGCGAGGGTTGGGAAGACATCCATCACGGAAATAATGTCCTTCGCTTTGGCGCCTGGCTCGATACGAGCGGGCCATCGCATCATGGCAACGACGCGGATGCCGCCTTCGTAGGTTTCACCCTTTCCGCCCCTGAAGGGTGCGTTATTCGCGCCGCCGCTCGCGTAGGCTGCGCCGCCGTTATCGCTCATGAAAAGCACGATGGTATTTTCGTCGATGCCTTCTTGAGTGAGGGTGTCGAGGACCTGACCGATGGCCTGGTCCATCCCGTCCACGACGGCCGCGTACATGGGGCGCGCGCTGGGCTGCATCAGCATTCGGCTCATACGTCTCGAGTCATCCGTGAATTTGCTGCGTGCCGGCGGCCGATCATCTTCTAGCTCGGCATATTTGGCCTGAAGGTGGCCTGGTGCGTCAAGAGGGGTATGGGGCGCAATAAAGGGCATGTACAGAAAGAAGGGTTTGGTGCGATCGCGAGCCTCTATCCATCGCTTCGCTTCCTTCGCAAGAATGAATGATTCGTAGCCTTCCGCCTCGATCGATTTCCCATTCTCCTGGAAGTCCTTGCCGCCTTGGGCCGCGAAAGGCGGGAAATATCCGACCTCAGTATGGAGATGTCCATAAAAATGCTGGTAACCGCGCTCGTTCGGATGGTAGGTCTGTTGAGCATGACCGAGATGCCACTTGCCGATCATCGCGGTTTGGTAGCCGGCATCCCTGAATGCCTCAGGCATAAACCGCTCGTCAGGATGAACTCCATTGTTATGCCATGCCATGATGGTGTTGTACGCGATGCCGAGCCTCATTGGATCTCGGCCGGTGTGAAGCGCGGCCCGCGTTGGAGAGCAAATCGGGGTTGTGTAGAAGCGTTCGAATTCGAGGCCTTCTCGGGCGAGAGCGTCTAGGGAGGGCGTTTCGATTGGGCCGCCGCGGAAGCCTGGATCAGCCCAACCGAGATCATCCGCCACAAACACGATGACGTTTGGGCGTGTCTCAGGAAGTTCAGCATGGGATGCCGTTGTAAGGGCAAGGATAAATGCTGTAATCGCGAGACCAGCCAGTTGAAGAGCGTGTCCAGAGAGTGGTGGGGTTGAAGACATCAGATTCCTTTTTAGAGGCATTGCCGGTCTGTGATCAAAGTGTCGAAGGTGGCAAAGGATACGCGCTTTCAATCGGGCAGCCTTGAGCAGGTGGCCCTCTTGAAATACCAAGTCAACCATGTTGACTTCGAGTCGTTTGAGGGCCAATTTGGGGCACGCGCCGTGGGGAGGATCGAGGAAGGACTTCTCTCGGGAATCCGCGGAAGCTTCGCAAGCCCGTGATGGAGCTGCAATTTTTTGGATAGCCTCGTGGGGTTCCGCTGTACGGTCTAGAGATATTTCGCGGGGCGCAACAAGATTGCGGGGTGCGTTGCTGGTGCTTGCTAAGCCTTGCGTGCTCAGAACTAACAACGAAGGAGTTGGATTCGCGATGACAAAAACGAACGATCCAAAAGTGGGAGCGGCACAGAGGGAACTGCACTCCGCTTTCGACGACCTAATCGCCGATCTTCAGGCGGCGCGGGATACCATCGACGATCCGAAGTTCTTTCCACCGGCTGCGACCGAGCGCGTTCTCGCCGAAGGCTACCGCTACCTCGCGGGCTTTGTGCATCACGGGATCGAACGCGCTTTCCACGAAGACCCGGATTTCCCCGCCTTTCGAAATGCGCTCTCGATGTTCAATAAGTCGACGATCGAAAACTCGGATGCGATCTATTTCTATTCACCGATCGATGGCAGCAAGACCTATCGCGTGACCGGTCGCGCAGAAGACTCTGGGCATTGGCGCGGAGAGCCGCGTAAGGCATCTGGCCCGACTGCGCCTCAATATATGATCTTCGAAGTAGCGAGTGGGCCCATGGCGGGTGATACCGGCGATATGCGTGAACTCACGCCGGGGACGCGCACCGGCTTCGGAACGCTGGATTCGTCCTCGCTTCGCGTGGAGTCCGATGGATCTTTCGAATTAATTCTCGGCCCCGAACGCCCCGATGGCTACGAGGGAGATTTTATCTGTACGCGTAAGCCACCGAGCCGCCGAAATCCTGAAGGTGGCGATCGGCTGGCAGATTATGTTAGCGGCCGTCAACTCTTCTATGACTGGGAAAACGAGGAGCCGGTTCACCTAACGATTGAATGCCTCGACTCCGCAGGAATGCATCCGCCGGCGCTGACTCCTGAAAAAGCCGCGGCGAATATGCGTCGAATGGGCGGTATTATTCGTGGGCAGATGCGCTTCTGGCTCGAGTTCTATGACGTCGTGCTCAACTGCAATCAAACCCACGAACATGACGGCCGTCCCTACTTTATGCCGATCAATGCATATAATCAGCCTAACGGTGCCTCTGCGGATACCGGCGGGGGAATGAGCACGAATATCTACGCGGGCGGAATCTATAGCCTTGCCGAGGACGAGGCCTTCCTGATTGAAGCAACCTTCACAGGTAAGCCCGTCTACACAAGCATGCACCTTGGCAATATGTGGGGTGAGTCCCCGGATTATGCGAACCATCAGAGCAGCCTGAATGACCACCAGATGTATATGGGGGAAGACGGGGTCCAGCGCTGGGTTGTTGCGCATAACGATCCCGGCATCATGAACTGGATCGATACGACAGGGCTGCCCATGGGATATCTGTCGCATAGATGGGCCTACTCGGAACTCCCCGATAAGGAGAACTGGCCGACGATCACCGGCAAGGTGATTCGCTTCGACGAGATCCAGGATGCGTTTCCGAAGGATCAGCCGCGGGTGAGCCCAGCGGAACGCAGTGACACGATTCGTACTCGACAGCGCCACGTCCAGAAGCGTTACCGAGTCTTCTAAATAAATGGTTTGGTCGTGATTT
Source organism: Deltaproteobacteria bacterium UBA4427 (assembly GCA_002390675.1). Taxonomy (GTDB): domain Bacteria; phylum Myxococcota_A; class UBA9160; order UBA9160; family UBA4427; genus UBA4427. The sequence continues at coordinate 57,129 of DGPZ01000092.1, forward strand.
GTCGGAGGCACTAAAAAAGTAAAGGAGGCGAGCGATGCGCAAGGGCCTCTTCAGGATCAATTCGCAAGTCGCACTCTCGCTGATCGACTTGAAGGTACGGTCGTTGGAGGTGAGGTCGAGGAAATCTTGAAGGGGTTCGTCGAGTCGCGTGACTTCCTTTTTCTGTAGACTGTAACTGCAGTTGGCGCGTCGACTGCCTCGTACTAGGCGGCGATAACGGAGAAGCCCATGTCCGCATTTGAATTGGATTCACTGGCCGATCTTTGGCTTCGCGTCTTCGCGATCGTGGCCGGAGCATCGATCCTGTCGACGGGGATCGGGATCGCGTTCGAACGGACCTTGGGCGATCGGGTTCGGATTTGGTCGGTTGGAATTCGCGACGGCCAGCTTAGGCACGAGATAAAGAGCTATGTGGTTTTTGTTCTTCTCCTAACCACGTGCGCGTCGCTTTGGCTTTCGGCAGGACTCGTCTCGTTTGGCGCGACCGGCGCGGCGCAGGCGGCTCTGACCTTCGCTGTCTTGTGGACAGCTTTTGAGATCTACTACTACGGGTTGCATCGCGCGCTCCATTCGGAAGGGCTCTACCGGTTTCATGCCCACCATCACGAGTCCCACGTGACCACATCTTGGACGGGGCAATCTCTGGGCCTTGTGGAGGGACTTGGCTGGATCGCGGGGCTACTCATTCCGCCGGCACTGATGAGCCTTGTGGCCGAGGTCAGCGTGACCGGCTGCTTGATCTACTTCTTCGCAAACACCTTCGTCAATCTCGTGGGTCACGCGAATATTGAGCTCAGCCCGATCTCGGCGCGCGCCTTGACATGGTTCAATCACCCTTGGGTCTATCACGCGTTACATCATGCGCGATTTAAGAAGCACTACTCCTTCGCAAGCACATTCATGGATCGGCTCTTCGGAACCGAATGGGACGACTGGCAGCAGCTTCATAGTCTCATTATTCGAGGACAGCCAATGTCTCGGCTAAACGAACGAGGTACCGATCATTCGGCCTAGTCTGTTGCCATGCCGCATGAACGAGCTGTGCTATGACGACTAGCGAAGCCGGCGCAGTGACGTGTATCCAGGCGAAGTCAAGGCGGGAGTGCGCGCGCCAGTAGGAGATTGGAATGGCGGGAGTGCCAAATTTTTCGCCGTTCATCACATGTGCGGTCACCGGAGCGGGTACGACGCAGAATCGATCGCCGCACGTACCGCGATCACCCGAAGCCATTGCGTATGCAGCAATCGAGGCGGCGAAAGCCGGCGCAGCAATCGTCCATTGCCATGTTCGTGAGCCCACGACGGGTGCCCCAAGTCGTCGTCTTGAGCTCTACCGGGAGGTCGTCGAGCGGATTCGGGATTCTGAAACCGACGTGGTGATTAACCTGACGGCTGGGATGGGTGGCGACCTAGTATTCGGTCCGCCTGAAACGCCGCTGCCTTTCGATGCTGAGGAATCCGACATGGTGGGCGCTTCCGAACGCGTGGCACACCTCGCGGAATGTTTGCCGGAGATAGGGACCCTCGATTGCGGCACGATGAATTTCGCTGAAGCCGACTACGTGATGACCAATACGCCAGGGATGCTGCGGCGAATGGGCCAGATGATGACGGACATGGGTGTTCGCCCAGAGATCGAAGTCTTCGATACAGGGCATCTTTGGTTTGCGAAGCAGCTCGTCCGCGAAGGAATTATTGAAGACCCCGTCATGCTTCAGATGTGTATGGGGATTCGCTGGGGCGCGCCGGATGACATGACTACGTTCATGGCGATGGTGAATAACACCCCTCCCAATTGGATCTTTTCGGCTTTTTCGATCGGTCGCAATCAAATGCCCTTTGTCGCAGCAGCGATTCTGGCCGGGGGGAACATCCGAGTGGGTCTCGAAGATAATCTGTGGCTCGGTGCAGGCGAACTTGCGACAAACGCGGAGCTCGTCGAAAAAGCGGCCACTATCGCGACTAATATGGGGGCCTCCCTAATGACGCCAGATCAAGTTCGTGAGCGACTCAAATTGACAAAACGTGCACCAGCGACGCACTAGGAGATACGATGCATACGCCTTTGGTGAGGAAGGCGGCCGTGATTGGCTGCGGCGTTATTGGAGCGGGCTGGGTCGCTCGGTTGATCGAAAACGGGGTGCACGTTCGCACTTTCGATCCGGCCGACGATGTGTCGTCCAAGCTCGAAGCGGTTCTTATCAATAGTCGCCACGCCTACCAGGAGCTGACGAACGCGCCGCGACACGAAGAAGGGCAGGTTGAGATCGCTTCTTCTGTTGCGGAGGCGGTCCGCGATGCGGGAGTGATTATCGAGGCCGTCCCGGAGCGCCTAGATATTAAGCGTGCCGCTTATGAAGAAATTGAAGATTCTGCTTTATCTGATGCGATCGTCGCCTCGTCAACATCGGGAATCATGCCGTCGATTCTTCAGGATCAGATGCGGAATCCGGAGCGGTTCCTAGTCACGCACCCGTTCAACCCGGTCTACTTGATTCCGCTTGTGGAGTTGGTGGCTGGTAGGCAGACCGATCCACAGACGATCGAACGTGCGGGTTTGCTCTTTGACTCATTCGGGATGCATCCGCTTCATGTCCGCAAAGAGATCGAAGGCTTTATTGCGGATCGCTTGCTCGAAGCAGTTTGGCGCGAGGCCTTATGGCTGGTCAACGACGGTATCGCGACGACTGGCGAGATCGATGATGCCGTTCGATTCGGCTTTGGGCTGCGTTATGCGCAGATGGGCATCTTCGATACCTATCGAATGGCTGGTGGTGAGGCTGGCATGCGTCACTTTATTGCGCAGTTTGGCCCATGTCTTAAATGGCCTTGGACGAAGCTGATGGACGTTCCGGAGCTCACACCTGAACTCATCGACCTGATCGCCGACCAATCGGACGATCAGTCGGGCCATCTCACTCACGCGGAGATGGAACGGCTTCGGGACGACAACTTGGTGGCCCTCGTCCAGGCCCTCAAGACAAAAGGATTCGGAGCAGGAGAGACGCTCGCGCGCTACGAACGGATGCTGGAGTCTCGGGATCAGACGTAAAACTGAGAGAACCATTTTCGGTGGAGAGCGATCGGCCCATCACCGTCGCATAACACGGGATTCTCGCGGTAGATCTTGTCTCGCCAGATCGGGATGTCGTCTTTGACGCCATTCGCGAAACTGAAGAGAAGTGTCTTGCCCATGTCGTCCTGTTCAAGGCTCTTCGTTAGGAGAATAGACCACCTCAGAATTGTTCGATCTTCTTCGACTGGAGTGGTTACGTTGTAGAGCAGGAACTCGCCGGTCACTCCCGGTTTGAAGCCAGCGACATTCTTTGCCCATACTGAAGCTAGGCCGGGACCCTGGGACTCTCGGATCGTCAAATACTCGGTCGCAGATTCGACTTCGCCCTGTGTGAAGTTTTCGCTGGTCAGGAACGTCTGAACCGTTTTTTTGAGTGGCCCGTCAACTGTGGCTTCGGCTTCCCGCATAGCAGGCATGCCGTGCAGGTATTGGAAATGAGCCGTATCGACGTCGTTCTCCGAGATTTCCTGTGAGCAGGTTGGTAAGTCATGCTCGTAGTAGTGCACCTCGCCCCACTGATCTTGGTCGGTCTCGAGCCCAGACATCGCCGGTGGATCGAAATACGGGTCCTTCCCTTCAGGGTGGTGCCAGCCCAAGATCATGCCGTTGATCTCCTGAACCGGAATCGTCTCGGCGACTGCACGGGCAGGGATCTTCTTTGCATAAGGGATCTCCGTGCATTGCCCTTCCGTTCCCCATTTCCAGTGATGGAAGGGGCAGCGCAAAGATTCCCCGACGACGGTTCCCTGGTTGAGCGGCGCACCCAAATGGGGACAGTAGTTTTCGAGGGCTATCGCCGTGCCGGACTCGGTGCGAAAGATCACGAGGTCGCGCCCGCAGAAGCGGACTTTCTTTACTTCCGAAGCGGCCAAGTCATGTGAAAAAGAAAGACCGAACCAGCCGTGGGGAATCGGAAAGGGAAATGCGCTCATGATACTGCTCCAAGTAGACGTGGGACTTACGTTCGTTGTACTCGCGCGGAATGCGAGAGGAGAGCCGTGACGGTAGTGAGTGGCCTAGGAACTTCAGTAGGTAGCAAGGAGGGTAAGGAAAGGCGCTTCAGGTTTGGCTTGCGCGCCGCGGGTGACCTATCGGGTGCCTGGATCGAATGCTCCGAGGCCCAGGTTCTCGCGAAGCGTCTCAGCTTCGTACTCGTCCCTAAACAGGCCGCGCTCCACAAGAATCGGCACGACTTCATTAATGAACTCTGTCATGCCGGTCGGCAATACGGGGCAGTCAAGCATGAAACCGTCAGCAGCCCCCTCTTCGATCCACGATTGCATGTTATCCGCGATTTCGGTCGCTGTCCCGATGAAGGGATGTCGGGGGGTGGTCGTGCCTAGCGCGACTTCTCGCAGAGTGAGGCCGGCTTTATTGGCGTATTTTTTGATGCCGTCGGTCGTGCTCTGCCACCCGCCGCGCCCTCGGTCGCCGAGGTCTGGGAAAGGCGCGTCGAGGTCGTAGCTAGACCAATCAATGTCATCGAAGAAGCGCCCAAGATAGGCGAGGGCGACATCGATGTTGACGAGGTCGCCTATCGCGCGGAATTTCTCTTCGGCTTCATGGTGAGTCCGTCCTACGACCGGGCCGATTCCTTGCAGGATGAGAATGTCGCTCTGCCTGCGGCCGCTCTTGATGGCACGCTCATGCAAGTTTGTGCGGAATCGCTTTGCGCTTCCGATCTCAGGCTGAACGGCAAAGATGGCATCCGCGCGGCTTGCTGCGAAATCACGTCCCGCCTCGGATGCGCCCGCTTGAAAGAGCACGGGTTGACCTTGGCGAGAGTGGATTAGGTTGAGCGGTCCGGCGACTGAAAAAAATTCGCCCTCGTGATTGAGCGCGTGCAGTTTGTTCGGGTCGATGAATTGCCCGCGTTCTTTGTCACGAAGAAATGCGTCGTTTTCCCATGAACTCCAAAGGCCTTCGGTCACATCGACGAACTCATTTGCCATGCGGTACCGCACATCGTGGTTGGGGTGATCTGGTTCGATGCCTGCTTTGCCGTAGTTGGCAGCCGTTCCGGCGAGCGGCGACGTTACGATATTCCAACCCGCACGACCCTGGGAGAGTAGGTCGATCGTGCCGAACTGACGGGCGACGGTGAAGGGCTCGGAGTAGGTCGTGGAAAGCGTTGCGACGAGTCCTATGTGAGTTGTTGCGGGGGCAAGCGCGGCGAGCAGAGTGAGCGGTTCGAAGCGTGTCAGGAAATTAGGGTGGGACTTTTCGGAGATGTAGAGGCCATCGCCGAAGAAGACGAAGTCGAGCTTCGCGGCTTCGGCCTGGCGCGTCATCTCAAGATAGTGGCCGAGGTTGACTGCACCATCGGGGACGGACTCTGGATGGCGCCAAGAACCCATATTGCTGCCCGTGCCGGACAGAAAGGTCCCGATTCTCATTTTCTTGCTGGCAGTCGATTGCATCATTGGGAAGTTCTTTCACATCCGAAGCGGAGCGCCGAGGGCCGGTCTCCTTCTTCTACTCAGACGCTAATAAGGGGTAAGACTTCTCGAGAAAGGATCTGGCCACTGATGACTTCACCCTCGTGCCGCTCGTAGTTTTCGAGGTTATCGACAGCTCGCGGAAGCGCGTCGAGCATGGGGAGTTCCTGGAGATGCTTGAAGCGCAAGAGCTCATAGAATATCGCCCAGGCGAGGGCCTTTTGGAACGCGACGCCCATGAAAACCCACTCAAGCGGTGAGCCGAATTCGCTCAGTAAAATTCGCGGAGAGAATTGCGTCGTTGTCGTAGGGCGGGTGGTCAGTATTCGCTGTCGTCATATGATTACATGAGTAGAACTCAGAACTCAGAACTCGTAAGCGGAGGCAATCATGTCTGAAGAATTCTTGAACAGATATGGGCCGTGGGCCCTTGTGACTGGCGCAGCGGAGGGACTCGGAGCCGAGTTCGCCTCGCAGATCGCGGCAAAGGGTCTCGGCATTCTATTGGTTGACGTTCAGCTGGATAAGGCGACGAAACATGCAGCCGATCTGGCCCAGCGCTTTGGGGTCGAGACGCGGGCCATCGAATGCGATCTGTCGAAGAGCGATTTCCTCGATGGTCTACTCGGAGAGACCGATCCCTTTGAGATCGGTCTTCTGATCTGCTCCGCTGGGATCGGTACGACGGGCCCTTTTGTCGATACGCCGATCGACGCCATGAAGCGCGCGGTTCAGGTGAATGCAGTGGCGACGCTCGAGTTGTGTTATGCGCTAGCTCCGCCCATGGTCGAAAGGGGGAAGGGCGGGATTATGCTTCTCGCCTCGAACTCTGCTTACGCCGGGACTCCCTACGTCGCCGCATATGCAGCGACGAAAGCATTCGACCTGTCGTTAGGCGAAGCGCTTTGGTACGAATTGGCACCGCACGGCGTCGATGCAATGGCGTTTTCACCAATGGGTACCAATACGCCCGGCCTACGGCGCGGAATGCCGGCGATTAAGGAAGGTGATGTTATTGAGGGCATCATGACCCCCGAAGATGCTGTGGCTATGGCGCTTGGGGCCCTGGGGAAGACTTCTAGCCTTCGCGCAGACTTTCCGGATGCCGGAAATGCAACCCGGGAGGCGGCGATTAACAGGGCCGGGGATGCATTGAAATTACAGGCGCGGTACACCGGCACTTCATGAGTCCAAGGAGCCAAATCGACGGAGCTACCTGACGACCTGCCTACACTTTGAGGCGGACCAGTGGTAGCTCGAATAAGCCCGTCGTGCTCAGCAGCATGAAGCTGAGAAGCACTCTCGGGTCAGCTAGATTGATTGCGGCTTCGACCCGGTAGGCCGCGCTCTTTGGGAAGATCTGAGAGCTGTCGGATGAAATTGTGCCGGCGCCCGCTTTAGTTGCGATCAGTAGGCAGGGTGCAGCAAATAACGCTTCGGGCCGAACTTAACTTCAGATGTTCGGCTTGGTGCATCCCTAGCAGGAACATCCAGCCTAGTCGCGACGGCCTCCGGTTAAACGAAGCCGCCGCGACGAATGATCTCGGCTTGGATCGACTGCGGCTAGCTAAAGTCTTTCTTGATCGCTTCGGCGATATCTTCGGGCGAAACTTGCGGCGCGAAGCGTCGAAGAACTTGTCCATCTCGACCCACTAGGAACTTGGTGAAGTTCCAGGCTATGTCTTCGTTTCCGTCTTCATCCGCGTGGCCTGATTTCAGGAACTCGTAGACGGGACTCACTCCGTCCCCGTTGACGTCGATTTTTGAGAACATCGGGAAAGATGCCTCGTATTTAGAGGTCGCGAATTCAAGGATCTCCGCGTCGGTTCCGGGCTCCTGCGCACCAAATTGGTTGCAGGGAAAAGCAAGTACTGTGAGTTGATCAGATTCTTCGTGAAGGGTACGCAGACCTGCGTACTGACCGGTGAGTCCTCAATTACTTGCGACGTTCACGACTAGGCAGAGCTGCCCTTCGAACTGGGAAAAGCGAGTGAGTTCACCCGTGATCGACTGGGCTTCGAGATTATGAAAGTTAGGCATGGATTCTCCTTTTGGCTGATCCAGCAGAAATCCTAGCTCGTTCTGCGGGCATACCGCGAGGGCCAAGCGCGTAGGGGGTGGAGGCTTATCTGTGGCCTTTACACTGGTGCTCGAAGAGCGCGAACTCGAGTCGCCCGTCAGAAGATGAGCCATGTCGAACCCCGAAGGCTAGGGCCGCGCCTCAGCCCTTGACCTCCGCGGGGTGTTTGGACTGATCTTTCTGATTCCCGTCACGGTCATGACCCGCGTTGGGGATCCTACGCATATCGGTCCTCTCTTTAAGAACGTCGCTCTATTGAGCGGTCTGATTCATTTCGGGATTCGGGGAGGGGGCGCATTCAGTATCGATCGTTAAGCGAAGTGGGCTTTGGCATGCCCCATCGGGGAGGCCGAACGCTGCTCTCATTTCAGAGAGCGTTACCGCCGCTCGCATTTTCGCTTTGGGGGTGACGTCGACCGAGTGGCTGAGCCGCGGGCGGACCTACGACGAGCATTGCTTCAGCCGTCTCACGCAGGTCTTTTCATAGGATGTCTCGAGCTGTGGCCTCGCCTGGATTGCGGATTTCCCGACTAAGCGCGGGATCGAAAAGAGGGCGCTGATGTCTGACGGCAAGCTCTATGTGACGTTTTCTTCGATGTGGTCGAGAGGCTGAGCATCCGGCTTGTTCATCTGCGTGATGAGAGCCTGCATACTTGTGGACCGAGAGAGCTGTGCCGATAGAATAAGGTTTCAACCGGGGCGGGTCTGACAATTATGGCTACATCGATACTTGAGGCATTTAGGCTCGACGGCAAGGTGGCGATCGTGACCGGTTCCGGCCGCGGGATCGGCGAGGAGACCGCTCGGGCATTCGCCGAGGTGGGCGCGCGCGTTGTTTGCGTTGCACGAAGCGCTGCCCAAATTAAAGATACGGTTTCAGCGATTGAAGACCAGGGTGGTGAAGGATTGGCTGTCGCGTGCGATCTGACCGAAGCCGGATCCGCGGATGAAGTTGTTGGCCGTGCCGTTGAACGATTTGGGGCGGTCGATATTCTTGTCAATAACGCCGGGGGCGGAGGGCATGTCCCGACGAAGTACGCCACAGATGAGCATTTTGAGGCCGGGCTCTCTCTGAATTTCCGTGCTCCCTTCTACCTAACGCGGTCAGCCCGGCCCCACCTTCGTAAAGGGAGAGGAGTGGTTCTGAATATCTCCTCGGGCTATTCGCGCGCGGCGAATATTGGCTCGATACCCTACGGAGGAGCGAAGGCGGCGCTCGAGCAAATGACGCGAATGATGGCCATGGAGTACGCACCGGAGATCCGCGTGAATGCGATCCGAGTTGGCGCCGTGACAACTGAGAACATGAAGCAAAACCTGCTCGCGGCTATGCCCGGCATCGGCGAGAAGCTCTCGAATTGGACGCCGCTTGGGCGACTCGGGGAACCACGAGATATCGCGCTAGCCGCGCTCTACCTCTGTTCGCCGGCGAGTGATTATGTCACGGCGCGTATCCTGCCAGTGGATGGCGGCGTCGTTCTGGAGCGGTCAGCTATGGAGCTGATCGAGCGGGCGGAGCGGTTAGACAAGGGTTGATCAAGAGTAGAAGCTGTCCGTGGAAGAAATTTCGCTCTTTCACGAAGGCCTCGAGTTCTCGAAAAGTTCTAGGAGAGGGTCTGTTGCTGGTCTGCCTCTACGGGTTTCCATACAACGCCTGCTCGTATCGATTTTAGATGGAAGCTCTTCGACCTACGTAATCCAAATCTCTAATTCGCAACGCTGGTGCAGGGAATGGTTGTGCCATCGGCTCGCGTCGAGTGAAGCGTGTGAGCTTGAGCGGAGAAGCTGACGTGGTGGTTGCAGGGTTTGGTTTTTGTGACTTACCGATTAGTTCTTTATTAGTTGGCGGTATTTTTGAGCTAGCCGAGAAGATTCGTCCCTGAAGAGAGTCTGGTCACTGCAGCGGGTCCAACTGCGATTATCAGCCGACCCGCTCAAATGTTAGTCGGCGAGTTCCATGAGAGCCTGACCCCATTTGTCTAGGGTCTCGTTCGTGGCCACGATGTGTTGCCCCGATCCGATTAAGTCGCGGAAGGCACGTTGGACTGGGCTGTCGAGATGGAGGGCACCTGCGCCTGCATAGGGAAAGAGCTGGGTGCAGGCCTTGACGACTGTCTCCGTAGCCCAGCCCAGCGCCGCTTCGACTCGTGCCACGTCAGGACCGGCGAGTGGAGCATCGGTTTCGATTGCGATTGCCTCGGCTAGATCGAGCTCGTCGATCAGATAGGCACGGGCTGCGCGAAGCGTCGCGTCGGTTCGTCCGAGTTCCTGTTGGAATGCGCCGCGCTCACCCACGGTCTCCGGATCAAGGACTCGTTTTTTATTCTTGGCGAGCTTCGCGATCTCGTCGACCAGACGCTGTGCGACGCCTAGCGTGAAACCAAAGTTTTCACCGCCAACGTAGGCGCGGTAACCTATTTTCCCGTACATGACACCGCCGCGCTGTTGAACGAAGGGGTTGAATGTCATCTCTTCTGGGACGAAGACATTCTCCACCGTGACGTCAACACTGCCGGTTCCCTGGAGCGCGGCGACATGCCAATTGTCGTGGAGCGTGACTTCGCTCGTGGGGATGATCACGCCGAGAGGACCCGGTGGGTCTGGGCAAATCGATGCGAGGAATATGTAGTCTGCGCAGGTAACCCCGCTCGCGTAGGACCAGCGGCCGGTTAGGCGGTATCCACCTTCTACGGGCTCACTGCGGCCTGTTGGCGAGGAAACCGCGGCCATGAGCGGTACGGGATGTTCCGTGAAGATCTTCTCGAGGGCCTCTTCGCTTGCATTGGACCCAATGATACCAAGAGATCCATTTTGATTGAAGGCAAGCCAGGCGGCTGTCGGATTCACGTATGCGAGGCGCGCAAAGAAATCGATCTGATCGGAGGGGCATAGCTCGCAGCCGCCCACGTCATGCGGGAGTTTTGCAAGCGGAATCTTTGACTGGCGCATGAGGTCGGCGAGCGCCGCAGTCGGCCGCCGTTCGATTTCACACTTCCGAGCCTCTGCTTCGAATTCGGGAGCAAGCGCATCGAATGCCTCGGTAATTTCTTGGACAGATATTTGGGGGCGGGAAGCGAGGAATTCTGATCCGGACATGTGAGTCTCCTTGGTACGGGAGTGGCTATCCTTCGCATCAATCTAGATGTGAAACTGTTAGTCGGTCGCGAGATTGATGGTCCGCAACATGCTTTTCTTGACCCGCTCGCGAAAGGCGTCTTCGTCTCCTGGCTCGACTTCGGCAATCCTTAGCAAGTGGTCTTCAAAGGCAAACCACCCGAGCTGCATAGCTGCTTGCGCGGCGAAACCTGCGCGCAGCTCGAGGTCATCCGCATCAGGATTTGCCTCACGGAGATGCCGTAGGACGCGTCGCGGGACTGAAATTTCGTCGTCGAGATCAACGGTCGCTACAAGATCTGCATCCCCGTCCATGACCGACTGACAGAGGGCTCGGAAGTAGGTGCGATTTTCCGTGAGCGAGAGCGGTGGCGGCAAAGCACCGCCTCCCGAGAGCTCAAGTGAGTGGTCAAAGTGTTGTCTTGCGAGGTGCCGCATGGCCGCCTCGAGTAGACCACGCTTACCGCCAAAATAGTGATGGACCTGGCCATGGTTCACGCCGGCTCGTTCTGCCAAGTCGCGAACCGAGAGGCTTTTGGGGCCGACCTCCCCAAGCATCTCGGCGGCAGCCGCGATCAGGGCAGATTTGACGGCGTCGCTCCCTTTGGCTCGGGAGGGAGATGGGGTTCCGGGAGCTTCTACTGCGCTCATGATTCGACTTGGCCTCAGTAATCTGTTCTGCGAGAGATCATCATGACTAGACAAGTGTCTAAAATTATTTTACACACATGACTAGATTGAGGCAAGGCAGGGCATTTTGATCTGCCGGCCCTCAAAGATCCGGAGGATTCCACTCATGGCTCTTCATCGCTTGCTCGGTATCGATCTCGGCGTGCCCGCCCCGCAGATTCTCGACGACTTCTACCGGGACATCGGATTCGTCGGGGGCGATCACTGCTGGGGGCCAAAAGAAGCGCCCGACCAGATTCGCGTGCAGGAAGCCCCCTACCGCCAGCTGCTTGAGATGCGCCTTGCGTGTCACAGCGAACAGGACATGAATGAGATCGGCGGCCGACTGGATGGGATCGGGATCAAGCACTCTGTGCGTGACGGAAAGCTCATCGTTCCCGATCCGGTGAACAGGTTCACTGTAACGATTGAACCGAGGGAAGTTGAAGACGTTCCGGAACCCGAGCCACGCTTGGTCAACCGGCCTGGCAATCGACCGCGAAAGGGCGCCCGCCCCGGAATGATGACTGAGACGGTCCTGCGGCCACCGCGTAGGCTCGGTCATGTAGTGATTGGGACTAACGATATCGTCGCGACCCATGACCTCTACGTGAACGCGCTTGGCTTTCGGGTTTCAGACAAGATTGCCGGCGGCATGGCGTATTTCACGCGCTGTTCGCAGGATCATCACAACCTTCTCTTCGCCCCGGGGCCTGTTCCTTATCTGAACCATTATGCGATTGAGCGGGATGATATTGACACGGTCATGGCTTCTGCGAGCTCCTATCTCAAGGAGCATGAGGGGACCCATATTTCCGGCCCTGGCCGACATCCGATCGGCGGAAACGTGTTTTGGTACTTGCGTGATCCCGCTGGAAATTACTTCGAGCAATTCGCCGACATGGATTGCATCGAAGATGACGAGGCATGGGAGAGTATGGATTGGAATCCCCCGGGCTGGTCACTCTGGGGTGGTGAGGGTCAACCCGAAGTCTTCTTCAAGCCGACCGACATGGCAGAAATCATAGAGGGCTACAATAAATACCACGGCTAGGGCGCTTCATTTAGGGCCCTTGAGGGAGAATCGGATGTCTTGGATCTTGTGGGTGCTAGGCCTAGCAGCATTGATTGCTGTAGGCCTTTGGGTAATCGAAAGCCGCAAGCGGCGAACGCATCCGGTTCCGTCCGGGTATCAGGCTGATCAAGAATTCCCCCACGAGCAGGAATTCGAGCTTTATCACAATGCTCTCTCCCTCTGTTCTATGAAAACGCGCGTTTGTATGGCGGAGCTTCAGATTCCTTACAAGAGCCATCACATCGATCTGATCGAGACCAGTTGCTACGAGAATATTCGGCCGGACTTTCTGAAAGTAAATCCAGGGGGGACGGTCCCTGTTCTGTTGCATAACGGGCATCCGATCTACGAGTCCCACGAGCAGATTCGTTATGCGGCGGGCTTTACGCCGGAAGGCATTTCCTCTCTGGTGCCGAAGGATCAGGGGCTGCGTGCCGAGATGGAGGAGTGGATCGAACTCTCTTCTTTGACTAACCCCCTCGAAGAGCCGGGGAAGTCGGCGGGCAACTCGATTCCTGGACAGACTTTGCCGCTTTTCTGCACGATGATCGAGAAAATCCCGATCGTGCGAATCTTTGAGGGATTTCTCTTTCACTTCGACAAGTTACGCCCTTTTCTTTTTACGATGCTCAAGATCGGTGGCATAGAAAACCTTCACAGGATTCCACCGATCAAGAAGGTGATCGAACAATCCAGGGGCTACCTCCACGGATTTCTCGATCGATTCGAAGCGAGGCTGGAGAAGGATGGCGGACCTTGGTTGTTAGGTAATCAATATACGCTCGCTGACGTGAGTTGGTTGGTGGTTTTTGAGCGGATGCGTCAAGCCTCCTGTGAAAATGTCTTTCTTGATCCCGCGGATCGTCCGCTTACTGCTGCTTATTGGGACCGCCTCAAGGCGCGACCTGCCTATGCTGAGGCGATCCTTGGTCATTCGCATCCAATCGTCGAGTACGGCCGTGAGAGAATCGCGCGGGCAAAAGCCGAGAATTCGGACGTACGTAAACTCCTTGAGGGGGCCTGAGTGTCGCTCAATGTTTTCGTTTCCATTTGCCGTCGCCCAGGACTGTCGGCAGTCTTGTTGTGGGTGGCCAGGGGGAGAGCGCCCGAGCACATCCATTTTGCAGCGGCTCATGGACCCCTATCTTTTCGGCGGGCCTGAGGATCGAGAACTTTGGGCTGACTTGCTCATCAGCGAGCCAGGGCAGCAGCCAATCACTGACCGCGTGCAAGTGCGGTCGTGCGGTGTAGGTGCGGCCTATTCCGTTAGGTGTTCTGGGCTATTCGCTGCGACGTCCGTTATTAGCGTCATTCTATCGAGGAGTTATTCATGGAGTTAGGAATTCGCGGTCGAAAGGCCGTTGTCTGCGCGTCGAGTCAGGGCTTGGGCCGGGCCTGCGCTGAGTCGCTTGCCCGTGAAGGCGTGTCGCTCGTTGTGAATGGTCGAAACCGAGAGAAGCTTGAAGCGACGGCCTCTGAGATCGCAAAAGAGAGCGGCGTGAGCGTGACGCCCGTTGTCGCGGATCTCAATGTTCAAGCGGAACGGGAACGACTGATCGCGGCTTGTCCCGACGCGGATATTCTCTTGAATAACAACGCAGGGCCGCCGCCTGGCCGCTTCGAAGACTGGGACCATGCCCAGTGGCTCACGGCGTTAGAGGCCAATCTGCTTGCGCCTGCGATGATGATTCGTGGCTTGCTACCGGGCATGAAGGAGCGCGGCTTCGGACGAATCGTGAATATCACGAGTGCCATGGTGAAGACGCCGAAGGGGCCTATGGCGCTATCTACCACTGCGCGCACAGGCCTCACGGCACTTTGTAAATCAATCTCTGCGGATGCCGTGAAGCACAACGTTACGATTAACAACCTGCTTCCCGAGCGGATTGATACGCCCCGTCAGGAGCAGATGGCGCAGTTCGTGATGAAGGTCTCGGATATTTCCTACGAGGAGGCGCGCGCACAACAGGTGGCGAGCATCGCGGCGGGGCGACTAGGACTTCCTGGCGAGTTCGCCGACGCATGCGCGTTTCTTTGCAGCGCCCAGGCGGGATTTATTTCGGGGCAGAATTTGCAGATCGATGGTGGCTCGTACGAAGGGTTGATCTGAGGAGAGCGCTCTAGCGCCGCTCGAGTTTCAGCCTTCAGCCGGGCGCATATGCATGAGAGCATCGCGGACCGCACGGCATACGAGGACGTCGTTCTGGTTGAACGCACGATGCTCAAAGGTGACGACGCCTTGTGTTGGGCGTGACTTGGACTCGCGACGATTCTTCACTTCGGTTTCCACTCGAATCGTGTCGCCATGAAAGAGGGGCGCGGGGAAGACGGTTTTTTGGAAGCCAAGGTTCGCAACCGTTGTGCCGAGCGTCGTTTCATGAACGCTGATGCCTATGACGACGGCGATCGTCAGCATCGAGTTCACAAGGGGTTGCCCGAATTCCGTCTCGTTCTTCGCATAGTCGAAGTCGAGATGAAGCCACGCAGGGTTCATCGTCATCGTCGTAAACGAAACGTTGTCGGATTCCGTGAGTGTTCGGCGGATGGCATGTTGAATCACGAGCCCCGGTTCGAGCTCTTCGAACCATTTCCCTGTGTATTGTCTTGTCATGAGGTGTGTCCTTAGTTGGGGATTCGAGAAACGAGCGGTCCGGATTATTACTAGGCGTCCGCTAGGGCTAGTACTCTTCGCGCATGCGCGGCGAGAGGTTCGTCCACCATTTGTCCTTCGAAGTCGATCGCGCCGAGGCCTGCAGTCGATGCCTGTTCGTATGCTGCAAGCAATCGTCTAGCGAATTCGATCTCAGAGGCGGTCGGGACAAAGGCTAGGTTGGCGAGTTCGGCTTGCCGCGGGTGAATGCAGAGTTTTCCGTGGTAGCCGATAGCCCGCGCTTCCCGTGCTTCTTCGTTGAAGCGCTCATCGTCGCGAAAGTCCGAGACGATCTGATCGACGATGGTGACCCCGGCAAGTCGCGCTGCGAGAGCAACCGTTGATCGTGCGTGGGCAACTTCGGTGCCTGCCCGAGTGCGGAAGCCACCCATGTCGGCGATGAAATCTTCTGCGCCGAAATAGCCCGCTACGACTCGTGGGTGAGCAAGTAGAACCCGCGAGTCAGCCACACCTAGCGCTGTTTCGATTCCGGCCAGAATGCCGAGTTCTGAATGCCCTGCATTGTCCAGTGCATTCGAGGCGTGGTCGAGCTGCTCGGTTGTTTCGACCTTGGGGACAACGACCCCCGCCAAGCCGTTGACCAGCCCTCCTACTATGTCACGCTCGAACCAAGGGGACGCGACGGAGTTGACCCGCACGAAGACTTGTTGCTCGGCACCGAGAATCCCTGGAACGACCGATTGGATATTCGCACGCGCCTCGTCTTTCAAGTTAGGTGGAGTCGCATCTTCGCAGTCGACGACGACGCCATCGGCTCCACGTTCAGGGAGTCTCTTAATGAAGTCGGGTCGGACCGCCGGAGCGAAAAGGAGAGAGCGCAAGCGTCTCACAGGCTTTGGCCGCCGTGCGGATAATTCGGTCATTTTGCTCCTATCTGTTTCGGAAGGGGACCGAAGCCCGTGGACTGCTACGCGCCAGTACCTGCTCCGACGACTGCGGCTACACAGAAACTTGAAACCGCGTCGATCAGGCGATCCTGGGTTTTGGTGCCACGTGTGCTTGGCGCGATGGGTCCGACGAGTGCTTCCGTGAAGGCGCCGACAATACATGCCGCACTGGCATCGACGTCTTGCTCAGGGAATTCGTGGTTTGCGATCCCGGTTCGAATGATCCGTTTGAAGACTTCCCCGAACTGCTTGCGGCAGAGCATTCTAGCCGCGTCTACGTCCGCCTCGGTCGGTTCCGCGATGAACGCGTAGGCCAAGTTCGGCCCGCGTAGCGCGCGTCGAACAAAGGATGCGACGGCATTTCGAAGGTGGTCGCGCGCACTTCCGGGCCCTTCAACGATTTTATCAAGAATGAGAATCTCATGGTCTACTGCAGCGTTTAGGACATCGACGAAGAGATCCGCTTTAGATGGGAAGTAGCGGTAGAGCGCGCCCGTAGACAGTCCTGCCTCGGACGCGACGGTTCCCATGCGCGCTTCACGCAGGCCGCCCTTGGAGACCAGTTTCCGTGCGGCCCCGAGGATGCGTTCCCGGTTGGCGGCGAGCCTTTGCTCCATCTTTTCTGATCTTTGATACGCCATCGAGTCTTTCGTTAGGCAAAATAGTGAATGAGGCTTCACTTTTTGGGAAGTCTCGGATAGACTGGCTCGACTTTCAACCCCGGGAGCAACTCGTATGGATATACCTTCCCTCGATTTTGATCTAGGTGAAGATGTTGAGCTTCTTAGACATACCGTTCGCGAGTTTGCGGCGAATGAGATTGCTCCCCTGGGCGAGGCGGCCGACCGCGATGGTCAGTTCCCAAACGAACTTTGGCCACGCCTCGGAGAACTCGGCGTATTAGGTCTGACCGTCGAAGAGCAGTTTGGGGGTGTTGATCTCGGCTATCTCGCCCACGTCGTCGCGGTGGAGGAGATTTCACGTGCTTCGCCGTCGATTGGGTTGTCCTACGGCGCACATTCGAATCTTTGCGTGAATCAGCTGGCGAAGAACGGAACGCAGGCGCAGAAGGAGAAGTTTCTGCCGCCCCTCGTCCGCGGCGAGCATATCGGCGCGCTCGCCATGTCTGAGACGAGTGCGGGGTCGGATGTTGTTTCACTCAAGCTTCGAGCGGAAAAGAAGGGCGATCGCTTTGTCTTGAACGGGACGAAGATGTGGATCACAAACGGTCCAGATGCGCATACGCTGATTGTCTACGCGAAGACCGATGTAGATGCCGGTTCCAAAGGGATCACCGCATTTATCATTGAGCGCGACTTCCCAGGGTTTTCCTCACCGCAGAAGCTGGACAAGTTAGGCATGTGCGGATCGAACACGAGCGAACTGCTCTTCGAGGACTGCGAAGTTCCCGCCGAGAATGTCTTAGGCAAAGTCGGCGGAGGGGTACGAGTCCTCATGTCGGGACTCGACTATGAACGCCTCGTGCTTGCTGGTGGGCCCTTGGGCATTATGGCCGCGTGCCTTGATGCCGTCATTCCCTACGTCCACGAACGCAAGCAATTCGGCCAGGCGATCGGCGAGTTTCAATTGATGCAGGGCAAGTTGGCCGACATGTATGTCGGCTTTAATGCCTGCCGCGCGTATGTCTATGCGGTCGCGAAGGCGTGCGACCGGGGGCAGACGACCCGCAAGGATGCCGCGGGCGCCATTCTTTACGCTTCGGAGAAGGCGACGTGGATGGCTGGCCAATCGATTCAGGCGTTAGGCGGAAACGGCTACATTAACGAGTATTCAGTCGGGCGTCTCTGGCGTGATGCGAAGCTCTATGAAATCGGCGCAGGCACGTCCGAGATTCGACGGATGTTGATCGGGCGCGAACTCTTTTCGGAGACGGAGTAGGCAGTATGCAGATCATCGATTCGACTCTCGACACTCGTTCTGATGAGTTCCGAGCGAACTCGGAATCCATGAAAGCGCTCGTCGCAGATCTTCGGGCGAAGACCGCGCAAGTGGCTGCTGGTGCTTCGGAGGCGGCGCGGGCAAAGCATGTGGCTCGTGGGAAGCTCTTGCCGCGTGATCGCGTGAATACGTTGATCGATCCGGGAACGCCATTTCTCGAAATCGCGCCCCTTGCTGCTTTGGGAATCTATGACGACGGGGCCCCGAGTGCAGGGATCATCACGGGGATCGGTCGAGTTAGCGGCATTGAATGCATCATTGTCGCAAACGACGCGACCGTAAAAGGGGGCACCTACTACCCCCTCACGGTTAAGAAACATCTTCGAGCGCAAGAGATCGCTGAGCAGAACCGGTTGCCCTGCATCTATCTGGTCGATTCGGGGGGCGGCTTTTTGCCTCTGCAGGATGAACTCTTTCCGGACCGCGAGCACTTCGGTCGGATCTTCTACAACCAAGCCAATCTCTCCGCTGCGGGAATCCCGCAAATTGCATGCGTGATGGGCTCGTGTACGGCAGGTGGGGCGTATGTGCCTGCTATGTCGGATGAGACAATCATAGTAAAAGGGGAGGGAACAATCTTTTTGGGCGGTCCTCCACTCGTGAAAGCGGCGACGGGCGAGGATGTCACAGCCGAAGAGTTGGGCGGGGCCGACGTCCATACCCGCTTGTCAGGCGTCGCTGATCATTTCGCAGAGAACGATCATGATGCGCTGGCACGGGTGCGTGAGATCGTCGGGAATCTGAATTGGCGAAAGCTAGGCCAGGCGGAACTGGCTCCCGCCGAGATGCCTCGCTACGGCGCTCGTGAAGTCTATGGCGCGGTTCCGACCGACTCGAAGAAACCCTTTGATGCCCGTGAAGTGATCGCGCGGGTTGTCGACGGAAGTCGCTTTGATGAATTTAAGGCACGCTTCGGGGCAACTTTGCTTTGCGGGTTCGCGCGGATTAACGGTCACCCCGTTGGTATTCTCGCGAATAACGGAATTCTCTTCTCCGAGTCGGCTTCTAAGGGCGCTCATTTCATTGAGCTGTGCACGAAGCGGAAGATTCCGCTGGTGTTTCTTCAAAACATCACTGGATTCATGGTCGGCAAGAAATACGAGAACGAGGGCATCGCGCGCCACGGTGCGAAACTGGTGATGGCTGTCGCCTGCGCGAAGGTCCCGAAGTTTACGGTGGTGATCGGTGGTTCCTTTGGTGCCGGGAACTACGGAATGTGCGGCCGCGCCTACTCACCTCGGTTCCTATGGATGTGGCCTAATGCAAGGATTTCGGTCATGGGCGGAGAACAAGCGGCGAGTGTGCTTGCCCGCGTAAAGCGTGACGGAATAGAAGCGCGGGGTGGGGCATGGTCCGAAGCTGATGAAGAATCCTTTAAGGATCCGCTCCGTAAACAATATGAAGAACAAGGCCATCCCTATTACGCGACGGCTCGTATCTGGGATGACGGCATCATTGATCCCGCCGAGACGCGCAACGTTCTCGCGCTCGGATTGTCCGTCTCCCTTAACGCACCCATTGAAGACACCGATTTCGGTGTCTTCCGAATGTGAGTCCTCAGTGAGTCTTGATCAATTTGAAAAAGTCTTGGTGGCTAATCGAGGGGAGATCGCCTGCCGCGTGTTCGCGACGTGTGCGCGACTCGGGATTCGAACCGTGGCCGTTTACTCCGAAGCGGACCGCGATACGCGGCACGTCCGAATGGCTGACGAAGCGCACTTGATTGGGGGGGCGGCTGCTCGGGATAGCTACCTCCGTGCTAACCGCATTATAGAAGTGGCAAAGCACGCAGGAGTGCAAGCGATCCACCCCGGATATGGGTTCCTGTCAGAGAACGCCGAATTCGCTGAAGCTTGCACGCAGGCCGGTGTTGCCTTTATAGGCCCGCCGACCGAGGCCATTCGTGTTATGGGATCCAAGTCAGCCGCGAAGACGCTGATGGAAAAGGCTGGAGTGCCTCTCGTCCCCGGCTATCACGGAGAGGACCAGAGCCTCACGCGGCTCGCGGAGGCGTCTGAGGAGATCGGGTATCCGGTCATGATCAAGGCGACTGCTGGCGGTGGCGGCAAAGGAATGCGCATCGTGCGGGCGGCGGAGGACTTCGCTGACGCGCTCGAATCTTGTCGTCGAGAGTCGAAGGCTTCGTTCGGCGATGACCGAGTGCTAGTCGAACGCTATCTCGAACATCCGCGCCATATTGAGATTCAAGTCTTTGCCGACCAGCAAGGGAATGTCGTCCATCTCTTCGAGCGAGACTGCTCGGTCCAGCGTCGACACCAAAAGGTGCTCGAGGAAGCGCCTGCGCCCGGATTGCCTGCTTCGCAGCGCGAGGCGATGGGAAAGACAGCCGTCGAAGCGGCCCGAGCGGTTGGCTACGTCGGCGCGGGTACGGTTGAGTTCATCGTTGCCTCGGACGGGCAGTTCTACTTCATGGAGATGAACACGCGCCTCCAGGTCGAGCACCCAGTGACAGAGATGATCACGGGGCAAGACCTCGTCGAGTGGCAGCTGCGGGTCGCGGCGAATGAGCCGCTTCCGAAAGCGCAGGCCGAGTTGTCGATTCGGGGCCATGCGCTTGAAGCACGAATCTACGCAGAGGACCCCGAGCGAGGCTTCATTCCGTCGATCGGACGGCTCCGTAGTCTTCGCTATCCGGAAGGGTCAAGCCAGGTTCGAATAGACACGGGAGTTGAGGAGGGGGACGAGATTAGTCCTCACTATGACCCCATGATTGCAAAGCTCATTGTTTGGGATGAGACGCGCGAAGCGGCTCTGCGCCGAATGCGCAGAGTTTTGCGAGAGACGCGGATTGTTGGCGTTTCGAGCAATGTCGAATTTCTGTCCCGTCTCGTCTCTCACGAGCATTTTGCAAGGGGTGAGTTCGATACCGGACTGATCGAGGACGACGAAGAACGTCTCTTGGCTCCGAGCGAAGGGCCCTCGGTTCGCGCTCGGCTCTGCGGCGCGCTTGCGATTTTACTCTCTGACGCGTCCTCAGCCGCTTCGCCAAAAGATGAGCCGGATTCCCCGTGGAGCAAGTTGGGTGCTTGGCGGTTGAATGGCGTCGCGCAAAGAGAAATTACCTTGAAGACCGGGGAAGAGGCGTCGAAGATCTCTGTCGAATACGGTGAAGCGGAATTCAGCGTCTCATTAGAAGACGAAAAAGTCACCTATGCGATTCAAGGTGAACTCAATTCCGAGGGACGGCTCGATGCCAACATCGATGGCCACCAAAATTCTGCGTGGGTTGTCCGCGACGAAGATTTCCTTCATCTCTTTTTAGAAGATGAGTCTTGTCGGCTTGAAGTAGTGGATCCGCTTCGAACGTCGGGCCAGCAAGTAGACGCATTAGGCGGACTGCAGGCGCCCATGCCCGGGACGGTTCTTTCGTTTTTGGTCGAGCCGGGGACGGAAGTCGAGCAAGGCACTCCGCTCCTCATTATTGAGGCCATGAAGATGGAGCACACGGTCAAGGCTCCATCGGCGGGCCGGGTGGACGGCTTCAAATACGCAGTTGGAGATCAAATCGGAGACGGAGCAGAGCTCGTCGACTTCGTTTCGACAGAGTGAAGATCGGCTCCGAACCCGAACGCTTTTATTAGAGACCCAAGAGGATCTGTCGTGGATCAGCCCAATGTTCTTTGGAACCCGTCTTCTGGTCAGATCGCCGCGAGCCAGATGGCGTCGTTCTTGGCGACTGTGAACGGGGTGCGTTCTGGATTGCCGCCGCTTGATGGATATCCTGCGTTGTATCAGTGGTCGATCGATCACCGCGAGATGTTCTGGTCTCTTTGGCTTCGGGAGTCGGGGCTAGCGACATCCGGTAGTGCAGAGCCTGTCGAATTAGAATCGCCGCCCACGCTAGGCGCGCGCTTCTTTCCCAATCTCACTCTGAACTTTGCGCAGAACTTGCTGCGCTACCGAGATGACCGGCCTGCGCTCGTCTCGGTGAGCGAGACTCGTGACAGGACCACGACGACTTATGCCGAACTCTATGACCAGGTTCATCGCTTACGTTTGACCCTCGAGGGGCTTGGGGTAGGGCCTGGTGATCGTGTGGCCGGGGTGCTGCCTAATATTTCCGAAGCGGTCGTAGCCATGCTCGCCGCGACGAGTCTCGGAGCCGTATGGTCGTCTTGCTCGCCTGATTTCGGGCCCCGTGGCGTGCTTGAGCGCTTCGCTCAGATTGAGCCTCGCGTGCTCTTCGTGACCAACGGCTATACCTACGGCGGCAAGACATTCTCGTGCATTGAAAAAGTCGAGGAGATCGTGAGGGCGCTTCCGGACCTAACGCGCGTCGTTATGGTTCCCTATTGCGCTTCAATCGGGTCAGAACTCTCTGTGAAAACACCGTGCCTGAGTTGGCAGCATGCTCTCGCGATTGACGGGCACGTCGATGGCGGTACGGATATTGAGTTCGCCGCGCTCCCCTTCAATCACCCTCTCTATATCCTGTTCAGCTCCGGCACGACCGGTATTCCTAAGTGCATAGTCCACGGCGCTGGGGGTACGCTTCTGCAACACAGCAAAGAGCTGATGCTGCATTCCGATCTGCGGCGTGAAGATAATATGCTCTTCTATACGACCTGCGGCTGGATGATGTGGAATTGGATGGTCTCGTCGCTCTTTGTAGGCGCCACTCTGACTCTCTTTGACGGGTCCCCTGGCCATCCGAGTGCCGGTCGGCTTTGGGAAGTCGTGTCTGAGGAAGGCGTCACGCATTTCGGGACGAGCCCAAAGTACTTGGGTACGTGCCGCGGAGTCGTTAGC
Source organism: Deltaproteobacteria bacterium UBA4427 (assembly GCA_002390675.1). GTDB lineage: Bacteria > Myxococcota_A > UBA9160 > UBA9160 > UBA4427 > UBA4427. The sequence continues at coordinate 79,868 of DGPZ01000092.1, forward strand.
CCCGGATCTGCACACGACCTAACTTGCCTTCGCGTCATCTTGTCGACCGGCGCTCCGCTCCTGTCCGAGGATTTTGATTGGGTCTACGCAGATGTCAAGCAGGACGTTCTTCTTGCATCGATCAGCGGAGGGACGGACATCGTCTCCTGCTTCATGCTAGGCAACCCCATGCTTCCCGTGATTCGCGGGGAGATTCAAGCATTTGGTCTTGGCATGGATGTCGCGGCGTACGGGGATGATAATCAACCAGTCGTGAGAGAGAAGGGAGAGCTGGTCTGCCGATCGTTTTTTCCCTCGATGCCTGTCAGGTTTTGGAATGACGAAGGCGACGTTCGCTACGAGAAAGCTTATTACCGAGAGGGGCGCTCGACTTGGTACCACGGCGACTATATGGAGATCACTGAATCTCAGGGGAAATGCGGTGGCATCGAGGTGCTAGGCCGATCGGATGCGACTCTCAATCCTGGAGGCATTCGCATTGGGACGGCAGAGATTTACGGATTGGTCGAGACGCTTCCCTGGATAGAAGACAGTCTTGTAGTTGGGCAGCCTTGGGAAGGCGATGTCCGAGTGGTGCTCTTCGTGCAGCTGGCCGCAGGGGAAGTATTGGACGATGAGCGCGCGGCCGAATTGCGCCTGGCGATTCGCTCGGGGGCTACGCCGCGGCATGTCCCGGAGAAGATCCTTTCGGCACAAGAAATTCCGTACACCCGCTCCGGCAAGAAGGTTGAGATAGCGGTACGTGAGATTATCTCCGGTTCCGAGCCTCGAAACAAAGAGGCTCTCGCGAACCCCGAGACGCTCGACTATTTTCGAAACCTAGATGAACTCTCGACCTGAGTTGGGATTGTAATTTGCTTAGTAGGTACGGGTCTGGAGTCTCGCGCACGATTGCGGCCTAACGCAATTATAAGAGATGGTTTAGATCCGGTATCGGTATCCGCACGAGATCCATTAGGAGAAAGAAAAAGGCGGCTCGTTAGTCAATTTTTGGTAGGTCGCTGAATAGGCTCATAGCTAGCACCAATAGAAGCATCATGGAGGCGCTCACGAAGAATGTCTCACCCAGCCCGACTTCTGAAATGATGAAGCCGGAGGCGAATGCACCAATGGGCGCGCCCCCAGTAAAGCCGAGCTGATAGGCTGCGAGTACGCGCCCGCGATAGGCGGAGGGCGCGTGCTGCTGAAAGATCGTGCGGCTGCTATTAATGAAGATTGCGCCGCCCAGGCCCCAGCCGAATGTGGCTAGGCCGAAGCTCCAAAACGGGAGCCCTGAGCCGAGCGAGGCTTGAAGCGCCGCGGCGCAGGCCAACGCTATGAGCATCGATCGTCCCTTGTTGCGGAGCCCGAATTTTCGCAAAACGAGCGAGCCTGAAATTGTCCCTAGCGGGAAGAGCGTCATGGCCAATGCGAGTTGATCGACACCGCCGCCGTACTCGTCGCGAATGATGAGTGGAAGGACAACGGAAAAGGGGCCTATGAAGAATATGCCAACCGCGAATACGGCGATCAGACTTCCGCGAAGTTCTCGCGTTCTGCCGACGATCGCGAGTCCTTCCAGCATTCCCGCGAGAGTGTCCCGCCAGTCGAGAGATCGTGTTAGGTCTGGTCCGGATTTTTTCGGGCCTGATCGATTGTATTCCAGCGCATCAGACTGGTCTTGGCTTGGTGTGAACCAGGCAAAGATGGCGCCACTGGCTAGTATGAGAGCGTGAATCACGAGGGCAACAGGGCTACCGATAATGCGCGCAAGTCCCGCGACCACCGAACCAAGGGCTTGGCAGCAGAACTGCACTGCGGTCATACCCGAGATGGCGCTCATTAAGTCGTCGCCAGCGACGCGGGCAAGAAGTGCCTCGCGAGCGGGGTTTGCGAAGGCCGTGAGCGTTCCTATCGAGAGGGCAAACGCGATAACGATTGGGATCGAAAGTGCCTCTTGCGAGGCCGCGTACGCGAGTGCCAGGACAGGTAGAGGGGCCAGTAGATGAATCGCGATCAGCAGTCGCCGTGGGTCGAATCGATCGGCAATTGCACCGCCGACCATCAATAGGAATAGGCTCGGGAGCATGCTGGCGGTTTGCGCCGTCCCAACCCAACGACTCTCCGCTTCCAGCTCACCAACGAGGATCCAGGCAAATAGCACGCCCTGCATCCCGAAGGCGCCAAACCAACTGCCTACGTTTGCAGTGAACCAGCGATAGCCGATGGTGCTCTTTGGCTGCGTGGAAGTCTTGCCGGGTGAGGAAAGGGCGCTGAGGTGATTCGAGGTCGACTCTTTGGACACGGGGAGAGCCTATCGGTTTGGAGGCTCGATGCTCGGGGACTCGTATGGTGCTGTTCTCATCGGGCCACTATCGTGACTTTTCGCTCAGGTTTCGGGCGGCATGCTTTGAGGAGACGAAATGTTTGATTTGACGGGAAGGCACGCGCTTGTGACCGGCGCAGGTCAGGGGATTGGTGCTGGTATCGCGAGGCACCTCTCGCAGCAGGGCGCACGCGTTGTCGTGAATGACTTCTTTGAAGACCGCGCGCGGGCGACGGTCGCTTCGATTACGGAAGCAGGCGGAGAGGCAAGCGCACTTGCTTTCGATGTCACGGATCGCGATTCGGTTGTTGAAAACCTACGACCGCTCGAGCTCGATATCGTCGTAAATAATGCGGGCAACGCAGGCGCGCGAATGATGCAGCCGTCGCCGTTTCGCGACATGGATCCCGAGGCCTGGGGGTCGCCCATCGACGTGAATTTAGGTGGCGTGATGAATACGACCCACGCAGTCTTGAAGGGGATGTGTGATCGTGGCTTCGGCCGCTTGATTACGATTTCTTCCGGTGCGGGCTCTGTTGGCCTTTCGATCGGCGTGGCGCCCTACGGTGCCGGGAAGGCCGGCGCGACTTCATTTATGCGGCACATGGCAGTTGAGAATGCGCCTCTTGGCGTGACCGCGAACTCTCTGGCGCTTGGCCTGATGGAGATGACGGACGTGAGTGATCCGGCTCTCGTGGCAAAGCTTGCGAAGACCGTTCCTTGTGGCCGGCTTGGCACGGGAGATGATCTGGGGCCGGCGGTTATTTGGCTTGCATCCAATGAAGCGTCCTGGGTGACGGGACAGACGATTCATGTGAATGGTGGCGGCGTTACGACCTGAAGCTGCCGCCGGGTAGCGGAACAGGAGCGGGGTGCAGCAGACGAGCGACGAGCAACCGAAAAGTGCTGTCGGAGGTAGAACGAGGTCGACTGAGGGTCGGTCGAGTAGATGTTGGGACCGGGGGCGACCCTGTATATAATTCGGCGCAAGCGCCGGATGATCGTCGCTGCCTCGAGACCACGAAACCCGAAAGCTTTAAAACAGGAGCAGTTGATGATTTGTCCGAAATGTGAAGCGGCCATGGAAGAAAAGAATCTGCGAACGCTTGAGGGACTGGTCACCTACGACCAATGCTCAGGCTGCGAGGGATTGTGGTTCGATTCGGGCGAAGCTGAAAAGCTCAAGGACACTTGGCGCACCGACTTTATTGACACAGGTGATGCCGAGGCCGGCAAAGAATTCAACGAGATGCGCGATGTCAAATGCCCTCGCTGCCAAAAGCAGATGGACAAAATCTCGGATCCGAAGCAGAAGCATATCCAGCTCGAGGCTTGCTTGGAGCACGGCGTGTTCATGGACGCCGGCGAGTTCCGCGACTACAAAAACGAAACTCTGATGGACGTTTGGCGCGGAGCGCTGGCCCTGCTTAAGGGATAGTGATCCGCCGTTGTTCGAGCGATGAGCCGCGCCGGCAAAGCCTCGCGGAGTTCTCGCTCTATCTTTCGTGGAATTCTTCGCGCAATCCTTCGTGCGAAGCGTCGTGCATATGCAATTCGGCCGTCTAAGCCGGCAGAGACGTTGATCGTTTCTTGCGTACCAGTGGGCAGAGTGTCTACGCGACCGGCCATAAAGAATCGAAATTATCGAGCCCGCAAGGCCCTATGGCGGGATCGCCGCGATACACTCCTGCGGCGCCGATCTGGAGATGACATGCCTAACCACGCCACACGAGTCTATGGGGGCATCACTGAGATGCTCTCGACTGAAGAGAACCCCACGCCGATTGTTAGGCTGAATCATGTTGTGCCGCATAAGCGGGCCAAGATTTACGCGAAGCTCGAGTGGTACAACCCGTTTGGGTCCGTCAAGGATCGCGTGGCGGAGAACCTGCTTCGGGACGCAGATGAAAAGGGGCTACTGTCCGAAGGGCAGCAGTTAGTCGAGCCGACGAGCGGTAACACCGGCATGGGGCTCGCAATGCTGGCCAACGCCAAGGGCTACACCCTCACCACTCCTCTATCCAACAAGATCCCGGCTGAGAAGCGCGTCATGCTTCGCATGTTTGGGACGAACGTTGAAGAGCTAGACGACGATTTGTGACCGGCCCCGGGGTCCCCGGAGGGGGCCATCGCACGGGCAATGGAGTTGGGCGCGCGGCCCGAGTTCTACATGCCCAACCAATACGAGAACGAAGCGAACCTCGAAGCGCACATTCGGACGACGGGTCCTGAAATCTGGCGCCAAACGGAAGGCAAGATCACGCACTTCGTCGCGGGTCTCGGTACCTGTGGAACGATCACGGGTAATTGCCGATACCTCAAGAGCAAGAGTCCAGATGTTAAGGTCATTGGTGTGCACCCCTCAGAAGGGCACGACATTCCGGGTGTGCGTTCCATAAAGCAGCTCGGACTCACGAAGCTCTTCTTGCCTGACGAATACGACGCGCTCATAGAAGTCAGCGACGAAGAAGCCTTCGATATGTGCCTTCGACTCAATCGCGAAGAGAGCATTATTGCCGGGCCGAGTTCTGCCATGGCCTTGATGGGTGCGATCAAGCTCGTCGAAGACGATCCGGACGCGGTTGTCGTGGTCATTTTCCCCGACAATGCGTTTAAATATGCCTCTACCTTTGAGCGGCACTTCCCTGAAATGCGTTCCGCCTTCCCGACCGGGAGCGCGAGCGACGAGCCGAGCAAAAACGACAAGCTATTCACGACGCTGATTGAGAATTCTCGAAATGCGCATAACACCTGCGAAACGGAGGATCTTCGGTTGAGCCTAGATGGCGATGCACCGCCCTTCGTAATCGACGTTCGTATGGAAGAACTCTATGCAGGTAAGCACGTCACGGGCGCGCATAATATTCCAGTCGAGGAGTTGGCTGACCGCGATAAGGAGCTTCCGGAAGATCGCGATCATCCGATCGTGACCGTCTGCACCCGGGGTAATCTTTCGCTTCAGGGCATGCTTGTTTTGCAGTCTCTCGGCTATCGAAACGTGCGGAGTATGAACGGTGGGACGGTCGCATGGGCGGAGCAGGGACTTCCGACGAACGACTAGTTCGCGGATCGAGTGGTGTTAGCAGCGAAGCGGTGAGGCTTGGTCGAGGGCGTCGTGCTTTCGCAGGGAGCAGATTCTGATATGCCGTGTCTTCTTCACCTTGCACGAACAAGTAGCTAACGCACTGCAGGAGACCGTAGGGGAACATCAGAGTTCTATTATGCGTCGCGTCTACTCTCGGCCACGTAGATAGGAAATTAGTTGGCTTCGATCGGTAGCACGCGTCCCTCATGAATTGTTCCTAGGACCCGAATATCCCCGATCGTTAGAGGGTCCACAGTCAACGGGTTCTCTGCGAGAACTGTTAGGTTCGCGAGTTTACCGGGCTTGAGGCTACCAACTTCCTTCTCTAGTTGGAGAGAGTATGCGGCATCGAGCGTGACGGCACGCAGGGCCTGTTCGGCGGTGAGGCGCTGACTCGGGCCGGCGAGGTTTCCGCCCACTGTTATTCGGTTGACTGCGCTGGACATGAGGAGGAGCGGTTTTCCGGGCGCCATCGGCATGTCCGCGTGAAGCGATATGGAGATGCCCGCGCGGACCGCTTCGCCGAGACGCACCATCTCTTGCGCGCGCTCGGGGCCGATACCGACTTCGCTGTAGCGGTCCGCCAAGACAGTCGTGTAGAAAGGGTTCGCGCTGACTAATGCGTTTAACTTAGCAATTCTGTCGACTTGATCGGAGCGGGAGAAACCGAAGTGCACGATCACGGTCCGGTGGTCTGAGCGGGGGTTCCGCTCCATATTGGCTTCGAGCACATCAAGGACGAGATCGAGCCCCGCGTCGCCGTTCTGATGGACGTGGATCTGATATTCGGCGTCCCAGTAGATTTGGAAGGCCCGTTCGAACTCTTCGGGCTGCATAAGCCACTCGCCCTTATGTCCGTCGAGATAGCCGTCTCTCATCATCATGAGCTGGCTGAACATCGCGCCATCCGCGAAGAGCTTAACCTGCTTGGGAAGAAACCGTGTGAATCCCTTGGCGGTCTCGACTTGTGCTTCGGTTGCCGGGATGACTTCGTCGTCCGGTCGCCCTAGCGCCAATGACTTTCCGTCGGCAATATAGTGAAGCCGGAAGGGCGTCGAAGGGTCGCCAAATACATGGTTCTGCGCCGCCATCAAAGACGGCGCAACCATTCCGCCGGGCTCGGCGACGAGGGTGCTTCCGGCTGCGTGCCAGTAGTCTCGGGCGCGCCCAAGGGCGGGGAGATAGCGCTCGGGTGCGAGCATGTTAGGGAAGAAGGCCGGGACAACAGCGAAAGAACCCTGCTCCCAGAAATGTCCTCGGGCGAGATCGGTCTGGGCACGCGCGTGTTCAGGGAGTTGATCGATGACCGTTTGGTCGATCCCGAAGAGGTTGAGTGCGCGGGTGTTGAAAAAGACTTCGTGCATAGAGCGCTGCAAGACGACAATTGGAACGGTCTGACTCATCTCGTCTAGGTCAGTGCGGGAAAGTTCTCCGTGAAAAAGTTGGTGGTAGCCCCAGGTGTAGAAGACTTCGTCGGTTCCGGGGTACGCTTCGGCATGGCTATCGACGAGTGCTTTGACCTTTCGCCGATAGTCTGCCTCATCAGTCGCTCGTGGCCTCATTTTACCCGGTAGGTCCCAGTCTTCGATGGAGACGATCTCGACGATCATGGCGATTGCTGTGAGCCAGGTGTGCTCGTGTTGATTGATCAAGCCGGGAACAAGAACGGAGTCGTCGAATTGTCGATCGATGCGGAAGGAGCGGCCGTCGATCGCCCGCTTGACTTCGTCCATCGAGCCGGTCGCTACGATGCGTTCGTTTTCGATGGCGATCGAGCGGGCCTTGGGGTGA
>DGPZ01000092.1:87114-98635 GCA_002390675.1 Deltaproteobacteria bacterium UBA4427
ATCAGCTCCGGCACTGCCTAACGGACCAGATCTGGTGACCACACCGCAACCCAGCATGGCTATGATCATGAGCGTCGAGAGCGAAATGAGAGCGGTTGGAAGAATCAGCTGAAGTCGGTTCACGACGGGGCTCCTTATTCGCGCCTGCGAGGGCAAGGCTCGTGATGGGTCCGGCTGGGTTGTTAGGGGTCGCTGAGCACGTTGGGCGCCGCCCCACCCCCACCACTACTTTTTCGTAGTCGATCGGCTTTGTTAAGCAGAGACCTCACGTTCTTCGAAGACCTTCCGCGCCAGGATCAATCCATCGATCGCTTTCGGGAAGCCGCCGTAGGCCACCATGGTGATCATCACCTCTTGAATTTCGACCGGAGTGAGTCCGTGGTTGAGCGCGCCGCCGATATGAATTTCCAGTTCGTGCTTCATGTTGAGGGCGGTCAGGGCGGAGATCACGACTAGGCTGCGGTCTCGGCGCGAGAGTTGCGGCCTCGACCATACGTCGCCAAAAGCGTAGTCCATGACAAGTGCGCCCATATCTCCCTGGCTTTCCAGAATCATGGCCTCTGTAGTTGCAGGATCGAGATTGGGGTCGCCTATCAAGGTCGCCAGGACATCGAGTCCAGCGGCACGGCGCTTCTCGTCGTCGAGGACGATTGCTGCGGCGCGTGGCACCTCGCGGCTCTCCGTACCTTCGCGTTCGGCAATGACGATATCGACTATGCCCGAGGCGGAGAGACAGAAGGGCATTCCAATATAGGGGGCGAGTTGCACAAGGATTTCGTCGACCTCGTCAATGAAGAGGCCATGGTTGAGTCCGCCAGCGATGTGTTGTTTTAGTTCGATCTCGCGGGCCATCGCCGTCAGCGAAGAGATGACGATCACGCTTCGATCGCGGCGTGAGATCTGCGTGCGTGCCCAAATTTCGCCGGCGGCGGTAAGGTGCGTCAAGCTGCCGAGAGCTCCGCGCGTTTCGAAGAAGTCGGCAATTCCTTGTCCTGCGTCTTTTGAGCCAGCAATCGTGGAAAGGCAGTCGAGCCCGCGCGCTTCGCGTGTGTCTTGGGCGGTCATTGAAACTCCTTTGATGAGCAATCGATCGGGCTCTAGGTTGCCCGATCAACTAATAGGTATTGACGCAACGTCTGCCGCGAACGGAACCGATCCTTCTACATGGATCGCTCAGAATTATTGTGCGCTGAGAGTCGTTCGGCAAGTTCCCGAGACTAAAATAGGTAGGCGCTTTGGCCGGCATCACAGCGTGTTGAATCCGGGAATGAAGCAACCTGCGCTCGCGCCGCCGTCGACAGGAAGGTCGATTCCAGTACAGTGGCTGCTGGCATCGCCGGCGAGGAACATGACTGCATCGACGATGCTTTCGACAGGCACGGAGCCTGGGATCCCGCGGTTTTCGCCGTAGGCGATCGTCTCTTCCATGAAACCCTTGAGCTTGTCCATCCAAGGCCCGTACATCTCGGGGTTGCCGCCGGCTGGGCAGACGGTGTTCACGCGAATGCCATCACGACCGACTTCGAGGGCCGCGGCTTTGGCCAGTCCGCGCAATCCAAATTTAGAGGCGCAGTAGGCAGTTAGGCCGTTCATAGCAGCGAGAGAGTCGAGAGATCCCACGTTGACGATCGAGCCCACGCCCTGTTTGCGCATAGCAGCGAGGACTGCCCTAATTCCTAGGAACGGGCCGAGTGTGTTGACTTCGAGTAGCTTCCGGAAGTCGGCCTCAGAGGTGTTTTCGATCGGGCCTTGATGAAGGACTCCTGCGTTATTGACGAGGATGTCGATTCGCCCGTGTGTGTCGAGAGTGCGTTCGACTAGCGCTGACCACTGGGCTCCATCTGTAACATCGTGCTGCACGAAGGAGGCCGACTCGCCGATTCGATTCGCCGTCTCTTGTCCTGCCTCGTCGAGAAGGTCGCTGAGCACGACACGAGCACCTTCCTGACAGAGCCTAGCTGCGACGGCTGCACCTGTTCCGCGCGCGGCACCCGTCACGATCGCTACTTTATTGTCGAATCCACTCATTGTTCCACCCTCCATTTTATGTGTTTTTGGCGCGTGTGAATCGCGCTACTGCCTTCGATCCTCGCACGTAAACACTGTCGGTGACAAGCTTGCAATGAGGTGCCTTTTAGTGGCGCTTGACACATTGACGCTAGGCGTTGTTGCGTGAGTGGTTCGAGCACGAGCACGAGCAGGAAAAGGCTGGCGCCGCACGATCTCAAAGGTCAGCGAACTGTTTGTTTTTAGAGTGACGCAATTGTCGATATGGTGGGGTGGCTAGTAGGTTCTCTCCAAACTCTGTCGAAGAGATGCGCTTCCGGTCCTAGGTCTGTTCGGTCCCTACAGGCCCGATTCGAGAATCGGGCACCTGGCGGCTTCTCGCGGCGTTACGTCGATGGTCGTCTCGTGTTCGTGATCTTGCTAAGAGAGTTGTGCCATGTCTATCCCCTCGGCCGAAGAATAGGGGAACTCCTGACGTGCCTGGCGTTCCTCCGCTCCCGGAAACCTCTTTCTTAGGTCAGTCAGGCCTTAGGTCTTTTGAAACTTCCAAACGTCTAAGGCCGAGGTAATCGCTCGCAGTTGCAAGCTATGCTTAAGCTGGAACCGAATCCCCGATTTAATTCCTGGCTTTTGTCGGCCGAACCTGTTCTGCTAGGCGGCCTCGATTTCAACCGGTATCCCGTTTGCGATATGCGTGCCGCTCGGGACGTCGAGAGGCATCTCGTCAGTGAGTTGATTTGCATTGACTCCGGGTTGCTTGGTTGCGGCGACGCCGAGTTGGGAACCGAGGCGAGTATGACCGAAGCCGTGAGGCAGGCTTACGACGCCGGGCATCATTTCGGAGCTGACCTGGGCTTCGGCGATGACTTCGCCCGAGCGGGAGCGGACGCGCGCTTTGCCGCCGTTTTCGATGCCCAGGCGAAGCGCGTCAACAGGAGACATGAGCAGGGTGCATCGACTCTTGCCCTTGGCGAGGACTGGGACGTTATGCAGCCAGGAGTTCATGTTGCGCACCTGCCGTCGGCCGATCAGAACCATGCGGTCCGCGCGGGAGCGTTCTTTGAGGGCGGCATGTAGTCGCGGAATATCCGCAGTGATATACGGATGCGCCAAGGGAAGGCGGCCGTTTGTAGTCTTGAGCGCTTCGGGGAGTCGCGGCTTGAGTGGACCGAGGTCGACCGGGCCCTCGACTTCCATCAGCTTCGCGAGGGATAGGCCCTCTTTGCTCGGATCGAAATGATCACCGTAAGGTCCACTCCTGAGTTGGAGATCCAAAATTCGGAAGGGACCGATCTCGTCCCCGATGGCCGCTAGGATCGTCTCGCGAGAAACGCCTTCGCACAGAGCACCCGGCGCCGTGACTTTGTCAATCAGCGCGTCGAGCGCTTCGGCATCGACCTCTTCGATTGTCTTTCCGTTGATCCGCGCTGCGAGTTCGAGCAGGACCTGCCAATGGTCGAGCAGTCCGGCTTCGGGTTCGAAGATCGGCGGCGAATAGCGAGCGAAGTTGTGGGAGCTCGTTCGCGTGTAGACAAGGTCGTAGTTCCCGCGCTCCGCATGCACGCGGGTTGGCAAGATCAGGTCGGCATTGCTGGTGGTTTCGTTCAGATAGATGTCGACCGAAACCATAAAGTCGAGTTCGTTCGTCGCAGCCGCCAGGCGATTCCCGTTAGGGGCGGAAAGAACGGGATTTGCAGCAACCGTGACGAGCCCGCGCATTCGCTGGTCGCCGGCCTGGGCTTCTTCTATCTCCTCGGCCATTGTGCCGGCCGGCAGCTGCCCATCTACGAGAGGGAGCTGCCGGGCGATTGTTTTCCAGAGTCCAACGGGCATCTCTGGGTTTTGACGCCCTGGCTCGGTATCGCCCGTTGCCGGTCGCGGAAACATCATGCAGCCGACTTCGTCGAAATGACCCGTTAGGATCGCGACGACGTCGAGCAGCCAGCTCGCGAGGGTGCCGAATTCCTGGGTGCAGGTGCCTATTCGGCCATAGAGCGCCGCTCGCGGTGTCGTCGCATAAGCACGCGCGAGTTCGCGGATGACGTCAGCGTCCATCCCGGTCGCCGCTGCGACCACTTCTGGCGTGAAGGGCGCGACGAATTCCTTTACTTCGGAGACGCCGTCCGTGAACTCGGCGAAGCGCCCAAGGGCAACGAGGTCTTCTTCGAAGATGACCTGGCACATCGCTGCCAAGAAGTAGGCGTCGCTGCCTGGCTTAATAAAGTAGTGATCGTTCGCTATGTCTGCTGTCTCGGATTTGCGCGGATCAATCACGACGACGCGGCCGCCGCGTTCGCTCACAGCGCGGATGGCTTTCTTGGCGTTAGGCGTTCCCATCAAGCTGCCTTGGGAGGCCAGCGGATTTCCGCCCATGCAGATGAAGAGATCCGTTCTATGAATATCTGGGATCACGTACATCTCGCCATCGCCGATCATTCGGGTGAGCGAGACTTGCTTCGGGAATTGGTCCATCGTGGCCGAGGAGAACATCCGCGGGGTCTGGAAGGTCATGATGAAATGCGTCGTGTAGAGCAGGGCGCCAACATCATGTCCGGTCGGCTCGCCGACGAATAGGCCGACGGCATGGGTGCCATGGGCTTCTTGGATCGCACGGAGCTTGTCCGCTGCTAGGTCGAGGGCTTCGTCCCAGCCGAGCTCCTCCCAGGTGCCGTCGTCGAGCTTGCGAATCGGTCGGTGGAGGCGATCCGGATCTTCGTACACGCCTTTTATGGCATAGGCCTTCGGGCACAGGTAGCCGCGGCTTCTGAAATCATCAGGGTCGCCCTCGATCCGTTCGATCGATTTTGCTTCCTTGTCGACATAGATTCGGAGGCCACAGGAGGCTTCGCAAATCGGACAAGAGCGGAGGACGAGGTCGTTTTCGGCCTTGGACGGAGCTTCTGAGGATGCGGTCATCTGGGAACCTTCTTTTGCTGAGGAGCTGAGGAGCTGAGGAGCAGAGGTACTTTAGGCGCTCCGGCACAGTTTGGGGGTACGATCAAATTCCAGTCGCGTTCATTTCGAAGGTGCGGAAAGGGTGCGTGGACTCGCACAACAAAATCCGTCACGGCTTTTCGCCCGCGATAATCGCCCTAGGTCACATCTTTAAATTCGACGTCTTCGGTCAGGCCCTCGGGCCAGATCGACCAATCTTCGGCCTCAGAGGAACGAGCGGCGGCGTCCCGAATTACTTCGTGGCAAAGCGGCTGGCATGGCTCGCTGATAGTCGTCGTTGGTCGGCGGCGAGTCAATCGTCGGGCTCGGGATGTGGATGCCGGAAGATTGACTCTGGCCTTGTCGAAGATGTTCGCTGCGACCCGCTCGGGTGTCTACGAGACCAAGTCGGTCGCTGCGTCCCGCGGGACGAGTATGTTGAGCTGCACGATTCGGATGCTTGCAGTCAATGACGGAAAATCGTGGCTGGTCGGCGGCACTTTTGGTGGCGCAGGGCGAAGCCGAGACGGATCGGGCATCAGTGGAACGCCGAAATCCTACCCAAAATTCGCCGAATTCGAGGCGGAAGCCTGCCCGCGAATCGACTAGAGTTTGGGGGTTCAGAGGAGAACTATCTATGACCGAGAAAATGTTTAACCGCTACAAGGTGATCGATGTCGACACCCATATTACCGAGCCGGCCGGAGTCTGGACGGATCGGGTCGCTAGTAAATGGGGCAACAATGTTCCCCACATTCGCCGTATCGAAGGCCGCGACATGTGGTTCATTGGCGATACGCCTGCGGGCGGTCCTGGCTTCTATACGATGGCCGGACATGATGACACGTACCCTAACGTCCCTATGGGATACGACGATATTCCGAAAGCTTCCTTTGATGCTGATGCGCGCCTCGCGCTGATGGACGAAGAGGACATTCATGGGATGGTTCTCTATCCGAACCTCGGTGGCTTCGGTTCGGGCGGCTTCCTTCGTCTCGAAGAACCGGCGCTTATGCTCGAATGTGTGCAGGCCTACAACGACTTTCTTGTCGACTGGTCAAGCGCCGATTCGAACCGACTGCTTCCGGTGATGGCACTGCCGTTCTGGGATGTCGAAGAATCGGTTAAGGAGATTCAGCGATCCGCTGCCAAGGGACATCGTGCAGTGTTATTCGGTAGCCGCCCGGAGTCGTTCGGAGCCCCGCCGCTTGCACATACCTACTGGGATCCGGTTTGGGCAGCGACGCAGGATGCGGGCCTCTCGGTGAGCTTCCATATCGGCGCTGGCGACATTAGCGATATCACGAACGATGCGTCGAACATGGGGACGAAGGCCAACTTCTCCCGCGGCGGCTCGTTGGCATTGCTCGATAATCAGAACTGCCTTGCGAGCCTTCTGTTCGGCGGCGTCTGCGCACGATTCCCGAAGCTCGACTTTGTATCGGTTGAGAGTGGCGTGGGGTGGTTGGTGTGCGTCCTCGAGATGTTCGACTGGCAGTGGAAGAACGGCGGCGTTAGGAAGGAGCACCCGGAGTACGACTTGCTTCCCTCCGAGTACTTCAAGCGCCAGATCTACGGCTCGTTCTGGTTCGAGAAGGCTGGCGTGAATGCTGCGCTCGAAGCCTTCCCCGACAACCTCATGTGGGAGACCGACTATCCGCATCCGACGAGCCAGTACCCCAGCCCGAATAGCTGCGCGGTGCGTCCGGCGGACTACGCGGAAGATACGCTTGCCGGCGTTTCGGAAGAGATCGTAAAAAAGGTGCTTCAGGATACACCCGCGCGACTCTACGGGGTTGAGCTTTAGGGCTCGTGCAGGCTGCTACGGATGGATATCAGCGTGATCGATATCTGGGCGCGGCGCGGCTAGAAGCTTTCTCAATCCGCCATGTGATTGTCTTTGCATGGCGGATTGAGGCTTCATGACGACTGATTCGAGATCTGTCGTCGCAACAACTTCGCGTCAGGTCGGGTCTAGGCAGTGACCGGCAGAGCTGTCCTAGGGCAGGTTGCCAAGCGCATCGGCAACGCGATCGACTTCGTTCGGGTCGATCGATGTAGGAATCAGCAGGAGCTCGTTCGCGCCTGTGTCGGCGATCGACGAAACGAGATCACGAAACGCCTCGGCGGATCCGCGAAACCCCGCATGTGCGATCATTCCCTCCCGCGCCGCCGGGTCGATCCAGTTGAAGTAACGCGTGAGGTGGGTCGACACTTGTTCGTCCGCCTGGTCTCCGATCGCGAACCAGAGTGCCGTGTTCAGCTCGGGAGGCTCTTCGCGCCCCGCCTCTTTCCAGGCTTGGCGCGCCAAATCGAAGGACGCGGATACTTCGCGTGGGCTCGCAGACATGGTCATGCCGCTGATGCCGTCCGCCCATTTTGCAGCGTTCGCTGTGGCCTTCGGTCCCATGGCCCCGGAAAGGATACAAGGCCCGCCTTCTTGAAGGGGGAAGGGCTCGACCGGTCGGAGGGTGTTGGGGACAATAATTTCACCACGCCAGACGCGTCGCATTTTTTCGACGTGCGATTCAAGTACAGCGATGCGCTTCTGACTAAGATCGACTCCTGTCGCTCGGTAGTCTTCGTCTCGTCCGCCGGTCCCGACGCCCACTGTTAATCGACCTTCGCTCAGCACGTCGACCGTGGCCAACTGTTTCGCGGTGAGCACCGGATCGTGCATCGGTAGAATGAGCACGGTCGTCACGAGTTGAACTCGTTCCGTCAAAACCGCACAAGCGCCGAGGGTCGTCATCAGCTCTGGGTTTGGGAAACAGATCCGCTCTCCTAGGGCGAGGCTGCTGAAGGGCCCCGCCTCGATCCGCTTGACCCACTCAATCAGAATATTTCGACTCCATTCGGGCTCAGTGACGGGGAGGGTCATACCGAGTTTCATGGGGACTCCTAAATGTCGTTGTAGTGGGATGCTCGGCCGATTCGAGAGGCCGAGGTTTGGAATGTGCCGGCCTGGGACGTTACGATAGCCATCAAAATTTGCCGAGCGACTGTCAGACCGCCAGTCTCGTCTGGCCTCGTGCTATCCAGCCCATCTCGGATTAGCGTTCCACCCTGTTCGGCGCCGCCACTCTCAAGCGTGCCGCCAAAACTCACCTCTGGAGTCCCATGACCGCCATTAATGAAGTGACTGACCTCCGAATCGAAGGCGACGTCGCCATCGTCACGCTCAACTCGCCGCCCGTAAATGCTCTGTCCGCGAATGTCCGAACGGGACTGCTCGAGGGTGTCACTGCGGCGGAGGCAAACGCCGATGCGCGGTCGATCGTGCTTATCTGCGAAGGCCGAACCTTTATAGCGGGCGCGGATATCACTGAGTTTGGTGGCAAGGGTCCCGCTGGCGCATCACTGACAGATGTTCAGTCCGCTATGCAGAACGCGAGCAAACCTGTTATTGCTGCGATCCACGGAACGGCGTTAGGTGGTGGACTTGAGGTGGCGCTCTGCGCTCACTTTCGCGTCGCAGTCCCGTCCGCCCGCTGCGGGCTTCCCGAAGTCAACCTTGGACTCCTGCCCGGTGCCGGTGGTACGCAGCGCCTTCCGCGGATCGTGGGTGTCGAAACCGCGCTCGAAATGATGACGAGCGGTCGACATGTTCCCGCTACCGAGTCTCTCGAACTTGGACTGATCGACGAACTGGCGGAAGAGGGCGCACTGCTCGAAGGTGCAATCGCATTCGCGCACAAAGTTGTCGAGGAAGGCCGCCCTCTTCGCAAGGTTGACGAGTCAAATGAAAAGGTCGAGGCGGCACGTGGGAAGCCTGAAATTTTCGAGAAGTTCCGCGCAGGGATTGCGCGCAAGGCGCGTGGGTTCCTCGCCCCTGAATATAATGTTCGTTGTATCGAAGCTGCGGTGAATGAGCCCTTTGCTGAAGGACTTAAGACCGAAGGCCGACTCTTTATGGAATTGATGACCGGCGAACAATCCGCTGCGCAGCGTTATTCGTTCTTCGCTGAGCGCGAGGTCTGGAAGATTCCGGATGTGCCACGCGACACGCCGAAGCTTCCGATCGAGAGCATCGGCATCGTAGGTGCCGGCACAATGGGTGGCGGGATCGCGATGAACTTCGCGAATATCGGCCTTCCTGTGATCCTCATCGAACGTGACCAAGCAGCACTCGATAAGGGACTGGCCGTTGTGCGAGCGAACTACGAACGCAGCGCCAAGCGTGGCCGGCTGACGGCCGACGATGTTGAAACTCGGATGGGGCTTCTTAGTGGATCGACTTCGATCGAAGACCTCGCTTCGTGCGACTTGGTGATCGAAGCCGTTTTTGAAAATATGGCTGTGAAGAAGGAGATCTTTGCGGACTTTGATCGGGTGTTGAAGCCGGGCGCGATCCTCGCGACGAATACATCTGCTCTCAATATTGATGAAATCGCGAGTGCGACCAAGCGCCCTGAATCGGTGATTGGCCTTCACTTCTTCAGCCCTGCCAACGTGATGCGCCTCGTCGAAGTCGTGCGCGCGGATCACACGTCCAATGAAGTCATTGCTACGTCGATGGCGCTTGCGAAGCGCATCGGCAAGATGGCGGCTCTCGTAGGCGTCTGCCGTGGCTTCGTCGGGAATCGTATTCTCGCGCCGCGACAGATGCAGGCCAATGAGCTGCTGCTTGAGGGCGCTATGCCCTGGGATGTCGATCGTGTGCTCTTTGACTTTGGCTTTCCGATGGGGCCTTTCGCCATGAGCGATCTCGCTGGACTAGATATCGGTTGGAGTAAGGAAACGTCTAAGGGAGAAACCCTGCGCGACGTGTTATGCGAAATGGACCGACGTGGCCAGAAGAACGGTCGTGGCTTCTACGACTATGCGGCGGACCGAAGCTCTTCGCCGTCTCCGGAAGTCGAGAAGGTCATTCTCGATTTCGCGGCCCGTAGTGGAAAGGCGCCTCGCAAAGTCTCGGACGAAGAAATTCTCGAACGATGTGTGTTCCCCATGATCAATGAAGGCTTCAAGATCCTGGCCGAGGGCAAGGCGATTCGTGCCTCAGACATCGACGTGATCTGGGTCAACGGTTACGGCTGGCCGGTCTACCGCGGCGGCCCGATGTTCTATGCGGAGCAGGTCGGGCTCGCGAACGTCCTCGAGAAGCTCAAACAATTCGAGAAGGATTTCGGGGAAGCCTTCGCGCCAGCGCCTCTTCTCGAACAAGCGGTTGCCGAAGGAAAGAGCTGTCGAGAGCTTGGCTTCTAATAAGCCGGCTGCCGGCCCCTATTAGGATCGTCTTGACCGAATAGCATCCGCATGTTTGAGCTGAGAGACTTCTTCGTAGACTCATTTCAACTCAGTGTGCATGTAGCGCATGAAAACGCCGGCGTTTCGATTTTCTAGCGTGCCGTTAAGGTCGAGCAGTACGGGTTTCTGAGCCAGAACTAACGCGGTGGGTTCCGGGCTGAATGCGTGCTCCGAGCCGCGAATTAGTGTTGCGGCGTACATTGGAAGCAAGGCGCTGGTTGATTGTCGCCGCAAGCTGCTCGTTCGCAGACGCCGAGAGGGCCTTTAGCAAGCTCGCATTGAACGCCCACCTCTCTGCATGCCGGTACCGGAGGCGGCGAGAATAGCTGCGCATCACAGGCTAGGAGCCCGGTCGCCACAAGCACGAGTGCAGCACTGATTGTCATTTTCCGCATAGGTATCGCTTTCGAATTATGGGTGTCTCGCCCTCGCGGAGCGGTTGGGCGGCAGCCCGAGTCAGCGCGTCCGAATCCGTACTATGCATCGGTGCTGCCGAAGTTTTGATTCGCCATAGTGACGAACCGGTTTGCTGAGCTGAATAGGGACCAGAGAACCGCCGTTTCTCTGGTCCGATTAGGGACCCAGTTTTGGGAACTGCTCGCTCGCGCAGGCTACTCCTTAACCACAAGGTGATCGCGGAGTTCGTTGACGTCATCCTCGGCAATCGGAAAATCCGGGGCTAGGAGCTCGCCGCATCGCTGAATTGCCTGTGTCATCCCGTCGGCGAAATCGCCCCGTTTAACACCCTGTATCATTAGATCGACTAACTCCTGCCAGACTTCCGCGTCGACTTTCTCGGCGATGGCGTGGTCGGCTAATACGACGGCGCGGTGCTCCATTAGAGACACATATAAGAGGATTCCTGTGTTCCCCTCGGTCTGACCGACTCCGTGCTCGAAGAACTCGACCTCTGCTCGCATCTCAACCTGTTGGATTTGGTCGATCTGGGGAGTGAGTAGGCGCTGGGTGATGTCGAGTCTTGATAGCACGACCGCTAATCCGAAGGCGAGAGTCCAGCTCGCGCAGAGCCACATCCAATGGGGCCCGCCCAATCTTTCGAGATAGAGCGGGAGATCACTGAGTAAGACGCCTAATAGGAGCAGCGAAAAAGCAAGCAGCGGGACGTGCCCGATCGTCGAGGACCTTCTCACGAGGACCGGGACGATCTCTCCAGAAGTGCGCGACTCGGCATCGGCGATCGCAGTTTCGATTCGCTCGGCGCCGTCAGCGCCAAGGAGATTATGTGCCCAGCTGGGAAGTTCTTGCATCACCATCCTCCTGAAGCTCCGCCGCCGCTGAATCCGCCGCCACCACCCGAAAAACCACCGAA
>DGPZ01000092.1:98655-113852 GCA_002390675.1 Deltaproteobacteria bacterium UBA4427
ATCAACAAGAGTGGCAGGACTCCCGTTCGCATAGAGAATACGAGCAGCATCATGATCCCATACAAAATGAGCTGACCGATACTCCGCTCTTGTTGCTTGCGCGTTCGTGGGTTTCGTAATTGTCCTTCGAGGTAGGCCGTGAGATCGATATCAGGATTAGTGATTCGGGCGATTTGAAAGACACCCATCACGACTCCGCCATCGATGTCTCCCTCGCGAAAGAGCGGCGTGATGCCTTCGTCGATGATGCGTTTGGAATAGGCGTCGGTGAGCGAGCCCTCGAGGCCTTGTCCAACTTCGATTCGAATCTTGCGTTCGCTTGCCGCAACTAAGAGCAGCACGCCGTTGTCGGCCTCTTTGCCGCCGAGCTTCCATGTCTCCGCGACCTGGATCGAGGCTTGTTCGATCGTTAGTCCCGCAAGATCGGGGACAGTCAGCACGGCGAGCTGCGTCCCGCTGGCTTTCCGCAGGTGCTGCAAGGCGGACTCGAGCCGGTCAGTGGTTGCCGCGGATAAAATCCCAGCGCGATCTGTGACAGCCGAGCGAAGTGGCGGGACTTCGAAGTCGGCCGCGGTTGCGCTCGTTGCCAGAAGTAGGATCAGCGCCAGGGCTCGAACCAGACCACGCACTCCGTTCATTTAGAACTGGACCTCGGGCGTCTGTTCGACCGCTTTTTGCTCCGCTTCGTCGAGTGCCCATTGGGCCATCTTGTCATGGTGATAGAAGAGGCTGTTGGTCAAGCTCGAGGGGGGAACGGTGACGAGATTATTGAATTGCTTGATTGATTCGATGTGGCGCTGGCGTGCGATCGTGATGCGATTTTCGGTTCCTTCAAGCTGGGCCTGGAGCTCCCTGAAGTTCCGGTCGGCCTTGAGATCCGGATAGCGCTCGGAGACAACCATCAGGCGACCAAGCGCCTGGCTGAGCCCTCCTTGAGCTTGCTGGAACTTTTGAATCTGTTCCGGGGAGGAGTTCGAGGGGTCGATCTTAACGCTAGTCGCGCTGGCCCGGGCGTTGACAACCGCCTCTAGCGTTTCCTTTTCGTGGCTCGCATAGCCCTTGACCGTATTTACAAGATTGGGAATCAGATCCGCGCGGCGTTTGTATTGATTGGTGACTTCCGCCACGCTTGCTTCGACTTGGTTTAGCGCCTTCGGAATCGACTGGACTCCGCAGCCTGCGAGACTCGATAGAAAGAAGAGGGCGAAAAAGAGCCCCGTTGTTTTGAGTGCGAGCGAAGGCCGCATGATGTTCCCCTCGTGGATAAATCGACAGATCGATGTCACGTTCACGGGGATGCTAGCAGGGTGTCTTCGAGAACTGATGAATATGGGGTTGGATAGGTACCGTGGTGGGATCGCAGCCCGCGACTTGGTTGAAATCAAGAGGGAAAAGTAGATGACGCTTCCGCCGCCGTATGACCCCGCCACCGTATTCGCTCCAGAGGACGACCCCGCAGCTGCACGCGCGCGCGTCTTCATAGCGCCCCAGCGGTACGTACAGGGAGAGGGCGTGCTGGACAATGTGGGTCGCTATCTCCGCCTACTAAACGTCCGGCATGTTGGAATCTTGATGAGTGCGAGAGGCCAGTCATCTGAAGGCCCTCGTGTCCGTCAGAGTCTTGCGTCTGAAAATATCGAAGGGACTTGCTGCGACTTTAACGGCGAGTGCAGTCTCGACGAAATTGAGGCCCATCGTGATGCCCTTGCAGATCGTGTCGACTGCCTGATCGCGGTGGGTGGGGGGAAGTGCGTCGATGCGGGCAAGTCGATCGCTTTCCGATTGGGGATTCCGGTTGTGATCGTCCCGACACTTGCCTCGAATGATGCGCCGTGTTCGGCGCTGTCGGTTCTCTATGAACCATCAGGCATTTACGCCGGCGTCGAGTTTTATCCGCAGAGCCCAGCACTCGTCGTGGTCGATACGGCACTCGTTGCGGCGGCGCCCGAGCGCTTTCTCGTCGCGGGTATGGGCGACGCGATGGCGACTTGGTACGAGGCGCGTGCCTGCCTAACGAATCCGAATGGCGTCAATGGAGTCGGCACACGCCCGACGATCGCATCCTATGCGATGGGGGAGGCCTGCGCGCATACGCTCTTTGAAGAAGGTGTGCGTGCGAGTGCGGCAGTCCGCGGTCAGATGGTTGATGAATCGCTCGAAAAGATTGTCGAAGCCAACACGCTTCTCAGCGGTCTTGGGTTCGAGAGCGGCGGTATCGCCCTCGCCCACGGAATCGCGAAATCCTGCACTGCTCTATCGCACGTTAGAGAGCACTACCTGCACGGTGAAATGGTTGCGATAGGCACGCTGGTTCAGCTTGCTCTCGAATCTCGTCTTGAGGAAGTCCAAAAGGTCGCTCGGTTCTTCGTGTCAGTCGGGCTCCCCGCGAACTTGGCGCAGCTTTCGCTTGACGTCGCGGATGCAAGCGACATGAACACCCTGATAGAGGGCACTATGGATTGGCCGCACACACTCAATATGCCCTTCGTAGTGGACGCCGGAATGATTCGGGATGCGCTCGTTGAATTCGATAAAATAGGGACATCGGTGATTGGCGAATTTGGCGATGACACCTATCGCCGCTTACATCTTGATTCACCATGACTTGAATGAGTCGACTTCAAGTAGCCTATCGAGATCCGCGAGGGGCGCAGCAATTTGTATGCGAGAGGCGCGCTTCACACCACGTGAACTCTGGCGCGTGCGGCTATCGGAAGGCTCGAGGCTGGGGCGAGCGAGCTACCGCACGCTATTCGGCTGCCGACAGCGTGCTGAATCGGACGACTCGGACCTGTCCTCGCTAGAGGGAGCGGTGGATCTCTTCGAGCATGATCTCGACCACTCGTTTCGCCCCTGCCATCCGGATCCGCCGTCGTTCTGCGATCTTAACGACGGCCTGCTTAACGAGTTCCGCGAATTGACCATGAGCGGTTCCGCGCTTCAGCGCGATACGAATCACGGGCCGAACGAGCATGACACGCGATTTTCCGAGAGCCGAGCTGTCGGAGTCGGTCATAATGCCTTCTTTCGGTACGCTTGCGAGGCAAGTGGGTGCGAGGAGTTGGGATTGCGAACAGTTTCTAAGGATGAGCCACGAGCTGTATGCGAGTTTGACGGATCGTGGAAACAAAACCCCAAATCAGGTGTGCGGAACTTCTGTGTAACGTCCTCACAGCGAGGATTTGCAGCCGATATACACGAACCTGAGGCGTGTCTGGCGTGTAATTACACTCAGTTAAGTGCCGGTGGAAAAGATGCTTGATGTGAATGGTTGGACGAGTCCTGCGCAAATCGTGGTCAGTGATGTCTTCGCGGCGTCGATATGCGGCCGTGCCATGTATTCATCATTAGCTAAACGGGCCCGTCGGACGGGAGCGGTGTTTTTCTGTTTGCTGAATGCCCTCGTCGCATGCTCTGACGAAGTGCCTCTGCAGGAGGAAGGCATTCGAGTTACTCGCGACTTTCCGCTGGCTGTCTACAAGCTTCACAAAAAGCCCGAAGCGCGACGGAAGCTGCCTAAGAAGCTTCAGGAGATTTCGGGCCTGGCCGTCGCCTCGGGTGGGCGCCTGCTCGCCCACGATGACGAGAGAGGAATCGTTTACGAACTGAATGTAGACGAGGGGAAGATCTCTAAGAGATTCTTCTTGGGTCGCGAAGTCGTTAGCGCTGATTTCGAGGGAATTGCGGTTGCGGAGGGCGCGATCTATATGGTCACGAGTGGCGGTACCTTGTACGAAATGCGCGAAGGAGTGGACGAGGAATATGTCGACTACCGGACACGAGACACCGGAATCGGTGACAGGTGCGAAGTCGAAGGCCTCGAATTCGACCCGTCGGAACGTGTGCTGCTCCTTGCCTGTAAGACGGCGCGAGGCAGAGAACTAAAGAATTCCGTTGTAATTTTCAGATGGTCGTTAGTTGATGGGCAACTGGCGACCCCGCCGTACATTCGGGTGGCTGAGAAAAAGATTCGAAAATACCTCCCCACGAAAGGTTTTCATCCATCGGGAATCGCGCGACATCCTGAGAGCGGGAACTACTTTATTCTCTCGGGAAGGGACCACGCGGTTTTGGAGATCACCCCAGGTGGGTCCCCCGTTGGAGCGACTCAGTTGAAGAGTGGAAGGCACGAGCAAGCAGAGGGCATAGCGATCGGCGTTGGCGTTGTATCAGATTTCGACGTTGTGATTAGCGACGAAGGTGACGACGGAAGAGCTAGATTGGCACGCTACCGCGCTCGGACGCGCGATGTTCGATAAGTCGAAAAGCCCATTATTCGAGTGCGTGATTCTCGGTCCGAATCTAAATAGGCGAGCCACGGGCGACCGCGAGTTTGGCCAGCGCGTCCGTTAGATTCCAGCGCTCGCGTCAGCGATCCGATCCGGGTTGCCGGTCTTGGCCGCCGAAGACGAATTCCCGAAGCCCTCTTCTCATTTTGAGTGAGTTCAAGGGCGCTGGCGCGATTCACATCGCCCAGATGCGCTTCCGAGTGGGCCTTCTAGGACGACATATGCGCTCAGTTGAATTCGTAGATCGGTGCGATGCCGAACTCTCGCCGGACGTCATCAATGGGCTGGTCCCAGCGTCGTTCCCAATATGCCGCCAGGATCGATTTTGCGTCGCGGCCACTTTGGTACGCCTTTATTGTTTCTTTCGAAAGGCAGGACCAGCGGCCCTCTAGCATCATATGCTTAATCGAGCCGAGTCCGATGATCACTGTGGAGTAGGGGAGGCCGGTCTGCGCGATACTGAAGCAGTGCACCAGAACTTCTTCGTGTCCCTCTGTGCCGACGCCGACGAGCGTATGCCACAGGTCATGGCATTGTCGGAGGCGACTCATCAAATAGGATTCGGAGTCTCCTGAGGTGTAGGGTGTGGGTTGTCGAAGCGCATCGAGACTCAATGCGTTCGCGTCGAGAAAACGAGCGAATTCGAATCCGAGTGATCCACCCGACAGACCACGTAAGGTATCGAGCAAACCATCGCTGAATTCCGCGCGGTCAGCTAGGAGATCGCCGGCCTCATCAGAATCAAAGAGGCCGCTCGTGACCCAATACTTAAGCTGCGCCTGCGCGAGGATCTCCTCGGCTACGACAATTTCATCCGTTCGAGATGAGTCCTGCAGTGTCCGGAATAGAGCTTGGCCTGCCCGTTTGAGGAGCGGAAGTGGAATGGAATCGAGATGAATCGGTGCTGCCGACATGTCTGAGATGTCCTTCTGAGCCTTAGCTTCCGAATGCTGCGGAAGGCTTGTGCTTCACGAGTTTCGCTTCATCGAGTTCGACGCCCAAGCCCGGTCGATTAGGGAGTAGTAGGTCGCCATCCTCCCATTCGAGCGGCTCGACGAGAATTTCGTCGAAGAAGAGTCCCGACTTGAAGATGCTCTCTTGAATCAGAAAGTTTGGAATGCAGGCGTCTAGCTGAAGCGCAGCCGCAGTGATGAGCGGTCCTCCCCACACGTGCGGCGCCATCAGTACATAGTGCGCTTCAGCCAGAGAGGCGATCTGCTTTCCGGCTGTAATCCCGCCGCAGCTTCCAAGATCGGGCTGCGCGAAATGACACGCGCCGACGGCGAAGAGTCTCTGGAAATCGTGGACGTAGGCGAGTCGTTCACCTGTTGCGATCGGAATAGTTGTACTCGCTGCTATGCGAGCCATTTCGTCTGCATTTTCAGGTGGACATGGCTCTTCGAGCCAGAGGGGGTCAAACTTTTCCAGGCGTGCCGCTAGGCGACGAGAAACGGAAGGGGTGATTTGTCCGTGGGTGCCGATGATGATGTCAGCCTCGTTGCCTATTTCTTCGCGAATCGCCTCGATCGTGCGCTCGGCATGATCGTATTCTTTCATACTGATCTCCCATGGCCCGATTGGCTGGGTTCCGGGAAGTTGGTATTTCAGCGGGTCGAGCTTAATACCCGTGAAACCATGGTCGACGATCTTGCGAGCGTTCTCGGCGACCTTCTTAGGATTCTCGCTCCAGTCGGCAGCGGCATCCTCGAGGTTGCCTTCGAAGTCCGGGTCCATGATGTAGGAATAGGTTCTTATGCGGTCGCGATATCGACCGCCGAGTAGATCACAGATGGGCGCCTCGTAGACCTTTCCGCAAATGTCCCACATGGCCATGTCGAACGCGCTTATTAGGCCGCCCGCAAAATAGTCGCTGTGCTGCGATGAGAACCCGGCGTACATCAGCTTGTTGAGCATGTCTCGATTCGTTGGGTCCTGTCCGCGTAGGTAGCGGTTGAAGAGTCCCTCGACCAGCTGTTCGAAGGCGCCGTCCATGCCGTACAGACTGAAGAGAACCGCCGTCTCGCCCCAGCCGACATGCCCCGAGTCGGTCTCTAGCTTCACGAAGTACCAGTAATAGCCGCCGAGATTGGGGGGCGGCGTTGCGACGATAAATGCGGTGGCTCGGATCAGTTTCATGGAGGCTCTCCTGTCCACAGGGGTTCGAGCCTGAAAATGCTTGTGTCGGGGCATTCGCGCGATGATGTCTGAGACGAAAGATTGACATTTTACGATACTTTTAGTCGCGATAATGTTCGTGAGTTACCATTTTTGGTGCCACCGGCTGGCGGTCGAAGAGGAAACCTTGCCATGTCAGAGCAATTCGTCGGTGCAGCCTGGGTCGATTCGCTGCTTGCTGCGATGGAGAGTATTGGTCTCGACGTGGAAGCTCTCGTGGTCGGTTTGCCGGGCCTTTCGACCTCCCGACTCGAAGGCAGGCAGAGGATCGACATCGGCTCGGCACGCCGTCTCTATCACCGGGCGGATCATGTCGCAGACGATCCGCTGCTAGGGCTGAGGCTAGGCGAGCGAATCGACGATGGGGCGATCGGGTTCTTGGGAGTCCTGATGTGGCATGGCGCGAACCTTCAACAGGTCCTCGATGACATAGCGACCTATCAGTGGGCAATCAGCGAGAATGGTGGCTTCGAGCGGCAGGTTGAAGATAGCCGCGAAGGGGGAGAGAGACTGCACGTGTACGAGTACGTGCCAGTACCTAACACGATTCCCGCGAATCGACATCAAATCATGACAGTCGTGAGCAGCGTAATCAGGAGCGTTCGTCGAATCACCCGAGGCGCTGTAGACGTCACAGCCCTGCGGATTCCGAGTTCATTGGATGCGAAGAAGATTGGACGGCATCTTGGATGCGCCGTGGAGGCGTCTGCGCAGAATGTCGCGATCGCATTCCGCGAACGAGATGTCGAACACCCGATTGCCCATCGTGATGCCAAGCTCTACGAGCTGACCAAAGAGTACGCGTCAGCTCTTCACCAAAGGACGCATCAGCGACGCACTCTGGTTGAAGAGATCAAGACGTGTGTCCGAGATAACGGATTCGTGTCCGCGACGCTTGGAGTGGTTGAGTCGGAGATGGGGCTACATAGGCGAATCCTGCAAAGAATGTTGGCCGACGAGAGCACGTCCTTCCGGGAGTTGAAGGAAGAG
This sequence comes from Deltaproteobacteria bacterium UBA4427, assembly GCA_002390675.1. Taxonomy (GTDB): domain Bacteria; phylum Myxococcota_A; class UBA9160; order UBA9160; family UBA4427; genus UBA4427. The sequence goes on from DGPZ01000092.1 coordinate 106,110, forward strand.
GTCGTACGTGATGAAGCCGTGCGACGGCTCCTCCTTGCAGACACCAAGGTCGCGTTGATCGCTACCGACCTTGGCTACTCCGAACCCAGCGCATTTCATCGAGCATTTCAGAACTGGTTCGGCATCACACCCGGCCGCTTCAATCGATCGGACTTCTATACGTTCTGACGGGCGAGCTCGGCTCTTTGACTTGTTCTTTTCGATGTGGAGAAGGGGCCGGGCGTAGCCTCAATCGTTAGAAAGCGATCAGGCCGTGGTGATTCTTTTGTCCAACCCCGTTCCCAAGATCGCTGCGGCCTCGTCGACCATTTCTTCCAGGATTTCGGCCGCGGGACGTCGCTTTGTCAACATTCCCGCAGTCTGGCCCGCAGCATTCATCAAGAGTTCCTGACGTCCCGCTTCCCGAATTGAGTGCGTTAGGTCTCGGATAAGCACTCCCTGCGCGCCCATCGGAAGCGCGGCCATACCTTCGCGTTCCCAGGCTTCGATGAGGGGATTCGAAACATTGCGCATGGTCTTACCGCTATAGAGTCTCGTGACGATCGTGTCTTCGGCTGCCGCAGCCAGGATTCGGTCCTTTTGCAAATCGGGTTGGTTCGCCTCGTTGGAAACGAGAAACGCCGTTCCGCACCACGCTGCCTCTGCTCCGATGGCAAGGACACCGGCTAAGGCTCGACCACCCGCGATCCCACCCGCAGCGATGACGGGGGTAGGCGCCGCGGCGTCCATGACTTGGGGCAGGAGAGCGAGGGTTCCTATTCGGCCGGTGTGCCCGCCGGCTTCGGTGCCCTGAGCGACTACGTAGTCCGCGCCGTCCGCTGCCACTTGCTGGGCCGCCCGTACCGTCCCGACCAAGGACAGGATCGTTACACCGTTGGCTTTTAGCTCGTCGGCGAAGGGGCCGGGAGTGCCTAAGCCCGACGCAAAAACCGGAACGCCTTCTTCTATGATCACTTCGATCTGCGAGCCCGCCCAGCTCTTACCCGGTTCAATCCAAGCGCCCATGACTTCTTCGTCGCCTGGCGCTTCTTTGAGGTCGATCTCAAGGTCCCCCGCGATTCGTTCAATGGCGTCAAGGTATTCCTTGGGCAGCTTGTCACGGCTAGGGGCGGATGGGACTGCCTCGCGTCCCTTCGGAAAGAGGAAGTTTGGTGAGAGGAGCAAGTCGACCCCAAAGGGTTTGTCCGTCAGGGATTTAATCTTCCGGATCTCATTGCGGAGTTGCTCGGGCGAGTACGCGACTCCGCCTAATACGCCGAGCCCGCCTGCATTCGACACCGCCGCGACGAGTTCGCCGGTGGCTACTGGATCCCCGGTCCCCGCCACGGGCCCCATGCCTGCCAAAATGACGGGGTACTCGATTCCTACGCGATCACAGAATTCGGTTCGAAGGGTAGGGCGGGTCATTTTGGATTTCCTTTTCTTTGGGGTCGTTGGTGATCGGGGTGTGTCTGTTTCGGCCGACTGCACATAGGTCTCAGACAGTGGATTCTAAGTGCTCCGCGAGAAACTGCACGACCCTATCTGACTGGAGGGCCTTCACGGATCACCCGACTGGGCAAACGCCGGGGCGGATATTGGAGCCCTGAGTGGCACGAGTGCGAGTGTCAGAGACGGTCGTGATACCTAAGAGCTGACCTGCAGCACGAGCTTCCCAATGGACTGCCGATCTTCGAGCATGGCATGCGCACGTGAGGCTTCCTCAAGCGGAAACGTCGTGATCTGCGGAGGCGCGAGCCAGCCAGCTTCGACTCCTGAAAAGACCTCGGCGCCTTTGCGGAGAACCTCTTCTCGGCTGCGCAGAAAGTTAGTCATCATTCCTCCGCTGATGCAAACCGCCTTGGGGAGTAGGAGCAGCGGAGAAATTGGGTCGGGCGGACCGCTTGCCATACCGTAGAGGCAGATATGGCCCTGGCTAGCCATGCACTCGAGATTCTTCGAGAAGGTCGTCTTGCCGACGCCATCGACGACGTAGTCCACGCCGTTTCCCTCTGTAAGTTCAAGAGCCCGTGCCGCAAAGTCCTCATCGTTATAGAGAATGATTTCGTCCGCACCGGCCTCTCGTGCGAATGCGGCCTTCTTTTTAGTAGAAGTAGTGCCTATGACACGCGCACCCAGCCGCTTCATCCATCTGCATAACAAGAGGCCCATGCCGCCTGCCGCCGCATGGATCAGCACGTTCGTTCCCGGCTCGATTTTCTTCTTGTCGTGCACAAGGTAGTGCGCAGTCAGTCCTTGCAACATGACGGCAGCGGCTGTTTCAAGGGAGATCGATTCGGGAACGGGTATCAGCGCATCTTCGGATACGCATTCGAGCTCCGCGTAGGAACCCACGCTTGGGCCGTCACTCATGACCGGGGCCCAGGCGACTCGGTCGCCTACTGACACAGTTGTCACGCCAGATCCGAGCGACTCGACGACCCCGGCACCCTCGACTCCTGGAATCATGGGTAGAGGGCTCGGGATAAAACCCCGACGCATGACTACATCGGCAAAGTTAACGCCTGCCGCGACCACACGGATTCGAGCCTGTGATGGACCCGCGAGAGGGGCATCAACCTCGCGAACCTTCAGAACCGAGGGCTCGCCTGTCTCAGTGATTGATACAGCACGCATAGCAAGGGTACTCCTATGAAATCAAACGGCGGAAAAAATGACCGGCTGCGCTGAACGCTAGCCGAGATTCTCAGCCCCTTGTGCGACCCCGGCAGAAGTTCTGGTCTGGGCGGACATTCGTTGTCCGCGGCCGCTGTGGAGGGAATCGCCGCGGCGCAGTTCCTGCGCAGCGGTAGGACGACCTGAGCAGTTTGCGACAAAACGCAGAAGGGGCGACCTGAGTGCCGTGCTGAGGCAGTAATGAGGTATTCGTTTTCGGGAAGCAGCCAATCGGAGGAGGCTTGGGGAAATACCTAGTATTACGGGCCGGAAAACGGCGCCTGGAATATCGGTGCGATCGAGTTGATGGGGCCGAGGGGTGCTTCCTCTCAGCGGCTCGTTTCCCGAAAGTGGTTTCGCGATAACTAGAGTGGCTCGTGTTGCCTAATGAAGTCTAAGACTCGAACGATTGGTTTGACGGTCCAAAGTAAGCACGCATAGAGATGACCTTCCCCAGATCGTTAAACACCATGACGTCGATGGGCCGCACTGAGAGCTTTCCGTTTGGGAGGTCTGCATTGAGCCTAAAGCCAAAGGCCGCTTCGTTACCCGCAATGCGAATTTCTGACTCAAGCGTCATTGTGGCTCCGATGCCCACAGCGTCCTGATAAAACTCGCGCAACGCCTCCTTGCCTACTTTTCGCTCGGAGCCGATCGGATCTTCAATCCAGCAGTCGTCCGCGAACACGTTTAAAATACCATCAACATCCTGTTTTTCGAACGAAGAGAGGTAAGTGTTCACAGCCTCGATAATCAGTTCATCCAGTGACATTTTGTTTGTGTCCGCCTGACGGACCTAGCGCTCGGCTGCGCGGTCCGTCTTTTGAAGAAATATGAACGGACTGTAGCGTGCGCCGCCAGACATAAGGCTCGGTCTTCAGGTTTTGGCTGATTCGGATATGGCCCTCTGATGGGCGGATCGATCTCGTGCCTGCCCGTTTAGTCAGCGCTCCGGCCGCGCCCATAGCAAGATGACGGCCGGGATGCTGAAGAGGCCGAGCTGCCAGAAACCTGCGAGCCAGCCTTCCCCGGATGAGCTGGTGACGTTCCAGATGAGATGGCTGAAGGCGATATAGAAAGCGTAGATGGAAGCCGCCGGCCAGACCCATGGGCGCAGCAACCAGAAGCTCCTCGCTGCGATGATGAAAATGGCCCAATGGACGGGCGCGGTGACGTAGGCGAGCCAGCCATGGAGCTCTAGTCCGAACCACACTTCGGTATCCCGCACATGGGGAACGAAGATGTCACGAGCGACAAGGAAGACGGTCGTGACTACGCAGAAGAGCGAGAGGAGAGTCGCCTGCCAAGGTCTCGTTTGATCGATGCGTTCCATCTCGAGATCCTCGACGCCTGATATTACGGCGTTAGGCAGAACGCCTAGGGCTCAATGGGTTCAAGGGCCGACTCTGCAGCCTGAAAGTCGCCCCAAGGCTCCATTGCCGGCTCGATTAGATAGGTAGTGACGGGTTCGAGAGAGAAGATCGAAATCACGATACCCGTACGCTTCTTGTTAGACCCCGAAATGACTAGCACTGAGTCGTTTTTGACGAAGCGCACCTGCTCAGTCCGCTTGCCTGAGAGAAATTGTTCCTGAATTTCGTTCGAGATGCTCACCGAGTGCCGCCCAATAGATCGGCGTGCAGCCGTCAGCAGCAGCGCTGACCGGACCCGACCTTGCTCTAGGAGTATGCCGCCAGACCGCAAGCGCGGTCAATTGAATTAAAATCTTTCTTGCCCTCTTGTTAGCGGGATGGCGTCCGAGGCGGGCAGGGTGATCGGGGAGACACCGAACCGGCCTGCGGTTACGGCGGCAATACCTGAAGCTTTGAGGTCCTCTCGGTGTCGCAGGAGTGACTGGGCACTTTGAGCGCCCGAGCCGTCTTTGAGAACATTTGACGCAAATGAGTGACAGAGCGTTCGACCAGGGCCCGAGGAATCGGATCTAGAACGTCCCGGTGACGTTCAAGAACACGCCATGATGGTCGAAGCTGAGATCCGTTAGGTCCTCTGAAAAATCGGTGAAGTTGTAGCCTAGGCCTACCTTGAAGTGTTCTCCGAAGTAACGAGATACGGTGGTGAGTGCGCCAGCGCGCCGCTCGTTGAGGTCGGGGAGATCGAGCAAGCGACCTTCGATGAGGATCTCCCAGTGGCGAAGGAATCGGTAGTCCGTTCGCAGGATGTACAGGTGTGCGTTGTTGTCGAAGAAATCCTTGTTGTCTCTATCGAGACTCACTTCGCCGCGTCGAAAGCCGTACTTGCCGCCGATTGACCAGTTGTCGGTAAGGTCGTAGCTGAGGTCGACAGATGCTATGTGGCTCTTCTGTATGAACTGAGAAGCGGAGTTATTCGACCCGACTTGGTCAACCGAGGGCACGTTGTAGAAGTAGGTGTACTTCACGAGCGCGTTGAATCGATCATGGGCGACCGGGCGGTAGGCGTAGCCTAGGACGGCTTCGGTGAAGCCGCCGTCGAAGACTTCGCCCTGCGAACTGTCGCTCATGGCATGATTGAATTTAGCGAGCAGGCGGCCGTCTTCATGGATCTGATACTTCAGATTGTTCCGGAAGAGCCAAGTCGTTCGCTCGGACTGCGAACTGTCAGATTGCTCGGTTTCGTTGAAGATATACTCTACACCGGTTGAGAATTGGAGTCCGTCAAATTGGAAGCCTACGCGAACGCCGGCAGCCTGACGGGTGGTTTCGGCGCTGGTTTGGCGATCCCGGTTTTTTCCGTCTTCCCAGTTCACGTCGATGTTCCAACTATCCGTTGGCGCGTACTTAACGCCCATTGATCGAGTGAGCCCGTTGACCGCATCATGTTGATACTGGTTTTCGAGATACACGGTCGTGCTGTCCGATAGCCGCGAGTGCGTGCCGGCGGTGACGCTTCCCCGGCGCTGGTGCAGGCCGTCGTAGCCGCGCTCGTTGTCTAGGGCGTAGTTGAGGTAGAGCCGCGTGCGCTCACTGAATTGATAGTCGGTCCCGAGCTGGGCGGCCGTGCCAAGGTCGCCGTGGGAGACTTCGCCGTCGACGGCCAGATTCTCAGTGATCCGGTAAGCGCCGCCTACACCGCCTCGATGATTTTTTTCTCGGTCACCGGTAGTTCGAACCGTGCCTTGTCCGAATACATAACTCTTCCACAGACCCTGTGAGTCGTACTCGATCTGTGCCACGGCGTCGGTCCTGTCGCCTTCCTCTTGGGTTGCGACCGGGGTAGCCGCTTCATCATTTCGATCGTCGTGTCGCGCGCCGAGTGCAACGCTCCAGTTCTCGGTCACTTGATAGGCGACGTCGACTTCGGCGGTCGTGGTCGTGAGTCGCTGGTCCTGAGAGAGGTGGTCGGCCTTGGCGACAACATCCACTGAATCAAGAAGGGGCACACGCAGCACACCACCATATTGGTCGGTATCGGTGAGGGTATTCAGTCCAGCCCCGGAATAGCCGGCATCAAGGTGCTGTCCGTAGACACTGAACTGTCCTTGCAGACCGTTCCACCAATCGCCGAGGGCGATGCTCATGTCTGCGCGGTATCCGTAGGCGTCGTCGGTCTCTTGGGCGACGGCAATGGGATCGATGAACGAGAAGCCGCCGTCGTCGGAAAGCTGTGAAGTCGATACGAGTCCTTCGCTGCGTGACGCTTGGAGCTTGAACCACGACCCGGCGCTTTTTCGAAGCGTGAGGTCTGCCGCGTAGAGGCTGTTCTCCACGCCGTCTTCTTCGTTGTGATTTGCGGTGGCGCCGAATTTCAAGAAGTCAGTGATCCAGGCATGACCTTGGCCGCCCACGTTGAGGGTGTTGAGTTCATCGAAGCCGGGCGTGAATTCGTATTGTACGACTAGGACCGATTCATTACCGGATAGGCCATTATTGCGTACGAGTAGTCGGTCGTCTGCTATGGCTGAGAGCGGTTGCGAGAGCAGCACGCGTCCCTGCAAGTAGTCGATGTCGTAGTCGAGTTCCGGTTGCAGGGTCACGACCTCGCTCACGAGCCCTGAATCCTTGTCGCGAATCTCGACGCGAAGTCGCTCCGATCCGATCAAAAGATCCTGCCGCTTCAAAAAATAGACGGAACCGCCGGTACCCCGAAATTCCTCGCGACTGGGAATCGTGCCCGGATCCGCTGCGAAGGCATCAAGTACATAACGTCGCTCGCCAAATCCCGTCGTATCCTGAGACTGGTAGCGGGCATTCGCGCCGTACAGACCGCGTTCGACGAGAGCGAGTTCGTTCGCGGTGTAGCGGACTAGGAAGTTACCCCATAGCAGGTGATCGTCGCCCTTACTGAGCCTGGCATAAAACTTTCCGAGCGTAGGTGCCAACTCGTCGACGACACTGTCATCTCCGAAGGTCGGATAGTGATAGTCGGGGTCAAGGCGCCGGAAGAGAGAATCCGGTGACTTGTCGAGAAAATTAGAGAAAAGATCTTGGACCGGCCCTTCGCGTGTGTCTGCGCTTGCAGTGAGCTTCCAGTCCTCCCCGAATTTGCCGTTGACAAAGAATGCCAGTCGGCCATTCGCAAAGGCGTCGACTTCCGGGGAATTGATTCCGGACAAAGCATCGGTTCGAGTTCCACTGAGATCCTGAGACAGGGTTAGGTCGGCGAGGGCCATGACAAACCAGTCGCTCTTTTCGAGCTCGAGGTCGCGCAAGAAGAGCTCACCGTTACCGTCTTCATCAAGGACAGCCACTTCGACCGTGTGCAGCCCGCTGGGTAGTATGACTTCCCCGACGAAATCGCCAGCCTCATTGACGGGGATCTCAGATCCTGCGAGCCAAACCGTGTGGTCGTCAGGAATGCCTTGACCGCTTACGCGCACGGATCCCGAGCTACCGAGTGGAATGTTCTGCATTACGGGACTGCTCTCGCCGTATCCGACCCTTAATGCGATTTTGGCCTCTTCTGTGAGCGGGACGTCTTCAATTACATCAACCTTGGCATCTGTGTCGCCTTCATTTTTTACATCAACTTTGGCATCTGTGTCGCCTTCATCCTTCGCACTCGCTGTTTTGTCCGGCGGGGTGGCGTCGAACTCGGCAGTCGTCTCTTCGTCTTGGCCCAGACCTACCGTCGTTGTGGTTCGCTGCTGCG
>DGPZ01000180.1:0-5143 GCA_002390675.1 Deltaproteobacteria bacterium UBA4427
CCCCTCACGTTGGCAAATAATTCCGTAAATCGCGTAAATCCCCTTCTCTGTTCAGTTTCTCTTAATTCTTGGTCCGGTTTTACTAGGCACTGATGCGCGCTGAGAGGCAGGTAAAGGCAACTCGGCTTTCCGGCGCGTTTCGCGTTCAAACCATCATGCTGGCGAGATACGTACGCCTAGAATTCACAACTCGTTTCCTGTTCACCCGCCGAATCGGACCGTTTGGTTCAATCCGTTTGCGCCGCGGCGATTAGACCCCCTAATCGCCGCATTTTTCACTGTGAATAATTGCGATGGCATCAATTGGCCTCTACATTCACCGCAAGAGGTGCGGTGATTTGACATTCATTCACGAACTAGCTGATTGGCCCCATTTTTCCTGGGATGACGGAGCCTTGGCTGGCGCCCTCGCGGCCGTGCGACACAAGCAGGGCCGACATCTAGGCAAGATGGAGGGCTTGGGATTCGAGCTTCGCGCAGAGGCCAGCCTCACCACGCTCACCGACGACGTCGTAAAATCCTCCGCAATCGAAGGCGAGCACCTCGATCCCGCCGAGGTCCGCTCGTCCATCGCTCAGAAACTCGGGCTCGATGTCGCTGGCCTCCCCGCGCCTGGGCGAGAGGTCGAAGGCTTCGTCGAAATGATGCTCGATGCAACACGAAATTTCGAAGCGTCGCTCACGGCAGAACGCCTATTCAGTTGGCAGGCCGCACTCTTTCCCACCGGCCGAAGCGGTATGAACCGAATCACTGTCGGCGCATGGCGCACAGCGGAGTCTGGCCCGATGCAGGTCGTCTCGGGACCCATCGGTCGCGAAAAAGTCCATTTCGAAGCACCGGCGGCCGACCGCATCGAAACCGAGATGGAATCTTATCTACAGTGGTTCAACGCCCCGCCGAGGGTCGACCCCGTTCTGGGGTCGGCCATCGCGCACTTCTGGTTTGTGACGATCCATCCATTCGAAGACGGGAATGGACGAGTTGCTCGCGCGATCGCGGACATGGCACTGGCTCGGGCCGACAAGACAAAGGAACGCTTCTACAGCATGTCTTCGGGAATCGAGACGGAGCGAAGCAAGTACTACAACCAGCTGGAATCAGCGCAGCGCGGCACCCTCGACATAACAGAATGGCTTGTGTGGTTCCTGGCTTGTCTCGATCGGACCATTGACGGTGCGAACAAAAAGCTCGCCTCCGTCCTTCGCAAAGCAAATGTGTGGGAGCGGATCAACCTGAGCCCGGTCAATCCTCGACAACGAAAGGTCATCAACCTGATGCTCGATGACTTCAAGGGTCACCTGACGACGTCGAAGTACGCGAAGCTCGCGAAATGCTCGAATGACACTGCGCTCCGAGACATCCGTGAGTTGCTAGCGCGAGGCATCGTCGAACAGAACGTGGGCGGAGGACGAAGTACCAGCTACCGAATCTCTGTCCCCGACGAGAAGGACTCGGCCTAATAACTCCATCAACAGCTCGGACATGGCAGGGAACGCGAAGGATAGACCCTAACGTGCCTCGAGAGCCTTCCGCTCCGATACCAACTCGCGGATACGTGTACGCATCTTGTTCGTGTCAAAGACGATCCCGTCCTTAATCGTATAGAGGACACCCTGGGTTCGCCCCATTCCCCCGTAGTGTGCAGAAAATAACACGCCCGCCTACGCAGCTCTTCGTTCGTAGTAGTTGGGGACACCGCCCAGCCTTTCATGCCGCTTAACATCCAAATCCATGTCGACGACACGAAACGACTTCTCGACCAATCGATTATCGAACCCCTAATGACCCGTGGTCGATTCGCTTCCAAGAGATTTCTCACATCGAATCGAAGCTCAAGGAAGAGATCGCCGAGGCTAATGCGCAGACACGCGCCGCGCTCAACTCGGTCACCACGTTCAAGAAGCTAGGCCGCGAGTGGCCCGAGATCGCGCTATTCACCAAAGGGCTGAGTGCAACTCCGATGCTCCCGGCTCTTCCGGTTGCTGATCTGAATTCGCTTCGCGGCCTGAAGGCGGCGTCATGATCGGGTGGCTCCTGCGTGACCGAAGCCACCTAGCCAAAACAAAGAAACCCTCGAACCGCACATTCCTGTGTTAGTCCGAGAGTTCATGTGGAGCACGAGACCAGATTCGAACTGGCATCCCCTTCGAGGTCTGCGACCTCTCATACTCGCGGCCTAGCGGCCGCTCCCTCCCCACGTTGGCTGCCTAGGGGATAGGAAAACAAGCTGGACCTGGAGCGAGTCGGGGTCCCCGCTCGCAGTTTCGTGTGCGACGGGGATGTCGTGGAGGGGGACGTAGAGCCATCAGATACAATCGAGAACATAAAACAGAAAATACAAGATAAAGAGGGTATTCCTCCCGATCAGCAGACCCTCATATTCGCCGGAAATTCTCTCGAGGACGATCGAACACTGAGTGATTACAATATTCAGAAGGAGTCTACGCTCCATCTCGTTTTGACGGCAATCGCGGTGCCGGGTCTCGGGGTGCTTGGTGGTGGTGTGCTCATGGGCGTCCTCTACTGGCGAGCTCGTAATAACATGGGTGACAAGTAGCAGCAGTCCACACCACCGACCCAGATTGCCTGAGACGATGCCATATTGTTCCGTGAGGACGTGCTTCGAAGCATGTCCCGGGCCAAGGGATTTTTGGCCGACGGGTTCGACTAACGACCTTGGAACTCGTTGGCGGCGCCCACCAGAGATATGACTAGACAGGCTTCCTATAGGCGGCCAGGATCGTGTGGCCGTCGATGTTATCTCGATTCTCTTCGACCGCGCGGCGGACAATTTCGCTGCCACCGAGACGGTAGTACAGCCAACGAAGCGCACGGGATTCGCCCAGATATCGCTCCTCGAGCACGGCCTGAAACCAGCCCACGATGCCTTCCTGGAGCGGTTCGGTTTCGAGCCAGACGAGCTCAAGTTCGAAGAGTTCGGCGAGGGCCACAAGACTCGAACGTTGCCAGAGCGTCACGTGATGCGGCGGCAGGTTGAGTGGCAGTAGGTGACAGTGTCGCAGGAAGGCATCCTGGTTTGGCACGCTCAACACGAGCATGCCGCCTGGCTTAAGAACTTCGACACAGGAGAAGACGAACGCACGCGGATCATCGACATGCTCGAGCACCTGGAACGCAGTCACAGCGTCGTACTGATTGTGATGTTCCTGGGCGTGATCGGTAATCGTCTGGTCGAAGACTTCGAGTCCTAGACCTTGCGCTTGTTTGCGTCCGAATGAACTCGTCTCAAGACCGAAGCGCGCATCCACCTGCCCTTCGAGCGCATCAAGGAACGATCCGCCGCCGCACCCGACGTCCAAGACGACGTCCGCTCCGCCGATCAAGCGGCGAGCGGTCTCGAACTCCCACTTTTCGTTTTGGTACGCCCACGATTCGTCGTCGCCGGAATACAGTTCGGAATAAAATTCGGGAGAGCCCGCCAGTGCGCGTGGAGAGAAGAACAGCAAGCCGGTTTGTCGACAGCGGTGTCGCTCGATCAGCTCCACGTTGGGCAGATAGCGGGCGACGTCGATCCCGTATTCCTTGCGGTAAACATCAACCAATTGCGACACGGAAATCGTGCCGTCCGGATCGGATGGCCCATGCGTCAGCGGGCTGATAACCCCCACGTCCTTTTGATCAGTGCTCTCGGATTTTGCCGATTCCATCGTGTCTTCTTCCTCCTGAAACGGGGCAATTATGCCTCGACCGGAACCTGATTGTCATATCGGTACTTACAGGTGGTGCAGAGACCGCTGCTTAAAACTCCTATCCTCATCCTCTTGCAGATTCAGGAGTCCCCACGGGTCAGAGCACTACCCACGCCCGGGCGCACGGGCGACCCAAGGGAGGTGCAAGAAGCCCAGCAGGCCCGGGAAGGCCCTCGGCCTTCCCACGGCCTAGCCCGGTGCTAGCTCGTTCCGAGAGCCAGCTCTGCATTGACGCGCAGTCGCCCCGCCTCTTCGAGCTGTCGGCGGTAGTCCGTCAGCCATCGGTCGATGATCTGATTCTGCTTTTGGTCGAGTACCTGAGAGCGTCGCTCTTCGCGAGTCGCGTCGAGGGCTTCGTCGTCGAGCGCGGTCCGCTCGAGCACCTGAATTAGGATCTGCCGACCGGCCACGTCATAGACTTCCGGGCTGCTCACGCCGGCATCCAGCGAGAAGGCCGCGGTGAGTAGTTGCGGTGCCGCACCGAGTCCGGGCACGAAGCCGTCGGGTCGGCGCTTGAGGCCCGGTGGTCGCTCGAGGGTCAAGCCCACCTGTCGGACGGCATCTTCTAGAGACTGTCCCCCCAGAACGGCCTCAGCGATCTGCGTCGCGCGCTCTTCCGAGAGTGCCTGCGCGCGGTCGGATTCGGCTCCTTCGCGGGCGAGAACTAGACGCGATCCATCCCAGGTCGCCGTGGTGGCTTCGAGCCTCTCCTCTACTCGGACGAGATGAAAGCCGTATTCGGAACGAACCGCTTCCGAGAGTCCGCCTGCTTCCAGCGAAAAGGCCGCGTCATCGATCGCTGGGTCGTTATCACCCTGCTCGAAGGTTCCAAGGTCGCCTCCGAGCGCCGCTGTTGCGACATCATCGGAAACCGTTTCGGCTACGGCCGTGAATTCTTCGCCGGCTTCGATGCGCACGCGGGCTTCATCAACCTTTGTGCGGGCAGCGGCGACTTCCTCTTCGTCAGCATCCGAGGCTACCCGGATCAGGATATGTCGAGCGCGGACGCGTTCGGGCATCGCCATATTGGGCGCTCGTTCGTTGAAAGTGGCCCGAAGAGCCGTCTCGTTTGCTTCCGCCCAGGCCTCGACGTCTTCGTCGGAAACCGTCTCGCCTTCCGGCAGATTGGTGCCGTCTATCGCCACGTAGGCGATCCGGACCTCTTCCTGTTCGAAGCGGGACAGAAGGTCAATTTCCGCATCAGATACAGTGGTTTGCGCCGCGAGGACCTGGATCAGCTTTTGGCCGAGCAGGGAGCGCGTGAAGCTTCGGATGAAGGAACGCTGAGTGCCGTACTCGCTCTCGGCGAAGTTATTGAACGCGATCGGGCTGAACTTGCCTTCTGAGTCGATAAAGCTGGGGCTCGTCTGAACGATTCGCCGGACCTCGTCGGTTGTGACGTGCAAGCCGAGATCCTCAGCCGCCGCCGCAAG
>DGPZ01000180.1:5287-8190 GCA_002390675.1 Deltaproteobacteria bacterium UBA4427
GAGCTACCCGTGGGGCCAGCCGGGCCAAAGCCGCCGCCGCCGCTTCCGAAGAAGAAGATGAAGACGACGCTGATCGACGCGACGAAGATGAGCGTGAGCCATCGCTGGCCTTTTCGGAACGAATCGAGCAATTCAGACCTCGGTGATCCTATCAAGGATCGTGATGGGCAAACCCGTGAAGAAAGTTGGGAAGGCGGGAGCTTACGAGACTCATCCGATTCGAGCCAAGTCGAACGACAACGAATTGCTCAGAGTCCCCGGCTCTTTATCGGCATCCGGTTGTGTTTGACTCAAATTTTCCCATCGCTGTTTTGTGATTGGGTGGGTGCGCGATCACACTCAGTTAAATCTGAGGTGGCAAATCAGGTGCTTCCCGCATTGATTGAAAGCCGCCTCGCTGTTACTTTCCCAAAACCTCGGCGACGCCAAACCTTTTGGATTTTCAGGTATTTAGGGGTGTTTTAACAGTTTAGAGGCGGGCATGCCAAGCAGGGCTGGACGTCTCGAGTTTGTCCGGTTTGGACAGGGTCTCTGCCCCGGGTCAATCGGCCAATCTGAGCGATTTGAGCAAACTGCGCGTGGCTCCCTAGGCCACGCAACAGGAGTGGGATTTTGATCATCGACACCATCCTTGGTTGGTTTTCGAACGATCTGGCGATCGACCTCGGTACGGCTAACACGCTGGTCTACGTAAAAGGCCGCGGCATCGTCGTCTCCGAACCGTCTGTCGTTGCTGTTTCCCGGGACGCGCGAGGTCCGGACAGAGTTCGCGCAGTAGGCAAGGCCGCAAAGGAAATGTTAGGCCGAACCCCCGGCCATATCGTCGCTATCCGCCCGCTCCGCGAAGGTGTCATCGCAGACTTCGATATCACCGAAGCCATGCTTCGTTATTTTATTCGTCGGGTGCACGACCGCCGCACGATGGTTCGCCCGCGCATCGTGATCGCTGTGCCGTCGGGCATCACGGAAGTTGAAAAGCGCGCGGTGCGTGAGAGCGCGATGCTCGCTGGCGCACGCGAAGTCTTTTTGATCGAAGAGCCGATGGCGGCCGCGATCGGCGCGGGACTTCCTGTGACTGAACCCTCGGGCAACATGATTATCGACATCGGTGGCGGCACGACGGAAGTAGCCGTTATTTCACTGTCCGGCGTTGTTTACTCGAACTCGGTTCGGGTCGGCGGCGACAAGATGGATGAAGCGATTATTAACTACGTTAAGCGTAAGTATAACTTGCTGATCGGTGAACGCTCTGCGGAGTACATCAAGATCCGAATCGGGACCGCGTACCCGATGGATGAGATTGAGTCGATCGAAGTGAAGGGCCGCGACCTCGTGTTAGGTGTGCCTAAGACGCTTGAAATTAAGAGCGAAGAAGTCCGCGAAGCTCTTGCCGAGCCTGTGAACGCAATTGTCGAAGCCGTGAAGATGGCCCTTGAAAAGACGCCCCCGGAACTCTCAGCGGATATCGTGGACAAGGGAATCGTTCTAGTTGGCGGCGGCTCCTTGTTGAAGAACCTCGACGTTCTGTTGCGCGAGACCACGGGGCTGCCCGTTATGCTCGCCGAAGACCCGCTTACGGCCGTAGCGATCGGGACGGGTCGATGTCTCGACGAAATAGGCCTTCTTAAGGAAGTTACGATCCGATCCTCGGTTTCCTAGGTCAGAAGTCAGCAGTCATGCTAGAAGTCGCGCCCCAATCGTGATTAAGCCAGACTGCCTGAACTGAAATCATGAACAGGTTCCCTCGCTCCCCCCGAGCGGAGCGTCACCCGGCGATTCTCTCGCCACTAAGGAAATAAGGGCGGTAGGCGCCGCAGATTCGACAGCCTCAGGCAGGAGTTCTTCTTCGCGTGATGCCCTTTGGGGTTCAGGCGATTGAGATCGACAGAAGCGATGCTGAAGAAGATGCGCCGGGGCCAGAGCCCGCGGATAAGCTCATGGGGGATTTCGTTAGGTGGCTGCTTGCGCCACTCGTTGTAGTGGCACTGATCTTGTTGACCACCGGGTCGATGGTTGTGGACCGCCGCGCGCTTGCCGAGGGCGGTCGCGACCTGCCCTGGTGGCAGGGGGCGCTACTTGAGATCACGGCACCTGTTGAGGGCATCGTGTCGGCCCCCGTTGGTGGCGTCCAGTGGTTCTACGCGAACTATGTCGATCTGATTGGTGTGCGGACGGAGAATCGTCGGCTGACGAGCCGCATCGCCGAGATCGAAGCGGAAAACCTGCAGTTCCGAGAAGCCCTCGTCGCGAGTGGGCATCTCGGTCGTGTCGCTTCGATGCGCGACGAAGTCGAAATCCCCATGTTGCCCGCGGAAGTCGTCGGACTCGATGTGGCGCCCTGGTTTCGATCGGTTCTAGTAGATCGCGGCTCCGTGCATGGGGTCGAGCCGGGACATCCCGTGATCACCCACGAAGGCGTGGTCGGCGTTGTAACCGCGACCTCCGGACATGCGGCCAAGACGATGTTGCTGCTCGATCGACAAAGCGCCGTCGATGCCCTGGTCCAGCGCAGTCGCGCGCGCGGCGTGATCCGCGGAATCGGACGAGACCGACTCGAGTTTGAATTTGTCGTGCGTGGCGCAGATGTCGTCGCGGGCGACGAAGTTGTGACCTCGGGATTAGGTGGGGTCTATCCGAAGGGCCTGCGACTAGGGCGCGTCTCGGAACTCCGTGAAGCTGGCGGCCGCTTAACGAGAATCGCCGTGATCGAACCTGCTGTGGACCTCGGTCAGATCGAGCAAGTCTTCGTGATGCTTCGTCGCGGCCCGCAGATGGATCTTTTGTACCGACCGAATCGGCCGGAAGAGGACCTTGACGGCCCTGTGTCCGTGAGCAGTCAGCCGCCACTTGACGTCGGAGAAGCTGCGGAATCTGACGCGACGGAGAAGCCGCAATGAAGTCCT
>DGPZ01000072.1 GCA_002390675.1 Deltaproteobacteria bacterium UBA4427
CCGCTCATTCTGGTGGGGCAAGGGTAACGACGAGCGCGATCTCTACGGATCGGGCATTCATGGCCAGACGCTTTTCGTCGCGCCTGGCGCGGGCATCGTCGTCGCTATGTATTCGACATGGCCCCGCGCCGACGGCGACGACACGACTGCATTCTGGGAAGCGAACGATCGCTTCGTGGATACCGTGGTCGCCCGGTTTCGCTAGGGAAGGGTGTCAGACCCGTTTCAACCGGAGGACGCTCATTCGTGGGATCGCGCTACTCGACCAATGATTCGGCAAACATGTAGGTGTTTCCGTCCGGATCGAAGAAAGTTGCGAGCTTCACCATCCCCGGAACTTCTTCCGTTTCGCCATCGAAGCGCGCCCCTTTGCTTTCGAGTTCGGACCGTGCGGCAACAATGTCGGTCACACCGAAGACCGGTGTCGTACCTCCGCGTCCGTCCACATTTTCATTCACGCCGAGGCCGGTTGTGACGTCTCGGGTTGGACAAGTGAGCTCGGCCCAACCGGCTTCATCCACCCGAAAGGCGAGGTCGAAGTCCAGCATGTCCTTGAACCAGGCGATCGACTTATCCAAGTTGGTGACTGAGCACGAAAGCGTGAGATCCCCTTTGTACTTCGGCATCGCTCTTCTCCGTTTTTGTCGTTGATCGAGATAGTCAGATAAGTATACTCATACGAGTGCCCGGTCAAGGAACAGGCTGAGATTGGAGCTCTTCGACAAGCGCTGGAGCGTGCGCATCCTTGCGTTCTTGCACGAGAACCGGGGTGCCCGTTTCGTCGTGATGAAGCATGCGCTCGACGTCAATGCAGATTCGCTGACGCGCACCCTCCAACACCTCATGGCGGACGGTTGGATACAGAGGAACCCGGGCTTCGGGCATCCGCTACGGCCTGAGTACATTTTGACGCGGCAAGGACAGGGCATAGCCGCTGGTTGCAGTCGATTCGCCGCGTCTGTCGAGTCTCTGGGTGTAGCGGAGACGATCTATCACAAGTGGAGCGTACCGGTTCTCGTCAACATCGGAGCGGGGGTCGTTCGGTTCGGTAGCCTGCGTAACACACTCGGCGTGACGCCGAGAGCGTTGACGCAAGGCCTTGAGCGACTGAGCGAAGCGAATTTAGTCTGGCAACCTCAGTACTACGCGTTGACGAACGCAGGTCGTGAGATCGCTACACGCGCCCAGGCGCTTGCGGTGTAGCGGAGAGGCATTCTCGATCTGTGATGCAACGCGAGTTCGAATCCGTCACTCACGAGCGCGAAAGAGGAAACATGTCAAAGATTCTCACAATTGGCGCCAACGGACAGATTGGTCGCCTCTTCTGCCAGAAGGCGAAGAACGCCGAGCTCCCGATCCGGGCCATGGTGCGAAACGAAGAGCAACGCGCACGCTTCGAGGCCCAGGGGATCGAAGCGGTCGTGGGGGATCTAGAGGGGGACTTCTTTCACGCCTTCGACGGCTGCGACCGAGTGGTCTTCACGGCCGGCTCGGGCGGTTCAACGGGCGGCGACAAGACGATCCTCGTCGATCTCTACGGGGCGATCCGCTCGATTGCCGAGTGCGAAGCCCGGGGCATTGCGCATTTTGTGATGGTGAGCGCGTTGCGCGCCGAACAACCTCTCGAGGCGGTGCCTGCTATGCGCCACTACATGGTTGCGAAGCTGCTCGCGGACCAGCGCCTCATCGAGAGCAGTGTCCTTGCGACGGTCCTCCGGCCCGGTCGACTGACCGACGCGCCGGGCAGCGGCCGAGTTCGCACGAGCGCGGCCGCCGGCGAGGGCTTCGATATCAGTCGGGAGAACGTGGCGGACTGCGTCCTCGAGGCGCTGCGCCAGCCTCCGAAAATAAACCGAGTGGTGGATCTGCTTGACGGCGATACGCCGATCGCGGAGGTCTTTGCCCAGGGCTGAAGCGCGCCCGAGACCGGGCTCTAAAGTCGTCCTCGAGCGCGCGCCCGATCAGCGCAGGCTTCCCCGAACGCGGAAAAGAGAGCCTTTGACGAGGGCGTGTCGGCCGCTCGCCATTCGGGATGCCACTGCACCGCGAGAGTGAACGCATCGGCATCCGCAAGACGAATCGCCTCCACGACACCGTCCGGCGCATGCGCTTCCGCGATCAATCCAGACCCGAGCTGGTCGATGCCCTGGGAGTGCAGCGAGTTCACGCGAAGCGGCTTCGCCTGGACGATTGGTTACCGCAGCAGTAGGAGCTTCAAAGATGCGGCTCAGCGCTAGGCGTCGACGACCTCATTGCGATGCACGGCCAGATCAATGGTGCCATCATCGGTTCGCAGATAGAAATGTTAAGCGGCGCTTTCCGCACTGGCTAGCACCGGAGGTGCGGGAAACGCGGCTGGTTTTTCGGATTCACGTGAAGGCAAGGCTCCACCCGTTTTAGGGAAGGTCCGTACCAGCATGAATCAGAGCACGCGCAGTCCTAGCTCCCTACGGATCTCGCGAAGCGGTCGGTCCAAGTGGTCCTGCCAGCCCCGCCAATGCCATTTTTGTGTCATGCGATAAGAACGTGACGCTAGGACCGGCGTTAGCCATAGCAGTCGAACGAGCGCTTTCAGGAGAGCCAACGGCGGTGTTTTCTTTAGAATTAGTTTCGCCTCGTCGGCCGATGCTAGGGCGACGACGTAGTCCCGGAAGCCGACATCCATCGCGAAGAACGTCCAAATGTCGTTGAGCGTCTCGTCACCGATGTCCGTGGTCGTTCCGAAGACGACGTGGCTCGCGTCGTGGTTTCCGAAGTAGGCTTGCATTTCCGGAGTCGACGCTTCGGCAGGGTCGATCAGCCCGGGATTGGCGGCATAGTATTCGACGAGCCCCTCGCGAAGCGTAAGGGGGGAATCCTGGGCGACGTAGCGGAGCACTTGCTTTTCGCGGGTGGAGGGATGCATCAACGCTCTCAGGCGGAAGGGGTCGGATGAAAAACGTTATCCGATTCCTCGATGCTCGGCGAACCCTACAGGCATCGATGCTTCTCGAGTCCAGTCCCCGGAAGGGGCCACCTAGCCCCGCCGGGGCTTAGTTGTCAGAACACTGAGTATCGGGCGTGCTGAAAACAGGGCTTTTTTTGCCTATCCCCCTCACGCGTATCGCGGTCGACTCGCCCCCCGATTCCCCGATCTCTTGTTCATGCACGGTTCTCATCCGTAGCTGCTCTCCTGAGCGATCTCACTGCCCTCGCGGATGCAGATCTGGGCAGCTCATATTGGTCATGCCCCGTTCGAGACGGCCGAGCTTTATGCGATGATGGAGACGCCCGAGGCAGACGATTTTTGATTCTCCTCGGTGCGATCAATCCCGATCGGCAGTGGGCTCGAGGGATTCGGAATCAAGGAGTAGAGAGACATGGCGACCCAGGGCGACGAGGAATCTCGAGAGGGCGGATTGATTAGAAGGAGCGCGGTCGATCCCTTCGATTCGGATGCCGAAAAACGCTACGAAGCCTTCCGCGAGATGCGTGCCCAGGCGCCCATTCACGAAGTGCCCGGTGAGCGGCTCCTCTTCGTCTCGCGGAAGATGGTCGACGCGGGACTCAAGGCCGTGGACTCGTTCAGTGGAAGCAGCGGAAACCTGGGAGATGCGCCGGAAGAAGATACCGTTATGCCCGCCATTCCGGAGCCACGGCACGGAAAGATCCGAATCCTGTTCAATTCGGCGCTGGCCTATCATCACGCTTCACAGATCGAACCCTTCGTGCGGCGTTACGCAGAGGATTGCCTTGCCGAGTCGCTCGCGCGCGTCGCGCGAGACGGGGAGGTCGAGATCATGGAGACCTTCGCGAGGCGGATTCCGTGCGCGGTGATCGCCCAGGTGCTTGGCATTCCGAATGACCGAATCGACGACTTCGCCCACTGGTCCGATGAGATCCTGCGGCTGCAAGGCCAGGACGAGGGGTCGACTGAACCGATCGCCAATCTGCTTCCCGAGTTCACAGAGTATCTCGAGGAGCAGATTCGACAGCGAGTCGATTCGGATGATCCGCCGGATGACATGATCACGCGACTATTGCAAGCCGAGGTCGACGGGGAACGGCTGAGCGAACGCGCCGTTCTGACCCAGACCATGTTGCTGATCATCGCCGGAAACGAGACCACCCGAAACCTGATCGGGAACGTGATTCGTCGGCTCGCCGAGGATCCTGTTCGCTATCTCCGCGTGCAGGAAGACCGAAGTCTCGTCGCGATCTTCATCGAGGAATCACTTCGCATCGACTCACCCGTTCAGATCCTGGCGCGAACCTGCAGCGAGGACGTGGAACTCGACGGTGTTCGAATTAAGAAGGGCGAGCGGGTGATCCACAGCCTCGGCTCAGCGAACCGCGACGAGTCCCTCTACCCCGATGCGGATCAATTCCGGCTGGACCGACCGAAGCCGCGGGATCACTTAGGCTTCGGAGCCGGTCCGCATATCTGTCCGGGCGCTTTCCTCGCGCGGATGGAGACGCGGGTCGCCGTCGAAACTCTGCTCGACGGCATCGCCGCGATGGCGTTGGCGCCCGACTATATCTGGGATCCGAACCCGGTCTTCTGGGCGTTGGGACCACGGACCCTGCGGCTCAACTTGACACCCATAGCAGCGCCCTGAACTGCACCCTTGTCTGGATATACGTAAAACCCGTCCCGCAAAGTGGGGCGGGTTATTTCGTACCGAGGCTTGGGTCCGACCCCACTTGCCGAGAGCGCGTTAGGTCCGCTCGGCTGAGAAGCTGCTGTCCAGATCCTCCTGATCTTTTCAACGACCAGAGTGACTCCATCGAAGGTGGCATTCAGAACGTTGCCGTTGAGGGTCCCGCAGAAGTTGAGGACGTTGGCGCCTCCGTTCAGCACCATCGTGATTTCACCCTCGAAGTCGGTGCCGTTCACGAAGCCGCCCACGAGTGCGTAGGCCATGAAGTTGGCGGGAAGGTCGCACCGACCGCTGCCCACCAAGACGTCCGTGGCGTTCTCGTCTACGACAACCGTGATATCTCCCGCGCAGTCGGCGACGGTCGGCGCGACGTTGCTGTTTAGATCGTCGACGATCAGGTTCACGGAGAAGGTGCCGACCCCCTCATAGTTGCCATCGATCGCGGAGACTGCTGCGACGGCGTTAATGCCTGAGCCACCGGAGCTACCACCGCCGCAGGCGACGGAGAGGGCGACGAGCGCACCGGCGAGAATTCGAATTGCAAGCTTCATAATTGTTCCTCCCTGATCTCTAATTCATCTCTTTGATGAGTAGGGCGCAAAAGGAGGCTTGAATCGGTCAATCGTGGCACTACTTTTTTCGGTCAATGCTCTCTGTTGCAAGAGAACGCATCCTCCAAAGTAGGGCGGGTTCTTGTTGTACTTGGAGCAAAGGCGAGGTCCACTTCATTCGACGGGGGGCGGCTTGAGTCCAAGACTAATGCGCAGCGATCGCGACGCGAAAGCGGCTCGCGTGAGCGCATTCGAGAGCTGCTCGTGAAGCAGGGTTCCGAGGATCGCAGCTCGCACGGGCTCGACGAAGTCGTCGCCGGGCCGGGGGACGCGATCCTCCGCATTCTCGAAGACGATCTCGGATTCATGCCACGCGACGGCGGCCAGACGCACGATCTGGTCGACGGGAAATTCGGGATCGATGTATTTGCGCATTTGGGTGATGGCGTCCGTGATCAGATCGATGTTCAAGAGTCGGACTCCCATCTCGTCGTCGACGGCCCACGGCAGACCTAGCATCAGAGCTTCAACTTCGACGCGAATGGCGGCGTACCCCTCACGCTCACTCTCGCTGCGGTCGCGCTCGGGTACGGGGTAGATCACGGCGTTCGCGGTCCCAATCGGGTCTCCGTCGCCAAAGGGCCGGTCGGCTTGTTCGAGTACGGCGCGCACCGTATCGAGGGGGAGGCCGGCGACCTCCCGGAGCGCCTTGATCAGGTCGAGGCGGCGGAGGTGATCTTCGCCGTACTGCGCTTGGTTGCGCTGGCTTCGCTCGCCCGTAGGGAGGAGGCCCTCTCGGATATAGAATTTGATGCTCGAGATCGAGATGCCGCTATGGCGGCTCAGCTCGGAGATCCTCATTGCCCACAGGTCCTTTTCAGGTTCGCGTCGTTGACAGAGTAGTAGATAGTGTATATATCTGTTAATAGATACTTTAAGTATCTACTTTTGACTTATTGAATCAAACGCGCCAGGGAGCAAAGAACATGGAGTCCTCACCGAGAATTGATCGCAGCGACCGAAAGAAGGCCGACTGGCCTCGTGCATTCCGGGCGATCCGGCGACTGCAGCTTGATCCCGAGCGCACGGACCAGGTCTTCGAACTGAACGTGGCCCTCGACGGCGGCGATACCGAGCGACGCTTCCAACAATTTCGGGCGCTTCCAGACGGTCCCTCGCTTCTCGAGAAAGCTCCGGTTCTACTCGATTCGCTTTCCGACTTCGAAGCACTTCGAAGCCTCGAGCCAGGGAGTCTAGGGCGAGCCTATCTCCACCTGATGGAATCGAACGACTATTCAGCGGACGGACTTCGTCGCGCTGCGGCAGAGATCGAAGAGTTCGCGACGCTGCATCCGGGCGTCGAGCGAACCTGGTTCGCCCAACGTGAGAATTGCGTCCACGACTTGCACCATACCGTGACGGGTTACGGACAAGACGCCGCGGGGGAGACCGCGCTACTCGCATTCGTCGACGGGCTCTACTGCCAGGCATCTCGGGTGCGCGTTGTTCGCTTCGGCATGATCGCTTCGCTCGTTTCTTCCCCTCTCGCTTCGCTCCACCGCACCCTCGCGTTTTGTATCCAGGCGCGACGTCGTGGGGCGAAGGCGCGTATTCCCTCCGACTATCGGTGGGAAGAAAAGCTCGGAGATCCCCTGACGTCGGTGCAACGTGAACTGCGAATCGAGAGCCTTCGCCGGGTGCACCCGCGCGGCCCGAAACGGGACAATTACGCCTCGACCGGAACCTG
>DGPZ01000009.1 GCA_002390675.1 Deltaproteobacteria bacterium UBA4427
GACATGTTGAGCGTCTGGTTGCCGGACGAACGGATCGCCTTCACGGGAGATCTCTACGGCCCGAGCTTTCCCAATCTCTACACCTTGCGCGGTCATTATTACCGAACGCCCTGGGACTACCTCCACTCGCTCGACCGGATCATCGCTCTGGAACCGGAGATCCTGACTCCCTCTCACTTCAAACCGATCGTGGGCCGCGAGAAAGTTCGTACCTCCCTCAGCAACTTGCGCGAAGCGGTGCGACACGTACACGACGAGACCGTGCGCGGCCGTTAAATCGGCGACAACACCAGATTCGAGTACCGACCAGCGAGCGGAAGCGCCAGGGCCTCGGCTCTCTGCGCCCGCCGGCTTAGGTAGCGCGCGATGTCGACGATGCGCGCTTCGTCCCATGCCTCGATCAACGTGTTCAGCTGCACGAGCCCGTCTTCGATCGTGTCCACGCTCCCGGTTAACAATGCCCGCAGCTCTTTCAGCTCCTGGGCCACGACCGCGGAGAGGTAGCGCTCTCGCTTGGCCTGATAGCGTGCCAGCTGCCGCAGCTGGACGGCCCTATTTCGCAGATAGGGGGTTCTCAACTCCGGCACCAGCTCTCTGTCGATGACATAGTCGCTCATCTCTTGGATCGGAAGACTCAGAGGGCGGGACAGGCCCCGTTCGGGTTCGGGCAAGCCGGTCCTCTCCACGTCCGCATGAAGCGCATCCGCGAGCGACTGAGCGAGGCCCCGTTCCCCTGCGATGCTGAAGAAGATCAACATCGGCAGTGGGCCTCCCGCATCGAAATGGTTCACGGCGACAGTGGAACCCAGAGCGGCCTTGGCAAAGCTCGCAACCCGGTAAAAGTGGAGCTTAGACTTGTCCAGCGACTCGTTCGTACTCCCGGTGTAGACCTCGATCAGCTCGGGCATCTCGCCCCAAGGATGAAAGAAGGCGCGGGAATAGAGGTGTCCCAGGTCTTCCATAGGGTCGCCTATATGGGCCTGCTCCCAGTCAAGAATCGCGCTGACTCGATCATCGACGAAGACGAAATTCCCCGGACCGGTGTCCCCCTGGAGCAGCGCGGGCCGCGTCGGCGGTGCCGGGATGTTGCGGCGCAACCACTGGAAGGTCAGCAGCGCCAGAGGGTCCGGAATAGTCACGGACGACGCGTATGACCGCTCCAGTTCATCGATGCCAGCCAGCGCGTACTCTTCGGCCGAGTCAGGACGGGGCAACTCCGGCAGGTCGAGACCGCCCACCGAGAGGCCATGCACCTGGGCGAGCTGCCGCATGAAGTCTTTCGCGATCTCGCGCTGCTGCTGTGCATCCTTGAGTTCGTGAATCCCGTCGTGGCCCGGCACACGCTCGAAGAGTGTGGCATGGAGCTCGTCGCTATGCGCATACACCGCAGGCACGGCAATGCCGCGTGCGTGCAGCGCCGCGATGACCGCTGTTTCCTTTTGCACCTGGCAGGAGGGCTGCTTCATCTTGCCATTCGTGAACCGCTCCAGGCGCAGGAACCCCTTGAGGGTGCTGCCACCGGCGCAATCGACGTCGACCAGCCAACCCTCGCGTCTGCAAACGAACCGTTCCTTGCGAGTGATCTTGCCGACGAGCGCCGCCTCCAGCCAGTCAACGACCGTCGTCGGCAAGTCACCAGAATGATCCGACGTGGTCGAAAGGGATTTCGTAGTCAGTCTGCTTACTCCACCAGGCGTTCGAAACGGTGCACAGCCTGAGCGCACGACTCGATCCTACACTTCCCGAACTCTCGCGTACAGATATGAGATATTTCCAGGCGCTTCTGAACGATCCGAAGTAGACAAAGCCTGTCAAGGTTTGGTTGCAAGAGGCTGTCAGAAAGAATCAAGGGAAGCCCGCGGCTGTGACTTCGACTGCTCGCCTTCGCCGTTTCCCCGATGAACCGAAGTTACGCATCAGGTCCCACGACCCAATGCCGGATCAACAGCGGACCCGATCCGCTAGCGTCATCGAAATCTATACTTCTCTCTAACGAGAGCGTGTCGTCGCGGCCGAAACGTCTCAGCGCGCCGACGGAAGGAACTTAGTGAAGCGGTTCGCACGATTCGGCCTCGGCCTCAAGGCTCTACTACTGTCGCTCTCCTTGCTGGCCTGCCATTCGACATCAACGCCGGGCGCTCAGGAGACCGACGAAGACTTGACGCTCTTCCGAGGCGCCAACAACAACTCCTACTATGCGCTCTACTTTCGTGCGCCGCTGGTGCCCGGCGCCGAGCGGGTCGCGATGGAAACCTTTGAGGTCGATTTGCGGCCGGAGCGGGACGTCACCGTTCACGTAGAGGTCTTCAACCCCGACGGTATGATTCCGTTGTTGATCACCCCTGGCGGGATGGGCGACTGCGATGGATTCCGAGGTTTCGCGCGCAACGTGGCAGTCGCGGCACCCGATCTGAAGGTCATCCTCTGGGATCGCCGCAACGTGGGGCGGTCGGAGGTGGCGTTCGGGACCGAGCCTTGGTCGATCGAAGAAGGAGAGGACCTTCACGTCCTGATCGAGCGGCTCGGTGTCGCACCTGCGGCGCTCTACGGCATGTCCTCGGGTGGTCGACCGTCGATGATCGTGGCGGATCGCTACCCCGACGATGTCGCCGCGCTCGTAATCGCGCCGCTGACCGGCGGGCCCGTCGCGGCTGCGCGACTCTCCGAGGAGTACTACCTGAAGTACCTGAGCGACGTGCAACTCACGACGATGTCCCCGGTCGACGGTCTCCCGCTCGAATCAATGGAGGCGCTTGCAGAGACGCCACTTTGGAGCGCCTATCTCGAACGGAACTCGAAGAACAATCGCGCACGCTTCTTCGCACAAGATATCGACGCGTTCCTGGCCGCGATGCGGCGTTCAGGAGAATTTCTTCGCGGGTACCGACACCGCGTCGCGTTAGGCATGACGAACGAAGAGCTGGCTGGGCTCAGCGTGCCAGCCACCCTCCTCCTCCATCATGGGAACGAGACGGACGACATCCACCCGAAGACAATCTCTCTAGCGGCGTCGGCGCTGATCCCCAACTCCAAGCTGGCCTTCCCACCACATCGGCCAGAGGTCCTCGAAGTTCTCCTGCCCTTCATTCGGGAGCATACGCCTGCGCGACGCTAGTGCGTCGTCCGCAAGGTCGAGGTTGGCCCAGGGGGTCTGCTGAGTGACGAGCTGCAAACGAAGCAGCCTGGAAATAGTCTGCTGGATTTCACCGCGCGATCGACCCCTCCGCTCGCCCCAAGCCCCCGTTCCGATGGACCTTCCTGGCGCCCCCGGCAGGACTCGAACCTGCGACACACGGTTTAGGAAACCGATGCTCTATCCTCTGAGCTACGGGGGCGCGGGATGGGATGAGGTTGGCGCGTCAGCCGTAGGGCCGCGCAAAATCTCCACGGCGCAAGCGTAGCAGAGCACGCCGGCTTGCTCCCTAGAGGGCCACTCTAATCGAATCGCGAGCAATGGTTTGCCGACCGCTCGCTAGAGTCTCCCAACCCAAACGCTCAGCCGTCCAACTCGATGACAGCGCCCGCTAGACCTTCTCCGACCGAGCCATAAACCAATCGACCACCGACTAATCGCGCAACAAGCCTTAACTACCCACGCTTAGGCAAATACGAAATCGGGTTCTGCGGCGTCTCTGCCCTCCGGATTTCGAAATGCAGATGCGGCCCCGTCGATCGCCCGGTCGTGCCTACCTCGGCAATTTTCTGCCCACGCTCCACGAACTCGCCCTTCCGCACGAGCAGCTTGCTCGCATGGGCGTAGAGCGTTCGGTAGCGGCCCGCATGCTTAACCACGACAACCTTCCCGTAGCCGCTCATGCGCCCGCTCTGAATCACCCGGCCTGACTCCGCCGCAAAGATCGGCGTGCCTCGCTTGGCCGCAATGTCCAACCCTTCATGAGGCTTGCCTCCACGCATGCCGAAATGCGAGCTCAAACGGCCGCGCACGGGCCATGCGAATTGAAGGGAGGTTTGGATGCGCGCCGACTCGCGGGCGCGGCGACGAGCCTCTTTGCTATCCCCGCTAGGACGGCGCGGCGAGTCGCCACGGGTTGCCGCGCGTGCGCTCGCCTGAAGCCGCTTGCGGGCGCCGGGGATATACAGACGTTGGCCGGGGCGAAGCTGCGTAACGTCCCGGATGCCGTTCGCCTTTGCGATCTCCTTCGCAGGCACCTTATAGCGAAGGCCTATACGGTAGAGGTTTTCTCCCTTCTCGACATGATGAATGACGCCGGGGCCTCCAGGACGTCGCCCTCCACAGCTCGGCAGAACGGAAATCAATACGAGCGCGAGCGTAAGCATAAGCCATCGCCTTCGCCTAACGGACCGATTACGTGGCTGAAAAGCCGGCGAAAAAGCGACACTTGAAACTGAAAAGGAACCCATCGGCGATTTCTGTCGTGCCAGCATTTTCGTAGCAGCCGTGCGAGGCGTGTTGACGGACATCCTGCGCTTAGGCGCTCATCCGCGAAAAGCGGATGTTACTGCCCGATCAAGTTCGGCTGTCCGGGACGCGTCGGCGGCATGGCGCCCCAGCTCGAGGGCAAGCTCATCTGCCCGTCATGCCCGACAGCTGCCACCGCGAGAAATTCGTTGGATCCGAAGCTAACGAGTGCTGTGTATAGGCTGCTCGCCCCAATATCTGTTCCGGTCGGCTTTCCGACATCGACTTGGCGCGCGAGGCTCGCGTTGCCCTCTTCTGGCGAAATCAGCACAACGAAGTTGCGCACTGCCGAGGGAGACGCATGCGACCACGTGATTTGGTGTGCGCGCTCTTGGGCTTGGACGACGTTCGCCGTCAAGAAGAGCAGGACTGCACATAAAGAAACCAGGACACGACCCGAGCGCGCGATGCGGCGCAACGTGAAGTGGTCTAGATCGATGTTCATAATTTGCCTCCTAGATCGGTAGGGCACGACTGCTCGAATATGTGTGAGCATAACGCTTCACCTCGCGAAGGGCCGGAAACAACTTCATCCGGGATCCAATTGGGTCGCTCACTGAATTCGACTTCTCCGAGGGGCGAGAATGCCCGAATTTCTGCCAATGGACTCGCGGCACGCACCATTCCCACCGCATTCACGTATCCGCGGGTCGGATCGAAGCGAATCGGTGCTACGGGCACGCATTGGCCCTCGTCTATTGCGGGTTTACAGAATCGGTTGGTATTCACGCCAAAAATCCCTTGGTTCGGGCGGTACCCAACGACTCGAGCGGTGTTCATTTCGACGGAGATTTCGACCTGGGCATAGGCATGAAACGGTCCCAGGCTGAGTTCTTCCCGCACTTCGCCGCGTACCTCCGCCGCTAGAACATGGCCCGTGACGGGGTCCAGCACCCAAATGAACTCCGTAAAGCTACCGGGAATCGTGTCAGCCCCCGTAGAACGGAACTGGGCTTCGACTTCGACGGCTGGGATTTCGATGCGCAGGACGGCGGGCGAGGAGCCGAGCTCGACCCGGGCGCGGCGGGGCTCGCTCCAGTGCCGGTCCAGACTGCCAGGTTCCTCCTCGGGAGAGATCTCGAAGCGAACTTCGATCCATCTCGGCGTCGGGTCATTTACGTCTAGCGGCTCGGCACTCACCGGGGCGACTCCTAGGAGTACCAGTCCCACGGCGATTCTGATTAGTCCGGTTTTAATTCTTTCGAGCATCATTTGCCGCCAATCCTTCGGCTTCAAAACAACACACCCACTCCCACTCTCATCTAATGCAAGCGCGGTACCAGCCCGACCCAAGCCACAGCTCGAACGTGTGGCCCAACAGATCCCGGTCACGATCCCCGCGGCAAAGATTCGTCCATCATCGGTAAAAAGCTGGCTGAACCTGCGTCATCCCTGCCGATTCCCGTGCCGCGGCGAATTCAAGAGTCGCCAGCTATCCTCGCGCGCCCACCGGCCGTACCGGGTTGGGCCTGCGACGCAATGCTCGCTAAATGCGGGGTCGCGATCAGCACAGAATACTGCCCAGCTAGCCACCGCTCAGTTGAGCCGCATAAGAGGAAGACCTAATGACCCGCGCTTTTGCCATCACCGCCGACGCCATCGCGACCGAACGCGCTCGCGTAAACGATGATGTCCACGCCATCAATATCGCCAACGTGATCTCGCTCGACGAACTCACGCTTCCAGACGTCGGCCCCCGGGACGTAAAGTTCCGCACCCTCGCCGTCTCCGCCGAACACAACCTGACCCACGCCGCGACGGCGGATACGGTCAACATTGCGGATCTCCGCGGCGGCAAGATCTATCCCGGAAACTCCGCCGTAGGCGAAGTGACGGAAGTCGGTGGCGAAGTCACCAAGTTCAAGGTCGGCGACATCGTCGTCACCCACTGCAACGGCGAGCCCGACGAATACGGCTACCCGCTCCGCATCTGGGCATACGACCAACCCGACTCGATCGGCTGGTACGCCGAGGAATGTGTCGTAGGCGATTGGCAACTCGTGCAGGCGCCCCTCAACTGCGGTCTCAATCTCTGGGAAATCGCGGCGCTTCCCCTGCGCGCCCCAACCGCCTATCACATGTGGCGACGTGCCGAAGGCATCTTGCGCGTCAAGATACCTGACGAAAAACTCTCCACCATGAACGTACTCGCGTTCGGCGGCGGTGTGAGCGAACTCTTCCTCATGCTCGCCAAGCATCGCGGACATAACGCGTTTTTCTGCTCCGGTTCTCCGGAACGCCGCGCCGCTCTTGAAAAGCAGGGCATCATTGGCATCGACCAGAAGGCCTACAACCGCTTCGCGACCCGAGATGACATGAAGGGCTTCGGCCGAGAAGTTAAGAAGCTGACCGGCGGAACCGGCATGCACGTAGTATGCGACTTGCTCCGCGGGCCCTGCTTCGACGCCGGCATCATGGCTGCTGCACGCATGGGCGTGAACGTGTCCGCCGGCTGGCAGCTCGGCACTCACGTCACGTACAACTCGGCGGGCGCTTCGGCCAAGCAGATCACGCTTGACCACACGCATTACGAAACACCCACGGGCATCGAAGCGGCAACCGGGCTCTACGGCAGCGTATTCAAGCCGACGATCCATCACGAGATCTACGCCTTCGAAGATCTTCCGCGGGCCGTCGTTGAGATGGACCAGGCTGTTCAGACGGGAATCCCGATTGTTCGGGTCGCCCAGGACATGCCGGCGTCGGTCAAGAGCCTGATCCCGTAGTCTCCTCTTTCAGGCATTGTATTAGTCGAAGCATTAGTTCCACAACAAGCACCCTCACCCTACTCACCGAGGCCACGGGCATGAGCAAGCAACTCCCTAAAACTGGAGAACCTTGGGACACGCTCAGCGATCGCCTGGTCGGGCTCGGGGAGAATGACATTGATTGGCGCAATAAGAGGAGCGCCGTCTATGTCTTTCACCCCGGCGATGATGTCCTCAAGGTCGCCAAGGATGCTTACGCTCTCTACCAATCAGAGAATGCGTTAGGCCTAGCTGCCTTCCCAAGCCTGAAGAAAATGGAAACCGAGGTCATCGCCATAGCGATCGACCTCATGAATGGCCCCGAGTCCGGCACGGGGAACATCACCTCCGGCGGCACGGAGAGCATCATGCTCGCCGTCAAATCCTGCCGCGATGAAGCCGCTTCGCGTGGCATGTATGTCGATGGCGCGAATATCGTCGTCCCCCACACTGCGCATTTGGCATTCGATAAGGCCACCCATTATCTCGGCCTCGAGATCCGGCGCGTGCCCGTCGACAAGGAACTCGTTGCAGACGTCTCTGCTATGCGCGAGGCCATGGACGAACAGACAATCATGCTCGTCGGCTCTGCGCCCTGCTTCCCCTACGGCCTCGTCGATCCAATCCCTGCGCTCGGCGACCTCGCAGTGGAAACGGACACTTGGCTCCATGTAGACGCCTGCGTCGGTGGTTACCTGAACCCTTTTGCCGAACTGGAAGGCATCGAGCTCCCGCCCTGGGATTTCCGCGTCGAAGGCGTCCGCACAATCTCCGCCGATCTCCACAAATACGGCTACGCCGCCAAGGGCGCCTCTACGGTCCTTCACCGCACAAAAGAGCAGTACGCACACCAGAGCTTCTCGGCGGACAACTGGCCCGCTGGAGCCATGACGACGCCGACTGTGGCGGGCACCCGCCCAGGCGGCGCGATCGCCTCAGCCTGGGCCGTCATGCACTACCTAGGCGTCGAAGGATACCGCGCAAAGACCCGCAGCATTATCAATGCACGTACGAAAATCGAAGCCGGAATCGAAACGTTAGGCCTCCAGGTCTTCGGCGCTCCACATCTCGGACTCATCGCCTTCGGTGCCGCCGACGGAGATGACCTCCCGATCTACGGCGTCTGGGCCCATCTGCATAGCTGTGGCTGGTTCAGTGGGGTTGTGGCTGAACCTAATGGCATCCACCTCATGCTCTCACCCTCTCACGAAGAAGTTGCAGACGACTATCTATCGGACCTAACGGAAGCCGTCGCGAAGGCGCGCGGTGTTGCCAAGACAGGCGGAGCGGCAGATGGAGAGGCTCCCACGCGGTACGCGTGAATTCGGACCGAGCCACCAACTACCAAATTCACACATCCGGTAACGGAACCGACTCAGTACTCGTCAGAGCGCCTTCATCATCGTTCCCCTAATCACGTTCACGTTGCCCGCATTTGCGGCTCCTGCCGACACCCCGTCCCTCAGCCTCCCGTTCACGATCAGATCGTCGATCCCGCCGCCGTCTTAGTCCCTCGCGTCCGGGCTGTCAGGATCCAACTCAACTGAGCCCGACCTAAACAACAGAACTTTGGCGAGATTTTCGCTCCAGGTTACTGAAATATCTAACGTATCTAAGAAAGTACAGCCGCCTGCGTCGCCACGGCTGCACCACCGATAAGAATTGTGACGGCGTTAGGAGCAACCCGGCGGCGCCATCTACGGTGATTTCATTTAGTCCATCCTCAGAAACCGTATTCTGGAAACCATCTGAGCCCCTCAACCGAAGAGCACGAAAACCTCGCCAGAGCTCGCGAGCAAATTTAGCTCCGCTAACGGCTCTCTGAATTGTGGCGCATGGTAGGACGAGGAGGAGTGCCCATCTCGGAGCAATAGCAGCTTGCGAGCGCACGCTCGCGGGGGACCTCCCGAAGACGTCGCTTCCGGACAACGATTCAATGCGAGTTGCCAGCGACCACTGCCCCCTGCGTTAGCCCAACCTACTGGACCTGGACGGGCCTAGCGACGCTCGATCAAAGCGAGATCGGCGTTCATCATAATCTCAGCGAGCGCCTCGAAACTGATCTTCGGCTTCCAGTCGAGCTTCGCCTTCGCCTTGCTGGGATCCCCAAGCAGGAGCTCCACTTCCGCGGGCCGGTAAAAGCGCGGATCGACATCGACCACGACTTGGCCCGTCGCCCGATCGCGCCCGACTTCGTCGGTGCCCTCGCCGCTCCATTCGATTTCGATCCCAGCCGCCGCAGCCGCTGCAACAACGAATTCACGTACGGAATGGGTTTCCCCGGTCGCGATCACATAGTCGTCAGGCTCTTCCTGCTGCATCATTAGCCACATAGCCTCGACGTAGTCCCGCGCATGACCCCAATCGCGTTTCGCGTCTAGGTTTCCGAGAGATAGCCTATCCCTCGTTCCATGCTTCACGGCTGCTAGGCCTAACGTGATTTTACGCGTGACGAAGTTCTCACCGCGGCGCTCGGATTCGTGATTAAAGAGGATGCCGTTGCTCGCGTGCATCCCGTAGGACTCTCGGTAATTGCGGACGATCCAGTAGCCATAGAGCTTCGCAACGGCGTAGGGCGACCGAGGATGGAATGGCGTCGTTTCGGTCTGCGGAGTCTCGACAACTTCGCCGTAGAGCTCTGACGTCGAGGCCTGATAGAAGCGCGCGTCGAGGGCATTCACGCGGATGCTCTCGAGCAAGCGTAGGACGCCCGTCGCATCGACGTCGCCCGTGTACTCGGGTTGCTGGAAAGAGACCGCCACATGGGACTGAGCCGCGAGGTTATAGACCTCAGTCGGTCGCGTCTCGGCAAGAACGCGATTCAAACTGCTCGAGTCGCCCATGTCGCCGTAGTGCAGTTCATAGACCTTGCCCGCAGCGACTGCTTCGTCACGCGCGCCTTCGATCCGACCCCGATTGAACATAGAGGTTCGACGCGCAATGCCGTGAACGTCGTAACCCTTCTCGATGAGAAGCTCGGCGAGGTACGAACCATCCTGGCCCGTGATACCGGAAATAACCGCGACCTTTTGGCTCATCGCTTGAAAGATCCTTCATGAAACAATTAGGGAAGAATGGGCGCCTTGGCGCCGCTCGAAGTTGCGTATCCCGGAGCAGGCTCGCAGGGGCGGCGGAGCGTACCACTGATGGCGACGAAGGCCCGCGATTCATCGACACACGCGACATCCAGCCAGTACGCAGCAAGCGTGCCGGCTAAACTGGCGCCAACGCTAAAGCCCGTTTCCGCACGGAAGAAGCCTCGGGTCGCGACGCGCTCGGTGTGGTTGAGGATTGCACCAAAACTCTGGCAGATCGCCGGATTTCACGCGCTGCAAAGCGAGATTTCTCTTACTTGGGCATGGGTTTGTGGCCACGGTCACTCGGCCTTCCAAGCCAAAATGGCTTGGGGACATACTTCACCGAAATTGATGCCGAGGGCGATGCCGTCGTATCAATGAGTGCCACTGCACCAAGCGCTACCGGTACCTAGAGCGCACCGCATCTTTTCGAGGGTTCTCCCCTTGAGCTGCGCTCGACGATTCCGGCCGGCGCGGGTGTCTCGATTCCGCGACCTTCTGGAGCTCTCGCACAAATGGACTTCGGCATATTTCCTGGCAGTCCGGTCTTCGACGGCTGGCTTGATACACAGCGTGACTTCTCTATCTCCCAGGATGATTCGCTCTTTTCGACGATCACCCTTGGCGGCAATCGCATGCTGTCTACGAACTCGTCCCAATTGGACGTCCACCCTACCTAAGCGGCGGTGGCAACCCCTCGGCGAATATCAAAGGTCACGGCCGCATCGCGACCGATCACCACACTGCGCCGATCAGCATCACAAACTATCGCGGCTACCCCGCCACCGACGCCTGCTATCAGTTGGGTCGAAGCAGAGGCCAGACCTTCCGCCCAGGGGGACGTACAGGACTAGCCTACTCTTGCAACAACACGGGCTTCGGCGCCAGCATCGCCGAACGCTGGAGCCGCTTCGAGCTCAATGTCGAAGAGAACGCGCGAATAACCGAATCCGCGCGAAGGTCTAGTTCGCTGACAAACCCAGACCCAAGCCCGCCTCGCCGCATATCGACTGCACCGACATCTCCGCAAGAAGTCCGCGAAACGAAACGGTCGGAGTCCGGTCCGGCGGCGACGGCAACAAGTTCCGGGACGACCTCGAGGTCTTTCGGGGGTAGGCAACATCCAGACCGAGCCCCCGGCTCAGCCGACACTGCTCCAAATCATTCCGGTCCAGTCGCTAGATTTAGGTCTGGGGAATATCTCGCCCGGGTGCCGACACCCCGAAAAAATGACGCGCCTATCCAAGGCGGATACACTCCGTCGAGTCGGCGTGTTTTATTTCAGAACAGATCCAGTTCCGTTCGAGTCTCACCGAAGCTTGATAAAGCGGCGGATAGATCGATCGAAGATGTCCACAGATCCATTCTCCTAGCTTCCGAACCAGACATCTACGCAGACAAGCAAGAGATCAATCGAGGGAATTGATGACCGCTCGACATGGGCCTAACAAAATACCAGCCGAACCTCAGGCCACCACGAAGCCGACCGATCGTGCAATAGATATCCCCGCGAACGACCTCACGCGTCGATCTTTCCTCCGAACTAGCGCCTTAGGCGGGCTTGCCGCGGGCGCCACGGGCGTCTCCCTCGCAACAGGATGCGGCGACAGGGAAGCTGAATCTTCTCGCCCCACGGATTCCTCTTCGCAGTTCATTCAGAACACGCCACAAACAGTGGCTACCCGTCAGTCTTCGGGCTCCGGAATTCAGCATCGCGTCGTCCTCGGCAAATCCGGCCTAGAGGTCCCTGATATCAGCTTTGGGTCCTTCGCGCTTGAGCACGAACACGAAGAGGCCCTCGTTCGTTACGCGTTCGACCAGGGCATCACACACTTCGATACGGCGGAGGCCTACAACGAAGGCCGCGCCGAAAAAGTGATTGGCAATGCCCTCCGAGGGCAGCGCGACAAAGCCACGATTACCTCCAAATTCTGGGCCAACCCCGAGCACGACGCGGATCATCAGATGCGCATCCTTGAGCGCAGCCTCCGCGCGCTCCAGACCGACTACATCGATCTCTATATGAATCACGCCGTCAACGATGTCGCGCGGGTCGCCAGCGAAGAATGGCAGCGCTTCACGGACAAGGCCAAGCAGCAGGGCAAAATCCGCAACGTCGGAATATCTGGCCATGCGGCCAGACTGGGCGACTGCCTCGAATACGTGCTGGATCACAATCTCGTCGACGTCGTCCTCGTCGCATACAGCTTCGCCCAACAGCCGAGCTTCAAAGACAGTCTTAAGCAGTACCTGAACGAATGGGTCCCGTCCCTCGACATCGTTTCTCGCAACCAGCATCTACCAGAGATCCTCGAGCGCGCGCATGGCCAAGGTGTTGGCGTAATGGCCATGAAGACACTAAAGGGCGCTCGAACGAACGATATGCGCCGCTTCGAAAGCCCCAAGCGGACCTTCGCGCAATCGGCATTTCGATGGGTTCTGTCCGAGCCTTCGGTCGACGGATTGGTAGTGACCATGACGAGTCCCGCAATGATCGACGAGTACGTGGCGGCTTCAGGCAGCGGCCCACCAGACGGCCAAGACCTCGCCCTTCTCGCTCGTTATGCAGCAATCAACGCGGGAACGAGCTGCTTGATCGGCTGTGGGGACTGTCTCGATTCCTGCCCGGTCAATGTCCCGATCGCCGACGTCATGCGAATGCGTATGTACGATGTCGACTACGGACAGCCGACCATCGCTGCGCGCGAATACGCAGGACTCGACATCGACGCGAGCGCTTGCCTTGGTTGTTCGGGTGAGCCCTGTGCAACCGCTTGCTCCTCGGGGCTCGCGCTTCCGGACCTGACCCGGGACACGGCACTACGCCTAGGATGAGTGGCCTGATACGTCTCAACTAAGAACAACTAGGCAAAACATAACGAGCAGATTCGAATCGGCTAGTTCGTTTCCGCTACCTTCGGCGGCAAACACTTGAGAGAATCCATCCACACCGCCGCAGTACGCGACCCTCGATTGCGCGCACGTCTGGCCCGTCCGGCAAATGGGCAACAAATCGCTCGGCTGATTCGTCGACTGAGACATGAACGTCCTGAAAACTCCAGAACGTTCGAAGCTCGGGATAGAATGCCTTGTAGGTCGCTTCTTTCACGCTGAATATGAGTCGAACCCGTCGAGCTCGGTCCTCATCATCGGACGCCTCATCGAGCCACGAGCCTTCCTCAGGCCGACACACAACGCGTTCGACTCCGAAAGTGACCGGCTCATCCGGCTCAACATCGACCCCTACCCCAGCATGGGTCTCATTGCTCCCTACTGCCACCACGCAAAGAGAATCACAATGCGTGATCGACCCTACGATCCCAGACGGCCACTCGGGCACGCGGTCCTTGTCTCGCAACAACGCTGGCGCATCGTGCCCTGCTTGATCGAGCAACCGGTGTGCGAGTACGCGACCCGTGGCGAATTCGCGCTGTCGCGAGGAGATTGCCTTCTCTGCAAGAGATCGTTCGGTAGGCGCGAGATCTCCAATCTCGTACCGCAGCGACGAGGCCTCTACCCAGAATTCGGGATCGATAAAGCCATGAGTCAGCTTCGCAAATTTGCTTTCCGCCTCGCTCTTTGCAGACATCGAGTCAGTATCCTGACGCTATAGCTACGGATTCACTGTCGTTAGGCCAAAGACCCGCAAGCGCTTTTTCAATCACGCGATCCATGGAAAAGAGCCGGGTTCGGGCACTTACAATATCCGAGCTACCAAGCGACGTACTGAGTCGAACGAGCGCCCCGTCCCCCCGGTTTTCGGTCATGCGATCGACAACGTGACGGAGTCGAAGCCCAACCACAGAGGTCAACCCGCTCTGGCTTCCGGTGCGATACCAGTAGTGCACCAGACGGCGCTCCCCGGCCTGCTCCACAACGAACTCGCGGAGATCGAAGCCATCCTGCCCGCCGGCCCTTTGAATCATAGACTCTACGATCTGCCACCCTTGAGCCGGGTAGCATATGTCAGGAGTGTGCTCTGGAGTTCCCCCGCGTTCGGTGCCGTAATAACCTACGTAAACGAAAATTTGATAGCCAAGAGGATGAAGGTAGGCGCGCTGCACGTTGTGATCCGCGGCCAGCATATCCGAGACGGCCTGATCAATCGCGAGATCAACAGATCGCCATCCGTTCAATTCGGTGGGCAAAGCCTCAAATACCGCTGCGTCATGCTCAACCGCGGGTCGGAGCAAAAGCCACCACGAGGCAATGCCCGTGAGGAGCATCAAGCCGATCGCTACGCCTAACTCGACACGTCGGTTCAAATCGTCTCTCCTGCAGTATTCGGCACGCGCTCACGCACGGCGAGCACGAGCCCTGCCAAGACCACGATCAGCCACGGCCCATGCTCGAGGAGCCTTTGCGCAGCTGAGCTCATAGGCGATAACGACAACATAATCGTAGCGAGCCCAATCACTCCTAGATGAATTGGGAGCGAAAAGAGCGCGGCTATTGCAGATCGACCCATAAGCCTATGCATGGGGAGCCTCCGCATCAGCCCCTGAAACCAGGCCAAGCCAGCCAGTGCGTAGGCCAATGCGAGCCCGCCAGCGGCAGGCACGAGCACCATGCGACCGCCCTCCTCCGTCGATAGCATGAGACCATCCGGACCCGCCGCGAAAGAAACCCCTGAAATTGGAGATGCTGCGATCTGTACCCATGTTGATTCGAGGCTCGGACTCAGAATTTCTGCAATCGCAGAGGGCAGCGGAATCAGCCAAATAGTCAAGGAAAGAGTCAATAACCCCGCTCTCCCCGTTCCGAATAGGCTTGCTGCAACCGCAAGAACCAGAGCCACTCGCCCGAGGCGCACTACGTCACCTCCCACTGCGACTAACTCGATGGCCAACGCAATCGGCAAAGCCAACCGTAAAACCCAGCGGCGCTCCAGCCCCGCGTTTGCCCCCTCGGCACGAACCGCTATCCAGACGAGCAAAGGGAACACCATTGCACCGCGCGCCCATGGATGGGTCGCAATATGGCTCACTAGATCGGACACGACCGGCCAAAAAGCGGCCATAAGTCCAAATACCATCGCGGCTAGCCAAAGCGGTGATTCGCTCTTCAGAGCCAGGGAATCGCTCGAAACCTCAGCCATCAGGCGCGCTGCCCGCTCCCGGTTTCATCTAATCGAGGAATCGACCCGATCACCGGAACTCTGTATTTCGCCTCGATCTCGCTCGTATTCACGATCACTGGATCGATCAACTCAAGCAGGATCGCCAAAGCGATCGCGGCACCGAAAGTTCCAACAATCAGCACCACTAACATCTTAAGCGGAGACGACTCGGGTCGCATCGGTATCACTGCTCTGTCGATCACAGTCGCACGCTCTCCCTGCTGCGCTGACTCAACCGCCTGCGCAAGCTCTGCTTGACTCACCTTTCGCAGGAGCTCTCTATAATTCTCTCGCAGAAATTCAGCGCGCTGTTCAAGGCCCGCCAGCTCTTCTTGGCGCTCCGGAACCAGAGCCACATGGCGATCGAGAACCTCGAATTCAGCCTCGGTCTGGGCGAGTTGTCGTCGCAACTCGGTCAGAGTAAATCGTGCCGCGCCCGCAAGCGTCGTCGCCTGCTCCGCGTCAAGCGGAACCTCGGTCATATCGTCGGCAATCTGCGCTTCCAGGCTCTCAATCTGACGCCGAATAGCCACCAGATTCGGATGTTCTTCCGTATACAACGAACGCTGTGACTTATACCGGGTCCTGAGGGATCGAAGTAGCCCCTCAGGAGAGTCCAGTTCGACGTCATTCCCGCTCGCGGCCAACGCAGCCAGGCGGCTTTCTGTTTCGGCGATCTGCAGCGCGAGGGACTGCCTCTGGCTCTGCAACCGATCGAGCCGCCCCAAACTCGTCGCGAGTTCGCTTGGGAGCTCACCGCGGTACATCTTCTTGAATTCCGTAATTTTACGCTCTTGGAGAGAGAGGTCCTTATCAGACTGCGCTAGCTCGGTTTTCAGAAAATCGGTCGTTAGGCGCGCTTGCCTACTCCGCATGCGAAGGTGGATATCGGTAAATCCGGTAGCAAGGGCATTCACGATGTCGGCAGTCTTCTGCGCATCACCGGAGGCAAAGCGCACTTCAAATACCGTTGCAGAACTTTTTCGGTCAAAGTTTGCAGCGTTGCTACGGTCGGGGCCAATCGCGATCCGGCTGTGCATCAAATCAATTTGATCTTCGAGCGTAAGGACTTCGACGCCGTCAACCACCGAGTAAGGATCGTGCTCAGCGATGAGTTTCGCGAGATTCTTGCGGGACAGCAACTCGCCTAGAATCGCACTCACCTTCTCTAACTGATCGGATTCAATCGTCGAAACAAAGAACTGCTGCGAGATCTTCTGACTCGAAACGAGAATCGTCGCACGCGCCGCGAAGTCGGGACTCCGCTGATATAGATAGTAGCCACTCAATAGAGCGCCGATCAGCAAAACTGGCACCATCCACATCCAGCGTCGCTTGAGAACGCCGATGGGGTCCGTAACGAATCCGGGCAAAGCGCCGGATTCGTCCCCGTCCCCACTATCCCCAAAGTCGTCGAAGTCGGCTGGCTGACTCATCGCTTCGCCTCCTCGGAGCCGTCCGGGTCGACGCCGGAATCAAAGTCCTCCGGCCGCGAACCGGAATAATATTTGTAGCCCCGCGAGCGAAGCGCGCCGGGATTCTCGTTCAGGAATACCCCTAGCGTCATCCCTCGAGGAAGCAGACTAAGTGTCTCTCGAAAGGTTCTGTGTCGTGAGCGTCCCGACGCAGCGACGACCAAACAACCCCCTACGTGCGGAGCGATCAAAGGCACGTCGGGCACCGGAAGTACAGGCGGACCGTCAAAGATCACGTAGTCGTAACACGCATGAATATTCTGAAAAATTCGTCCTGCTGCACCGCCTAAGAGTTGATGCACATCTTGGACCGGATTGCAGACCGGATAGAAATCGAGTGCCGGCATCTCGGTTTCGACGCACGCGTCACTAATCGAAGCATCGCCTCGCATCACGTCCTCGATCCCGATCTGCCCTGAATAATCCATCGTCCGAGAAACACGCCCTCTATGAAGATCTATATCGACTAGCGCGATTCGGCATTCCGGCGAAATCGAAGCGAGCGCAATCGCGAGATTGCAGGACACCGTCGTCTTGCCTTCCCCAGAAATCGCGCTCGTTACCAGGAGTGAAGGCTGCCGGCGGCCGTCCAACATCGAACGCATACGCACAGCCAAATGTCGGAAGCGTACGGATGCATCGGCCTCAGGCTCAACCGCGCAGATCCGGCCTATCCACCCCTCGGCACGGGACGTTGAGATCGGATGTCCCTTTTTTGCGACGTCATCGGCCCGTTCCACTTCACGGCTAAGCGCAGAAGCTACGCCGGCGGCGGGGTCTTCGGGATCAGGTTCAGCCACCACTTGAGACGGGCCATATTCCGTCCTTCTTTCGGCCTCATCCGCGGGTGTAGTCGACGATCGGGATGACGAAGCCGGTGATGTAAATGTCTGAACGGAGCCCTCTACAGGATGCGCAGATCTCTTAGAGACTGACGGCTGAGATGCTGGAGGTGTATCTGCCGCTTCCCGAATTAAAGCAGAATTCGCGCGTTCACGTTCCTCTGCGGGCCGCTGTGTTTCACGCGGCCCGACAGCACGTTTTGTTTGTTCGGCCTCCTGCGACCTCGCAAGGGCATCCGAAATCTCTCCCATGGTCTCCGTTTCCAATTCGAGTCGGAGGGTTGCACCCGCTCCGGCATCATCACAGTTCGATCGGACTAGACTAATCGCTCCGCTCAATAAATTTGTACTTACAGCGCCTCTCGGTGCCCTACCAATTTCCCTACTGCTCCTACGTATCCTTCACATCGTCTGGCTTCGCTTCGAGCAGTTCTCGCAAGCGCGAAGCCATCACCCGAACATTCGGTTCGAGCACCATGCTGTCGTGATCACCGGGCATCTCATAAGTCTCGATCGACTCGACCCATTGTCCCCAACCGTTGTCCGCGTAGATCCATTGTTTGTCGCTGTTAAGAATACGATCAGCACCGAGAACATAGGCTCGGTCAAGTTTAGGTCGAAAGAGATGCACATGCCCTTCGTAGCGTTGCATCGGGTAAATCGGCAGGGCCGCTCGGAATGCTCGCTCGATCTCAACATCATGGAACTCGTCCTCAGCACGAACATCTTCGGAGCCGTCACTAAAGCGCGCCTCTAGTTGTTCCATCTGCCACCTCGCCCGGTTGCGTAGCCATTCCCACAGATAGCCAGCACCACGTTGCTTAAGCCGCATAGCCTGCACACGAATCCGGTCCATCGTGGTAAGCGGCGGTAGCTGTGGCAGAATCGAGTCTAATAAGACGACGCTCTGCACAGTCTCACCAGCCGCCTGAAGCTGGTGCGCCATCTCGAAAGCAGTGATGCCGCCGCCCGAAAACCCGCCAATCGTGTAGGGGCCTGCCGGCTGCACCTGTCGAATTTCTTCGATATAGGCCGAGGCCATCTCTTCGAACGTCTCGTGGGGCTTTTCATCCCCATAGAGCCCGCGCGCTTGTAGGCCGTAGAACGGTCGGTCGGTACCTACAAGAGCCGCGAGATGACGCAGATTCAGAACGTTGCCAAACATGCCTGCAACGAGGAAGAATGGCTTATTCGGGCCACCTGCGCCGCCTCCCGCATCCATCGCCACAAGATGCTTGAAGCGAGTTCGACGCGTCGCTGCTGCGCCATCCTCTTCGATCGTCCCGACTGCGCCGGAAGAGTCATCGCCCATCGTTTCCCGAATCAGTTTCGCGCAGCCTTCAATGGTGGGCGCCTCGAAGAGAATCGAAATCGGGAAGTCGACATGGTAGGCCTTCTTAATTTTCGTAAAGAAGCGAACCGCAATCAGTGAATGTCCGCCTAGATCAAAAAAGTTGTCGTAAATCCCGAGGCCATCGACGCCTAGCAAGTCTTCCCATAAAGCGACGAGAGTTTTTTCGATCTCATCACGCGGCGCTTCGTATTCACTATCCAGAGAGGGACGTTCGAAGCGCGCGCCGCTATTCGATGACTCTGCGACGACCGTATCTGACTGGCTAATCAGATAGTCAAGGTTGATCGACGTCACGACCATCTGCGGCCCCGATTCGGTAGCAAGGACGCGCATGAGCGCCTCGGTGCCTTCCTCCGGACTAATCCCGACCTCGTAGTTTCGTCGCAGGTGCAACTCCGCCGGAGAGAGGTCATCGTCGCCCTTTGCTTGATTCGAAGCTTCGAACTCTATGTCGCTGGCGCTTCCGTCGACGGGCTCAGAGAAGTCCACTTCGCCTTCAACGCGCTTAATCGTGAAGTCTTCTGCTTCGAAGAGCACGCGGCCGTCATCAGACGTGATCAGGATATCAAAGGATGCGAAGCCGCTGGCCTCGTCTCCATTTCGCAGGCGGACCCAACTACTGATCTTTTTTTCGAGCGGCGCTTCAAGCTTAATGATTCCATAAGAGACAGGGATCCAGAGTGCCCCGTTCGGGTCATAGCCCGGGATGAGCTCCATCGCGTAGCCGGTCGCGTAGTCGAGCAGAGCGGGATGGAATTGAAAGCTCTCTAGATCTCCTTCAAACTCATCAGGCACCTCGAGATGTGCGAGCGCTTCACCTTTCCCGTACAAAACTTGCCTCAAGACTCGCCACCGCGGCCCGAAGCGAACATGGTTCTCCTGGCCGGAAGCATGTCCGAGGGGATTCACATGAGAGCGCTGAGCTCCGCATCGCGCGTCAATTTCATCCAGGTCGAGAGAGCGCGAGGGCGTCAGGTCCCCTAAGACGAGAGTTGCTTCGGCGGCCAGCATCCACGCCGGCCGGCCATCTACTCTATGACGTGTTCGGACGCTGAAGCGGTAGCCAAGATCATTCGGTTCGAGCA
The DNA here is from genome assembly GCA_002390675.1 of Deltaproteobacteria bacterium UBA4427. Lineage (GTDB taxonomy): Bacteria > Myxococcota_A > UBA9160 > UBA9160 > UBA4427 > UBA4427. Next base: position 20,141 of record DGPZ01000009.1, read on the forward strand.
GCACTCGCACGTCACGAACTTCCCCATCCGGCACATAGAGCGGCCTAAGGAAATAGAGATCCTGAATCTCGAATGGACCCGTTTCGCCGTATTCAGCCAGAGCTGCTCGCGCGAGCTCCGGGTACCCCGCTCCCGGGTAGAGGGCTTCGCCGTTAGCTGTTCGATGTTCTTCGAGTACCCAGTCCCTTTGCGGAGAGAAGCTCTTCCAGAAGGCTGTACGACCGTGAGAGTCTCGCTCACGAGTGTCCAATAGGGGATGCTGAACCGCGAAGGCGTGTTCTGCTCCGTCCGTATCCTCGGTCCGATTGAAGGAAGCGGCAGCGAGCCCCACTTCATTCCAAATGCCCCAGTTCACCGCGACCGTTCGAATCGGGTGATCCTTCCGACTCTGGGCGAAGGCATCCAGAAAAGAATTCGCTGCGACGTAGTCAACCTGTCCAGGCGGTGCCGTAATCGCACTCGTTGAAGAATAAAGAACGAGTAGTTCCGCGCCCGCTTCTTCGAGCAAACTGGCAAGCACCTGCGTGCCGTGCACCTTCGGCCCAAAGACGCGCTCGATAGCTGCATCGGTCTTCAACTGAATGAGTTCGTCTGCAACGACACCTGCAGCATGGAACACGCCGTGAACTTTGCCGAAGCACTCACGCACTGCCTCGAACCCGCGACGCATCTCATCGAGATTCGTAACATCCGCTGCCAAGGTCATTACCTCTGCACCGGCTGCCTGGAGCCCTCGTATGCGACGAATGCAGCCTAGATCGCGCGACGATGCTCCGGCCTTTTGCTCCAGGGCGTCCCATTCCGAGGGATCGGGTAATGCCGTACGCCCCACCAAGACGAGCTTCGCGCCACGAACTTCTCGCGCAAGTCGATCCGCCAGGGTGAGCCCAAGACCACCTAAACCGCCCGTGATTAGGTAGGTGCCCCCATCAACGAGAAATACGTTCGAATCTTCTGCTCGCTCAGGCAGTGGGCGGGATTCGAAACGCCGTGCAAACCGCTCACCCGCGCGATGCGCAACGATGTCGCATTCTGAGGCGGCGAGCACTTCGCGCTCGAGTTGATCTGTCACGTCATCAAGATTCGCGGGACGAGCGCCAACGCCCTTCCGCCGACCCAAGAAGCGGTCGCGCAAAGCAGCTTGTCCCGTAAGCGGCAGCGTGATGTCAACGCTCTTGCAGGTCAAACCAGGCAACTCGCGCGGAATCACCTCGACGGGACCTAGCACGGTCGCCTTCTCAGGATAGAGCGGACCATCGCCCTCAATAATCGAATGCAACCCATTCGAGACGACCGTTAGGTGTACGTCACCGGGCAGACTCTCGTTCGCGAGCGCTCGCGCCAGGAAGTAGAGACTATGAAAACCATTCTGAAGGTTTTCGTGGAAGAAGCTCGATCCGGGACGAAAGCGTTCAACATCTGAGGTCAGCCAAAGATGCACGATCTGTGTCGGCATCCGACCTTCGGCGGCGAGATCTCGCACCAGCGCCGTATACCCTTCCGCGCCTAATTCGGGCGAAAGGGAATATTCATCGGCAGAGCGTTTGCGATAGCTATCGGCGACAAAGACGCTCACGACCGAATGTCCCGCGTCTTCTAATCGCGTCCTTAAGCGCCGGCCTATTCCAACTTGGTCCATGAAAATGAGCCAGGTCTGGGGAGTCTCAATCTGGCGAGGATCGAGCGCTGTAGCCGGCCAGGTTGGAGCGAAGCCCCAATCGGTCACATCTTCGAGATGCTCCGGTATTCCCGAGACCTTCTCAGTAGTATCCGCTTCAACGCGCTCAATGAAATAACTCTGATGATCCCATGTATACGTAGGCAGCCTAACGCGGCCCCGCGTCTCGCCCTCGTAGAGCGAATCGAGCTCGACTTCCGCCCCCGAAGCCCAGAGCCGTCCAATCGTCGACAGTAAATAGTCGGAATCGGAAACAGGATCTGCTTTATGACGAAGCGACGGAATCATGTTCGTCGAAGCGCCTTGTACAGTTTGCTGACGCGCATAACTGCAAAGCGATTGGCCGGGTCCCACTTCGAGGAGAATCTGGCCGGGCGTCGCGAGAATAGTTCGGAGACCTTCCGAAAAGCGCACTTCGTTGCGCAGATGCTGAACCCAATATTCGGGGCTCGTCGCATCTTTATCGCTAATACGCTCTCCGGTTCGATTCGAAATAAAAGGAATCGACGGCGCTTTTAGATCGAGCTTCTCAACAAATGATCGGAACTCCTCGAGGATCGGATCGAGTAGTCGCGAATGCGCCGCACGTTCAATCGAGACTCGCTGAAAGTCAATCTCCGCTTCTTCGAGACGCTTCTCCAGCTCATCGATCTCGGCGACACCGCCAGAAGCCACACTCAGACCAGGAGCATTGCTCGCCGCGAGGTCGCAGGAATCTTCCAAGTATGGACCCAGATCATCCGCCGGGAGCGAAACTGCGATCATGCCGCCCGTCGGCGTTTTCTCAAAGAGCTGTCCTCTCAGAATGAGCCAGTCCAGACATTCCTCAAAGGTCACGACGCCTGCGATACACGCGGCCGCATTCTCGCCCATGCTGTGGCCGATCAGAAGAGAGGGCTCGATACCACGGCTCTTCCAAAGCTCCACCATCGCGTACTCGACGATGAAGATCGCCGGAAGCTGGCGACTCATATCGGTCAAAGGTCCGTCTGCCTGCTCAATCCGATTCGGATCACAGAAAACGAGGCTGCGCAGATCAAATCCCGTGCGCTCGCGATAGAGATCTAACCCACGATCAACATGCTGCCGGAAAATTGGCTCGCTCTCGTAGAGGCCTCGGCCCATGCCGGGATACTGGCTCCCGCCGCCAGAGAACATGAACACGATCGAGGCTCGGGCGTCCGCCACGCTATGCGTAAAGACACGCCTTGGATCGAGCCCCGCGAGCAACTCAAGAGCCTGTTCACGATCCTCCGCCACTAACACGCGTCGACTCTCGAAGTTTTCTCGCGACTCACGCAGAGACCAAGCGACATCCCCAAGCGAAAGGTCGGGATTAGCTTCTAGGTGCGTCTTAAGACGTGCACATGCACCATCAAGCGATCGCTTATTCTTGGCCGATATCTGCAGCAATCGTGGGCGCGAAACATCTTCGTTCACCGTCGCCGCTGAAGAGTGCTCCTCAAGGACGACATGTGCATTCGTGCCGCCGACTCCAAGAGAGTTAACCGCCGCGCGCCTGGGCGTGCTGCTCACCGCCCAAGGGTGCGTCTCGTCATTCACTACGAAAGGAGAATCGGCGAATGCAATCTCCGGGTTCGGACGCTCGAAATTCAGCGAAGCGGGAATTGTCTGATGCTTTAGCGAGAGCGCTGCCTTCATCAGACCGACAACCCCAGCCGCTGTGTCTAGGTGACCGATATTCGACTTCACTGAGCCGATACGGCAAAACTGGTTGCCCTGGTCACCGTCTTCGTTCCCTGCGCGGAAAGCCTGCGTGAGCGCTGCGACCTCAATCGGATCTCCCATATAGGTGCCTGTGCCATGACACTCAATCATCCCGATAGTCGATGGCTCAATTTCTGCGAGCGTGTAAGCCTCGGTCATGGCTGCAGCCTGACCATCCACGCTGGGCGCTAGGTATCCGACCTTGTTGCCACCGTCGTTGTTAACAGCAGACCCCTTAATGACAGCATAGATATTGTCGCCATCTCTAATCGCGTCATCGAGCCGACGTAACGAAACGACGCCACCGCCGCTCGTAAGTACGGTTCCCTGGGCCCGATGGTCGAAGGAGTGACAATGGCCGTCCGGCGCAAGAATCTCGCCATCCCGGAAGACGTAGCCAACTTCCGTCGGGAACTGGATCGTGACACCGCCCGCCAGCGCAAGGTCGCACTCGCCGGTTAGCAGACTCTGGCAAGCGAGATGGGTTGCGACGAGAGACGTCGAACACGCCGTCTGTACATTGACACTCGGCCCCTTGAGGTCGAGTACGTAGGACACGCGGGTGGCGAGAAAGTCTTTGTCGTTGCCCGTGTGTCGAAGCAGGAACATACCGACCGAATCGACCAGGTCACGGTTGCTGCATACGTTGAAATAAAAGTAGCTCCCCATACCGCAGCCAGCGAAGACGCCGATCTGTCCGTCGAAGTTAGTCGGCGTATGGCCGGCATCCTCGAGCGCTTCCCAAGACAGCTCCATGAAATGGCGATGTTGAGGATCAAGAATCGCTGCCTCTTTCGGGCTGAAGCCGAAGAAATCGCGATCGAATAGCTTCATGTTTTCAAGCGCGCCGCCCCGACTTACATAAGCCGGATTGCGGAGCACTTCTTTGGATTCACCCGAAGCGAGCATCGTCTCCTCGTCGTAATCGACGATAGACTCACGCTTATTCTGGAGATTGTCCCAGAACTCTGTCGGCGAATTCGCGCCGGGCACTCGCAAAGCCATGCCCACGATCGCGATATCGTTCTCGCCGATCTCCTCGTCACTCATCGCTTTTTCCCCATCTGCATGCGACATTCACTATTCAAACCGGTCAATTTTTCTTCCCGCCCCGACGACGGCGACGCCCCAGCGCCTGACGTCGTTTGTCGCCACGTTCCTGACTAGCAGCAGCGACCTCTGCTGAGCCATCTCCCTTGGATAGGTGTTCCGAAAGGCCGGCGATTGTCGGGAAGCGGTACAGATCTGTGAGCGTAATCGAAACTTCCAGCACTCCCGCTAGCTTGCGATGTGCTTGAACGACGAGCAGCGAATGCCCACCCAAATCAAAGAAGTTGTCGTTCACGCCGACTTGCTCGAGATAGAGCACCTCGCGCCAAACCGTTGCGATCTGCGCTTCGAGATCACTCTCCGGCGCGACGAATGCGGCCTGCGAGACCTCTCCGATTTCGTTCGGTGCCGGCAAGGCTTTCCGGTCCACCTTACCGTTTGGCGTCTGCGGATAGCGGTCAAGTCGAAGGAGATTCGAAGGAACCATGAACTCCGGTAGATGCTCACGCAGTCCGTCACGAAGAGCACCCTCGTCGATCTTATTGTCTTCGACGAGCACATAACCCACCAACCGAACATCCCCCGGCACATCTTCGCGTGCGATCACAACCGCTTCGCGGACACCCGGCATACCAGCCAGCCGAGCTTCGATCTCGCCGAGTTCGATTCGGTAGCCGCGGATCTTGACCTGGTGATCGAGACGTCCAAGGAAGTCGATGCGCCCTTCTTCGGTCCATCGCGCAAGGTCACCTGTCCGGTACATGCGCGCGCCATCGCGATCACTAAAGGGATCCGGAACGAATCGCTCGTCGGTCAGATCCGGACGCTCGTGATAGCCACGAACGACTCCCTCTCCCGCAATCCACAACTCACCGGCCACTCCAACAGGCAGCGGCTCGTTATGTGCGTCGAGAATATAGAGCTGGGTATTCGCAATCGGTGTCCCAATCGAGATTGTCTCTGGACTGCCGGCTACAGGTTGCGTCGACGACCAAATGGTCGTCTCCGTCGGCCCGTACATATTCGTTACGTTTCCTGCTGCGACGCCATCGAGCTCCGCCGCAAGCGAGACAGGAAACGCTTCGCCCCCGATCATCAAATGTGGAATTCGGCTAAAAGCTTCCCGTGTTTCCGGATTGGTGAGCAACATAGTCGCGTGGGACGGCGTGCACTGGAGATGAGTGATGGAATGTTGTTCGACCTGCGCAGCGAAGGAATGATCCGCGGTCGGCACATCCGAGGAACTCGCCTCGACGGCGTCAACCGGACGTTCGTTCACCCGTTTCCGCACATCATCAAGCGCTTCAAGTGCGCCTAGCACCACATCCGTATCAACTCCGAAGTCGATCAGACAAGCGATTTCGTCGATATCTGCATCCTTGCAGCGTTGCAGCATCCGCTCGCATACTTCTGGTGTACCAAAGAGTCCGCTCGTTTCGTAATAACGTTCAAAGGCAAATTCAAGAATCGCGTCGATTTCGTCTCCGGAGAGTGACCTAAGATCGACATCTTCAGGCTTGGAGTCTGGTCCCCCAGGTCGTTCAAACGCGGGGAAGGACCAAGCAAAGTCCACGACGAGAGCCATCGCACTTCCGAGGTATTCCTTCATAGGCTCGCGCACTATCCGCCGAATCTCTGCATCATCAGCGCCAACAAAAGTGTGGAGCATGCAGGTGACAACGCCCTTCTTGGGGTCGTGCCCAGCATCCGCCGCCGCTTGGCGATAGGCAACAATCTTCTCCTCGAGCTCTTCAAGAGGCTGCCCCAGGAGATGCGTCAGCACGTTCACGCCTGCCGCGCCCGCCGCACGAAACGTTTCTACGTTGCCAGCGGTCGTAATCCAAACCGGCAGCTCTTCTTGTACGGGCCGGGGAAGAGTCGCTGTCGGCACCATATTGCCATTTGGATTTTCGAATTCGACTGCGTCTCCGCGCCAGAGACGCCTCACAATCTCAGCGCCTTCGAACATAGAGGTCTTCGCGTTTGCGAAGGCACTCGGACGAATCACGAAGTCGTTAGGCTGCCATCCAGAGGCGAAAGAAATCCCTACTCGACCATTCGAAATATTATCGACAACCGCCCATTCCTCCGCGACGCGGATCGGATGATGCAGCGGCAGTACACAACTACTCGCCCGAATCTGGACCCGCTTAGTCACTGCGGCGATCGCAGCCCCGGTAACCGACGGATTAGGGAAGGGCCCGCCAAAAGCACCAAAATGTCGTTCCGGCGTATGCACCGCACAGAAGCCGCGTTCGTCGGCGAACTTCGCGCTCTCCAGCATCAGCTCATATTTGCGGGGCCCCGGGCCCGCATCGCTGCCCCAAAGCGCAAGCCCCATATCGATCGGGCGCCAAGGCGCAGCAGAAGCCTCGCCGGTAGCCCGATCACGATCCGCAAACACGACGACCTTGAAGCCACGCGTCAGCGTCCAGAGCAACTCCAACACGGAAATATCGAATGAAAGACTCGTCACGGCGAGCCAGTTGCCTGGCGAATCGTGAGGCACGCGCTCATCCATACCTACAAAAAAGTTGACGGCGTTGCGATGTTCGACCATCACGCCCTTGGGTTTACCCGTCGAGCCCGATGTGTAAATGACGTATGCAAGGTTCTCAGCCCGGCTTTGAGTCTCACAAGGCGACGTAGGCCGCGTTGCGATCGTGCTCGACTCTCGGTCAAGATCCACAATTTCCGCCGTACAGAACGGAAGCGCCGGAGAAGCTGCGGCATGGGTCACCACAACCGAGGCTTTCGAGTCCTCAATCATGTAGGCTATGCGATCTTCTGGATAGACCGGATCCAGAGGAACATACGCGCCACCCGCCTTGAGAACGCCTAACACGCCCACGAGCATATCGACAGACCGTGCTAGATGGAGTCCAACTAATCGATCAGGGCCGATTCCGAGACTAACGAGATGATGCGCGAGTCTCGTCGCCCGCTCGTCGAGCTCGCGGTAGCTCAGTTCTTCGGCCTCAAAGACAAGAGCCGATGCGTCTGGAGTTCGCTCGACCTGAGCAGCGAACAGAGAAGCCACAGTAGCCGTGCGATCGAATTCCACGGCGGTCTGATTCCAGTCGTAGAGAATTCGACTTCGCTCATCGTCCGCAAGCAAGGGCAGATTCGCGATCTCAATAGAATCATCAGAACTCGCCTGAAGCAACACGCTCAACTGATCAAGAATTCGGCGAGCATCTGTCACATCGATCGCATCACGATCAAAGGCAAGATGAGCGGCATCGCCAGAAGGACTTACAAAGAGTCCAAGGTCCGAGCCCTTCGGCAAAGTCGTTGTCTCGGAGTCCGCATGAAGTCCGACGGTCACAGAAGTCCATCGCGCCTCCGAGAGAATCGGATCAGTGGATAGCCGTGGATCACGCGCGACCGCGTCGATCAGGAATGTGCCCTTGTCGCGCATCTTCTCGATTTCGGCGTGCACTGCCGTCGTGACATCCGAGACCGTCGCACCACCAGCAATGGCGAGTCGCATCGGAACTCGCTTTGAGTAGAGTGGGCCTCCGGCGTCAATTCGAAGATGGAGAGCGTCTTCGCTCCAAGTCAGATCAAAATCCGAAACGCCCTGGAGGCGCGATAGATAGACTGCGAAGCCAGCAATCAAGGCCTCGGGTCGTTCGCTAACGGAGAGTCCGGGTAGCAATGCCGCTGGATCCAGAGCGAATCGTTCAACCTGCCGCTTTTCCGAACCCACGGGAGTAGAACCACTAGAACCGTCGGCACTCTTGGAGCGGTCTGCACTTCGATACGGAGCCTCCACCGCGTCGAGACTCGCAAGCCGCCGGACCCAGAAAGCCTCCGAGGGCGTAAGCGTTTCATTCATCGTCGAGATCGCGGTGCGATCAAGCGCATCGGTCGCGCCGATCGACTGCCCTATCGAGATCCGCACCCGTGCGGCGGCATCCTGCGGCGTGAGCGCAATCCCGCGAGGGCACGTAAAGCCGCTCAGACGAATCGCACCGTCGCCAGTCCCTACCGTCCATCCATCATCGCCAATCGCCATGAGCGCGCCCGCGGACGTGCTTTCTGCGTCAGCGAGCGCCGCCGAACGAACGAGCAGTAGCTGCCCCCCGTGGGCAATCTTCGCCGCGCAGAAGGGATTCGCATAGCGCTCCCCGAAATCCATCGCGCGAACCCATCGCGAGAGGACTTCCGCAGAAGCGGAGAAGTCGATCAGCCCGGCGCCTTCCGGGCGCTGATGGCGTCCGTAATAGCTACGCCGCGAAAAGTCTTGTTCGATCGGATTCGTTCGCCCAGTCGCGAGCTGGCCGATCAGATCTTCGAACCCTTCGATCGCCGCCGCATAACAACTGGTATTGATGCCCAGGGAAGTTTCGTCGCCGCCGAGGTCGAAGCGCTTCTGAACGAGGATGCGTCCTTCATCGACGCCGCCGGTCATTTCATGAAACGTGACCCCGTACTCCGACTCGCCATTCAGAACCGCCCAGGCCGGCGTGTACATCCCGGCATAGGACGGCAGCGGTCCGTCGTGGAAGTTGATTGCAGAACGCTTCGGGAGAGCCAGCACCTCATCTGAGATGATCGAAAGATTCGTGATACTGAAGAAGTAGTCGAAGTCGACTCCACCAAGTGCTCCCGCCAAGCTGCGACCAGGGGCACATACTTCTATGTCGGCATCCCGAGCCCAGTCGAGGATTTCGTCATTCTTTGAAACAATGCGCTGGATGACCCACCCCTTCTCGATTAGCAGAGCGCCGCACTGCAGAAGCAATGATTCGGAGCCCGCGAGAACGCAGGAGGGAGTGGCAGGTGAGGCGGAGGTCTCGGTGCTCAATCTCGGGCCTATCTCTTAACGGGGTTTATTGGGGGAATCGCAATAAAAACATATACATGGACCCTTCTCCTATCGAATGCCCCAGTGTTCCCCTTAACTGAAAATCACTCCTGGGTGCGAGACGAAACCGTAAACACAGCGGCCGAGGCCCAAGAAATGGATGATCTCCGCCCCCCCATTTCTCACGATTAATATTCGTATTTATTCCACCACGCCTTCGCTGATTCGATTCGCAACAAAGGCAGCCCGTCCGCTGAGTCCAGACGTCACGCGCTCGACGTGCGATCCACGTCTGCTCGCCCGCTCTTTCGGTACCAAGAGGCCGAGATCGAAATCCGAATCGGCAAGTGAACGGCAATGCGCGCGCAAATCAGAGTCGAGCCTAACCGAAGTTTCTAAAAAAATCGGGAAGCGCCTAATAAGGCTCCGACCGGAACCTATTAAGGTGCAGCACGTCTCGGGTAAAGCTAAAGAGCAAAAGACGAACATCCGATTCGGCGTCTTGTTGGTTGACGTCGATTAGCTCCAGTGAATACAGCAACTGAATATGTTCGCCGCCAACGCACCTTAAGGGTCGAATCCGCGATCCAGAGAGACAGTCTTGAAACTTCTCGTTGTCATCGTCAATTACCGCACCGCCGAGATGACGCTCGACGCAGTCGGCACCACCTTGACCGAACTCCGCAGCTACCCGGATGCTCGCATTACGATCGTCGACAACGCTTCCGGTGATGGATCAGCGGACCGAATCGAATCAGTGACTAAAGCCAAGTCATGGGGCGATCGCGTAAGCCTAATTCGGTCAGCCAGGAATGGCGGTTTCGCATCGGGCTGTAACCAGGCGATTCGCCCTGCTCTGGCGGGCGATGACGCGCCAGACTACGTATACCTCTTGAACTCAGACGCTTTCCCGGATGCTGGCGCAATCGAACGGCTCGTTGAATACCTCGACGCGCACGCAAACGTCGGACTCGCTGGAAGTTATATCCACGGAACCGATGCGGCACGGACGCCACATCAAACAGCCTTCCGGTTCCCGAGCCTGCTTGGTGAACTAGAAGGAGCGCTCGGCATTGGCGCCGTCACAAGGCTCCTGGAGCGTTGGGTCATAGCCCCCGCATTGCCAGAAAAAACTACCCCCGTCGACTGGCTCGCAGGCGCAAGCATGCTGATCCGCAGAGAGGTATTCGACTCCATAGGCCTGATAGACGAAGGCTATTTTCTCTACTTCGAAGAGACTGATTTTTGTTTGCGTGCTGCCCGAAGGAATTGGCCCACTGCGTACGTCGCAGAGAGCTCAGTCGCCCACGTAGGAAGCGCTTCGACAGGCCTACAAGATATCTCGAAGCCAACGCCCACCTACTGGTACGCCTCCAGGCACCGCTACTTCAAGAAAAACCACGGACGAGCCGCGCTCTGGTCAGCGAATCTAATTTACATCATCTGCGGAACGATTCGCCGAGCCAAAACGACACTCATGCAGCGCCCCAGTCACGAGCCCCGTGGCCATATGCGCGGATTCCTCCGCTACAACCTGCTCCCTTGGCTTCGTGGAGGTACAAAAACCAATCCCCCTTCACAACCCCCGCAGCAGATCCCGAACGTGGAGAATCACTAACACGTGGATACTCCAATCCGTATTATGGCCGTTGCAAGCGGTGGAGGACATTGGGTTCAACTCCAACGCGTGATGCCCGCCTTCGAAGGGCACGATGTGACTTTCGTAACCATCAATCCTACCTACAAGGCCGACGTGCCGGGCGAGCGTGTACTGATTGTGCGCGACTCGACACGCTGGAATAAATTGGGCCTCATCATTCTTGGCTTTCAGATTCTTTTGAGCCTCATTCGAATTAGGCCCCACATCGTCGTTTCCACCGGCGCGGCACCAGGCTTCATGGCTATCGTGCTCGGTCGTTTGCTAGGTGCCAAGACGGTCTGGCTTGACAGTATTGCGAACGTCGAGGAAGTCTCAATGTCCGGACGAATGGTGCGCCGCTGGGCGGTGCTTTGGTTGACGCAATGGCCCCATCTCGCGACTGACGACGGCCCGAAATACGCGGGGCGCGTCTTTTGATTTTCGTCACCGTCGGCGCGCAAATGTCCTTCGACCGCATGATCGAATGGGTCGACGAATGGGCGATGTCCGAAAACCGAAACGACGTCGTGGCTCAGATCGGTCCTTCTGATTTCGAACCACGAACGCTGAAAGTCCTGCCCTTTATGGCCCCTCCCGAGTATCGCGAGCGCATGGCGAGTGCCGATGCGATCATTGCCCATGCCGGTATGGGCTCAATTTTAAACGCTCTTGAGCTCGCCAAGCCGATCGTCGTAATTCCGCGGCTCAGCCGACTTGGTGAAACCCGAAATGACCATCAAGTCGGAACTGCCAAACGCCTTTCGGAGGAGGGGCTCGTGCTGACAGCTAATACGCCGGGACGCCTCGCCGAACAGATGCGTGCCCTCACAGGGCGAAGTCTCTTGCAGCCAATCGGGGCGCACGCGCAGGATTCTCTTCTCACTCGACTGCGCGACTTCGCGGAGAGCTGAACGATGAACGAACGAACTGTTTTACGCGATGCATCGCCCTCCCCGATTCGTCCTCTCAACCGCGAACGCCTCAAGGCCTTGAGGCGTTCGCGGTTGAG
>DGPZ01000144.1:0-5457 GCA_002390675.1 Deltaproteobacteria bacterium UBA4427
GAGCCGCGCCCCCGCGAAGTGTCCCCACTCGTGGCCGAGCGCGCAGGTCGCAGCGCCGACAAGGAACCCGTTGATCGTCGCAATGAGGGATGCAAACGCGAGCCCGGAGACTTGCGCCCAGGCTTCAGCCGCGCCGAAGATCGAAAGCAAGGAGGAAATGATCGCGACGTCGCGCAGCCCAACGAGCAGCATCGAAGCCTCGTCCTTCTCAGCCACCGGCCGGGAAAAAGTCTGCTTCAAATCATCAGAGATATCCGCAGAATCCGAAGCGGAAGACTCATCCATGTTCACTTGCGAAGCACTCATCGATTCAATCTCCTGGGTCTAGCCGGGCTTACAGGCGGCCCTGGTCACAAAGCATTGTAGCGAAACCAAGTCGCCAAACGGAATCAGTCCCTCGTTTCCGAGCGCCGGAGCCCACCACCAAGTCAATCAGAGCAAGATCTGGTCAACGACCTTGGACAACTGGCGAAGGTTGCGGCACTCCTCGACGATGTCGCAGTAGGGCATGTACTTGTCCATTACGGAGTCCCCGAAGCCCCAGGCCGACGGGCTCTCGGGGTTCAGCCAGACCAATGCTTTGGCCTTGTTCTGAATATCCCGGATGCACCAGGCTTTGGCGTCGTTGTAGTTGTTGCGCGCGTCGCCAAGGATGATCACGGTCGTCTTGTTGTCGATCGCGGCGAGATGATTCTTCCAGAACTCGTGAAAAGCGAAGCCGAAGTTACTTCGGGTATAGACGTTAATCACATCTCCCCCGTCGAGCGCCTTCTCCACTGCGCTGCTCACTTCCTTGTCGTTGAAGACGTCAGTGACTTCACCAAGCTCTGCGACAAAGACATAACAGCGGATCTTCGTGAAGGCTTCCTGCAAGCTGTACATGAACTGGAGCATGAAGCGTGACACGTTCGCGACGGAGGAGGACACGTCGCACATGATCACGAGCTTCGGTCGGTCCTTTCGGCGCGTCTTATACACGACCTCGAAGGGAATTCCGCCGCGGGCCATATTACGGCGCAGAGTTTGATGAAGATCGAGCTTCCCGCGCTTCAGCCGTTTTTTACGAATAGACAGGATGTTTTTGATGCGCTGTGCGAGTCGCGCCACCACTTCGCGCATCTTCTGAATTTCGTCTTCGGTCAGATGATAGAAGCTCTTCTCCGTCAGCATTTCGCGACGGAACTTCTCCATGTAATTGTGGTTCTGCTGCTGCAGCTCGCGCTCGGTGAAATTGCGGACCGTGCGGCGGACCGTCTCCATCAGCTTGCGGATCAGCTCCTGCATCTGCTGGATGCCTTCTTCACCCATCCCCATAGCCTTCATCCGTTCGACGAGGCCTTCGAGATCCTGCTGAGCGCCTTCGAGGCCTAATTGCTCCGTCGTCCGGCGACTAAAGAAGCCGACCTGAAGCATATTTTCGATACGCCCTGCTCCGGCATCTTCAGCAGCAGCGCGAATCATATTCTCGAGCTGCGACATGTCCTGGGTGAGCATCGCCTTGGCGAGCTCCGAGAGATCCAACTCACCGTCCATGTCCTGCATCATCTCTGCAAGCTGCGAGAGCAGCTGTTCGAGGTCGATTCCCTTCTCGGCCAGATCGCCTTCCATGTCTCCGAAGGCGCCCTTCAGATTGTCGTAGAAGCCCGACCAGAAAAGGTCGAAGAGCTCATCGTAGGTCGCGATTTCATCGCCGCGCTTGACCATGGCCGAGCGCAGCGCATCGCGAAAAACGTCTCGGTCATCAAGGGACAGCTCGTCGAGCGCGTTGAACGCGTCGATAGCTTCAGCAACTGAAACCCGGATCCCGCTCTTTCGGAGCAGGTTCGTAAACTCGATGATCTTCTTCTGCATATTCGGCGACCTAATGAAGGGTTGGGTCTAGCACTTGGAAAATCGGCGCTGGGTCGTCAGTCGCCAGGACCTAGTGCAGAATGCCCTTCTTGGCAGTCTCGTCCGGTGCGGGCTGGGGCTTCTCGGCCTGTGCCTGCACGGTCTTTTTCTCGATCAGCTTCGACAATTCATTCTGCGCCTTCTGAACATCACCCTCGTACTTAAGAATCACATTCAGAGTGTCGCCAACGATCCCTTCTTCGAGTTCGTCCGCGTTCAACGCCAAAAGCGCACGCGCCCAGTCCAGGGTCTCCGAGATCGACGGTGTCTTCTTGAGGTCGAGCGCACGAATCTTGTTCATCAGTGTCACGACTTCCTCCGCGAGGCGCTTATCTACATTAGGCACCTTGCGATCGAGGATGCGAACCTCGAGTTCCTCGCTGGGATAATCGATCCAGAGATGCAGGCAGCGTCGCTTAAGCGCATCGCTCATCTCGCGAGCATCATTCGAGGTCAGGAAGACCAGCGGTTGCGACCTCGCCTTGATCGTTCCGATCTCGGGAATCGTTACCTGGAAGTCCGATAGAATTTCGAGCAAGAACGCTTCGAATTCAGGATCAGACTTGTCGACTTCATCGATCAAAAGAAGCGTTGGCTCCTCAGAAGTGATCGCCTGCATGAGCGGGCGCGGCACGATGAACCGCTCAGAGAAGAAAACCGAGTCTTCATCGCCAACCCGATCCGCAGCATCGGCTAGGTTCGCCGCATCCGCGATCGTCTCAGAGACCTTGTCCTTGAGGATCTGCGTGTAGAGAAGCTGCTTCGAGTATTCCCACTCGTAAAGCGCCTTGGCCTCATCGAGGCCCTCGTAGCACTGCAATCGGATCATCTCACGACCGAGCGCCTGCGAGATCACCTTTGCGAGCTCGGTCTTGCCGACACCGGCCGGACCTTCGACGAGCACAGGCTTGTCGAGCTGTTGTGCAAGGAACACGACCGTCGCGATCTGCTTGTCGCAGATATAGTCCTGGTCGCCGAGTTGCTGAATAACGTCATCTACCGACTGAAACATCTTCGTCTCTCTTCTTTTCGTCTGAGTCTTCGTGACGGGCCTCGCCTGGCCCGAATTCGTATCTAACAACTCGCTCGCCGCATTCCCTCGATTGCTGATCGTCCGCCGCAGCTCATCGCGCCAACGCGACTCGCGCTAGGCGCCGAATCAGGACATCAAGTGAAGGACGTGTCCGAGCTTTTCTTTTTTGGTCTTCAAGTAGTTGAGATTATTCTCGTTGGGTTCGATCTCAAGCGGAACCCGCTCAACGATCTCAACACCGTACCCACTGATGCCCGCCCGCTTGCCCGGGTTATTCGTGAGGATCCGGATCTTCTTAACACCGAGGTCGGCCAGAATCTGAGCGCCGACGCCGTAGTCACGAAGGTCAGCACCAAAGCCGAGCTTATGATTCGCCTCGACGGTATCCAGGCCTTCTTGATCCTGGAGTTCGTAGGCCTTGATTTTATTCTTGAGGCCTATGCCGCGACCTTCTTGCCTCATGTAGAGAATGATCCCGGAACCGGCCTCCGAAATGACCCGCATGGCTGCATCGAGCTGCTCGCCGCAATCGCAGCGCATTGACCCGAAAGCATCACCGGTCAGACATTCACTATGCACGCGAATCAGGACCGGTTCGTCTCCCTTGATTTCGCCTAACACGAGTGCCATATGGTCGACGTGATCAATTTCGTTCTCGAACACGATCGCTTCGAATTCACCGTATTTGGTCGGCATCTTCGCAATCGCCGACCGATGTACGAGCTGTTCGTTACGGAGTCGGTAAGAGACGAGATCCTTGATGGTGACGATCTTGATGTCGTGTTCCTTGCCGAACTCAACCAAGTCAGGCAACCGGGCCATCGTCCCGTCGTCCTTCATGATCTCGCAGATCACGCCGGAGGGATGACACCCCGCAAGCTTTGCTAAGTCGACAGAGCCTTCCGTCTGGCCGACGCGACGAAGAACACCACCCGCGCGCGCGCGCAGCGGGAAGATGTGGCCGGGACGGAGGATATCCGTCGGCTTCGCATCGGGATTCACTGCCGCGAGTACGGTCCGCGAACGATCCGCCGCAGAGATCCCCGTCGTCACGCCTTCGCGGGCCTCGATCGAGATCGTGAAGGCCGTGCCGTAAGGCGTCGAGTTTTCATAGTCCTGGACCATCATCCCGAGGTGGAGCTTGTCGAGCTGCTCTTCCTCGAGCGGTAGGCAGATAAGGCCGCGGCCATGCTTCGCCATAAAGTTAATGGCTTCCGGCGTGCACTTATCGGCGGCGATCACGAGGTCACCCTCGTTTTCACGATCTTCATCATCGACGAGGATCACCATCTTGCCAGCCGCGATATCCGCGATTGCGTCGGAGATTGTAGACAGCCCGGGGCTCGGCTCGATCTCGCTGATCGGCTTGTCGGAAGACTTTGAACGGCTCTTAGAACCAGAGTCGGACACAGGAGTAGACATAATAAGGGGGTTCACCTTTGCGTACAGCGCCGTCCAGACCTGAAGAGAAGAACTCTCGGAGGTTCCGGCGGCGTTCGGAGGGCGCGCCCAGGCATCATACCCGGGGGTGATAACGGCCCGACAATAGGCATCGTTGACTAGGGTGTCAATCTCACCCCGCCCCGTGATGAGGCGACTCCGCGTCTACGCAAACGGCGGACTTCGGCCTTGCTCAGCGTGCTTCTGAGACGATCGAATTCGCCCGAATCGGCGGCGACACGCTCGGTGGCAACCCGTCAAAACGGGATTCGGCGCGACTCTCTGGGGATCGCCGAGGCGGCTCAGCTTTGATCAGGGACTCCGAGCGGAACTACGGCCCCGAGCGAAAATTCTTCATCACGCCCTTGAGAAATTCTTCCTCGGAGAGCGAGAACTTTCTGGAGAAATCGTGGCGGTCTTCGAGGCCTCGGTACAGCACGCGCATCAGTTCGCGGAAGGTTTCAAGGACGCCCTCGCCGCGAATCGCGACTGCCGGAAAAGTAGGCGTGTCGCCCCACTGCTTTTTGATCTCGGCGAGGTCCTTCACGTCTGGCATATCGCGCTTGTTGAACTGGACGACCTTCGGGAGGTTGTCAAATTCGATTCCGTGGGCCTTGAGGTTCGCTTCCATATCGCGCCAGGAGTAGGCGTTCGCGCTCGCGGCGGAACGCTGACTGTCGGCGATAAAAGCGATCCCGTCTGCACCGGCAAGGACAACTTTGCGGGTCGACTTGTGCATGACCTGACCGGGTACAGTGAAGAGTTTCATTTTGATCGAGAAGCCACCAATCGTGTCGAACTCGACGGGTAGGAAATCGAAGTAGAGCGTGCGGTCATCCTTCGTATCGAGCATCAGCATATGGCTGCGCGTCGCCGGGTCCATCATCTCGTGGAGCTGTTGCAGGTTCGAGGTCTTGCCCGAAAGTGCCGGCCCGTAATAGACCACCTTCAAGGTGATCTCCTTGTTGCCCATATTGATCTGAACCATGTCGAGGAACTCCTGCGGACGGACTGCGCATCCGTGGTTCCCTCCCCATCGGCGTTTCGGCCCTCAGGATTGAGGGGGCATTTCACCCGCTTGGTGCTGCGCGGGA
>DGPZ01000144.1:5485-11271 GCA_002390675.1 Deltaproteobacteria bacterium UBA4427
GCCGGAGCTCTCCGATCAGCGTCCCCTCACGCCAGGATCAGCCTCGCGGACGAAAGGACTCGAGAAGCGTTCGCGCTGCTGCGGCCGGTGTGGTCTTCTGCCCTGCAACGGCGACCTCTTCCCGCGCGATCGCCTCCGCCATTCCGGGATGATCCTTAAAAGCACGCGCGACGCCTTCATCGATCAGCTTCCACATCCAATCCTTGGCCTGATCGCGGCGGCGTGTTGTGAAGGAACCGTTCGCGACGGTGAGCTCGTGGTGTTCGAGGATCGTGCCCCAAACCTCGACCACGCCCTGCCCTTCAATGGCACTCGCAACCATCGCGCGAGGTCGCCATTCGTCGCTCATGCCGCGAATGAGATCGAGGGCGCTCGCATAATCCACGCGGGTTCGCTGGGCAGTAGTTTCCATGGCCCCATCGGCCTTATTGACGACTAACGCATCCGCAAGCTCGATCACGCCCTTCTTAATTCCCTGAAGTTCGTCACCACCAGATGGCAAGAGTAATACGAGGAAAAAGTCGACCATCGAAGAAACAGCTACTTCCGACTGTCCGATCCCAACGGTCTCGATCAACACAACGTCGTAGCCCGCCGCCTCGCAGAGAAGCATCGCCTCGCGCGTACGATGTGCAACACCGCCGAGCGAACCGCCGGAGGGAGACGGACGTATGAACGCCTCAGGGCACACGGTCAAGCGTTCCATCCGAGTCTTGTCCCCGAGGATACTGCCCCCCGTCACGGGACTTGATGGATCGACGGCGAGCACCGCAACACGCTTACCCTGCCCAACCAAATAAAGGCCGAGGGCTTCGATGAACGTACTCTTCCCAACGCCCGGAGGCCCCGTAATCCCGATGCGGATGGCATCTCCAGAGTCCTCGATCAAGGATTCAAGGATCTCCTGCCCCGCTATGTGATCTGTCTCGCGCGTGCTCTCGAGCTTAGTAATTGCACGAGCCATCTGCCGACGGTCGCCCGCGCGAATCGCACGCGCGGCTTCGGCAGAAATCGACTCGTTCGCGACCTTGGACATAGCGCTCGCCTAACTCGCCGCGCGTACTTTCAGAACTTCAAGCACTTCCGCTGCGGCTTCAGGAACGGAGGTTCCCGGTCCAAAGATGGCCGACACGCCTTCGGCGCGAAGGAAGTCGTAGTCCTGCGGCGGAATAATTCCGCCTACGATCACGACGATGTCCGAGGCACCTGCATCCGCCAGCGCCTTAATGAGTGCCGGAACGAGCGTCTTATGCCCCGCAGCCTGACTCGACACGCCAACCACGTGAACGTCGTTGTCGATCGCCTGCTGCGCCGCTTCTGCGGGAGTCTGAAAGAGCGGCCCCACATCGACATCGAAGCCTAGATCCGCGAAGGACGTCGCGATCACCTTGATGCCGCGGTCGTGACCGTCCTGCCCAAGCTTCACCGCCAGCATGCGCGGTCGGCGCCCCTGCTCCTCCCCGAATGCCGCAACGGCATTCGAGACTTTTGCAAAGGCTTCTTCGTCCCGGTACGTCGCACGGTAAACCCCAGAAACCGACTGCACTTTTGCGCGGTGTCGCGAGTAGATCTTCTCCATCGCCTCCGTGATCTCACCGACTGTTGCGCGAACCCGCGCCGCAGCCACAGCAGCTTCGAGCATGTTGCCTTCGCCGCTCTCGGCGAGCGCCGTGATATTCGCAAGCGCCTTCTCGACCGCGGCGGAATCGCGCGAAGCACGAATCTCATCCAGTCGAGCCATCTGAGACTCGCGCACCGCCGTATTGTCGATGTCGCGGACCTCCATCGGGGCTTCCGTTTCAAGCCGATATTTGTTCACACCAACGATCACATCTTCGCCGGTATCGACACGAGCCTGTCGGCGCGTCGCGGCTTCTTCGATGCGAAGCTTGGGCATGCCCTGCTCTATCGCCTCGGTCATACCGCCCATACCTTCGACTTCGTCGATCAATTCATTGGCCGCGTTGTAGACACTCTCCGTCAGCGATTCCATGAAGTACGAGCCACCCCACGGATCGATGACCGCCGAGATACCAGACTCTTCTTGAAGGATCAGCTGCGTATTCCGGGCGACCCGCGCCGCGGCATCCGTCGGGAGCGAGACCGCTTCATCGTAGCCGTTCGTATGCAGCGACTGGGTTCCGCCAAAGACCGCGGCCATAGCCTCAATCGTCGTTCGGATGATGTTATTCATCGGATCCTGTTCGGTCAGCGACGCGCCCGAGGTTTGGCAATGCGTGCGGAGCATCGTCGACTTAGGATCCTTCGGGCTGAATTCTTTCTCCATGCGTTCAGCCCAAATTCGGCGTGCGGCGCGCATCTTGGCGACTTCTAGATAGAAGTTCATGCCGATACACCAGAAGAATGAGAGTCGTCCAGCGAACTTGTCGACGTCCATGCCCTTCGAGAGCGCGGCGCGCACATAGTCGAGACCATCCGCGATCGTGAACGCCAACTCCTGAACCGTCGTCGCTCCGGCTTCCTGCATGTGATACCCGGAGATCGAGATCGAGTTGAACTTCGGCATTTCCTGTGCCGTGTACTCGATGATGTCCGCGACGAGCCTCATGCTAGGCGTCGGAGGATAGATATAGGTATTGCGAACCATGAACTCTTTGAGAATGTCGTTCTGGATCGTGCCAGCAAGCTTGCTGCGCTCAACCCCCTGTTCTTCCCCCGCGACAATGAAAGCCGCCAACACGGGGATGACCGCGCCATTCATCGTCATCGACACGGTCACTTCATCTAGCGGGATATCCTTAAAGAGGATCTTCATATCCTCAACGGAATCGATTGCAACGCCGGCCTTGCCCACATCACCGGATACGCGCTCGTGATCCGAGTCGTAACCGCGATGGGTCGCGAGATCGAAGGCAACGGACAACCCTTGCTGTCCCGCCGCGAGGTTCGCCCGGTAGAAGGCGTTCGATTCTTCTGCAGTCGAGAACCCCGCATATTGCCGGAGCGTCCAGGGGCGGTTCGCGTACATCGTTGCCCGCGGTCCGCGAAGGAAGGGAAAGATCCCCGGCATCGTATCCGTGTGCTCGAGGCCTTCAAGGTCTTCCGCCGTATAGAGCGCTCGAACGGGGAACCCGTCCGGGCTTTCCCAGGCGAGACCGTCCACGTCTTTATTACGAAGCTCTTTGCCCGCGAGGGCCCGCCATTCAGCCATCTGATCCGCAGCCTTCGTGCCGCCCTTCGGATTCGAATCCGCCATCCTGTTACCCTCTTTCGTCGTCTTGATCGCGGCCCACGAGGGGTCCGCGTCTCACGCATCCTGCGTGTACATTCCGCGTGCAGCGCGTCTTCCGGGTCGACATCGAAGTAGAGGTCGACGCCCATCGAATTNNTCGCAAACTGAGACGCGCGGCGCGCGAGTCTAGCAGCCCCGCGCGCGCCCACATCTCACCTATTTCCCGCGGACTTACATCGCCCGGCGATAACGGCCTCCCACCTCGAAGAGCGCGTCGCTGATCTGACCAAGGCTCGCGACCTTCACCGTATCCAACAACACATCGAAGAGATTCTCGCCGTCCTGTGCGGCCCGCTGCAGGCGGTCTAGCGCTGCCTGCGCCTCGTCGGCCCAGCGAGCATGAAACCCCGCAAGCGAATCGAGCTGAGCCTGCTTCTCGGCATCACTCGACCGTTGCAGGCTTTCGTCACCCAACTCCGGCAACTGCGGGTTTTTCGGCAGGAACGTATTCACACCGATAATCTCGAGTTCGCCGGAATGTTTTAGCTGCTCGTAGTGCATGCTCTCGTCCTGGATGCGGCCACGCTGATACAAGGTTTCCATTGCGCCCAACACGCCACCTCGCTCGGACAGGCTCTCGAACTCTTTCAGCACCGCCTCTTCCACTAGGTCTGTCAGCTCCTCAACAATGAACGCGCCCTGAATAGGGTTCTCGTTTTTCATGAGGCCAGCTTCGCGATTGATGATTAGCTGGATCGCTACGGCCCGCCTAACCGATTCCTCGGTCGGCGTCGTTACCGCTTCGTCATACGCATTCGTATGCAAGCTATTGCACTGATCCTGGAGCGCCGTCAAAGCTTGAAGCGTTGTGCGTATATCGTTGAAGTCCATCTCCTGGGCATGCAATGACCGTCCCGACGTCTGGATATGGTACTTCAGCTTCTGACTCTTCTCGCTTGCGCCGTAGCGCTCTCGCATAGCAACGGCCCAGATGCGCCTTGCCACACGTCCCATAACCGAATACTCCGCATCCAAGCCGTTCGAGAAAAAGAACGAGAAGTTGGCTGCGAAGTCATCGATGGACATCCCGCGCGCTAAAAAATATTCACAGAACGTGAACCCATTAGCGAGGGTAAACGCCAGCTGGCTGATCGGATTCGCTCCGGCTTCAGCCATGTGATAGCCAGAGATCGAGACCGAATAGAAATTGGAAATATGTTCGCGGCAGAACGTTTCCTGGATATCGCCTTGCATCTTCAGCGAAAACTCCGTTGAGAAGATGCAGGTATTTTGAGCCTGATCCTCTTTAAGAATATCTGCCTGAACCGTGCCGCGGACATTCTGAAGCACCTCGCTTCGCAGTCGCGCGTAAGTCTCCGCGTCAACAACGCGATCTCCTGGAATGCCGAGCAGCCCTAATCCGAGTCCGTCATGCTCATCAGGCAATTCGCCTTGATAGGCCGGCAACGAACTCCCCTTGGCCTCGAGCTTCGCAGCAAACGCAGCGACCGCTGATTCGAGTTCGCCCGCGCCACGAAGATGACGTTCGACTCGCTGGTCAATCGCCGCGTTTAGAAAAAACGCGAGAACGGTCGGCGCGGGGCCGTTGATCGTAAGAGAGACCGACGTCGTAGCCGCCGAGAGATCGAATCCCGAGTAAAGCTTCTTTGCATCATCAAGGGTGCAAATCGAAACTCCCGAGTTTCCAACCTTCCCGAAAATATCCGGTGCTGCAGCGGGATTGCGCCCGTAAAGCGTCACCGAATCGAATGCTGTCGAGAGTCGCGCGGCGGACTGACCGGAGCTAAGAAGATGAAAGCGTCTATTAGTCCGCTCAGGGCCACCTTCACCAGCGAACATCCGCGCCGGGTCTTCGCCGTTCCGTTTAAAGGGAAACACGCCCGCCGTGAAGGGGAAGTAGCCTGGCAAATTTTCAAGGGACAAATATCTCGCGAGATCACCCCAGTCGTCACTGCGCGGAATCGCAACCTTAGGAATGGTCATTCCAGACAACGTCGCGACGCGGTTTTCCACTTCGATCGACCGACCCCGCACTGCGTAGCTTTGTTTCCCCGCCTTGTACTGCGCACGACGCTCGGGCCACTCAGACAGCGCTTCGGCAAGCCGGCCGTCGACTGATTCCACAGCATGCGTGTAGCCCGCAATGAGCGCGCCGACGACCACATCCGAATTATTCTGTGCGGCGGCAACGGCACCGAGCGGCCGCACGGGCTCGAAACCGAGACTTCCAAGCACACGAGCATGCCCGTCCGCCAAGGCGGCTTGCTCGGCCCACGACTCAACCGACGCGCGATAGGCACGCAGCGATTCTGCTAATTCCGCGAGATACCGCTGCCTCGCGGCAGGAACGAGACCACTCGCCTCAAAGCTCTGCACCTCGATCGGCGATCCGACGGGACGGTTCTCAAATACCTTAACGCCTAACGCTGCAAGCCTAGACTCCAAAGCCTGCGCAAGACTGTCGACACCCGGATCGTTCCAGCTCCGGGCCACCGTCGGAAAGACTGGAACCTCGTCGTCCGCGATTCCAAATTCATTGCGATTGCGACGCCATTGTTTGCGGATATCACGC
>DGPZ01000194.1:0-56416 GCA_002390675.1 Deltaproteobacteria bacterium UBA4427
CTGTTTTAAATAGGTTTCTTATCTTTCGCCTCTAAATGTTCCTGCAATCTAAGGCGGCATTCAAGAGCTCCTCAAATTGGCCGAAAGGCGGTTCCCCGCTGTAAAGCGGCGCTTCTAGCCACGCCTAAACGGACCACCGGCGAATACGCGAAGAGCGGTCCCGCGTTTGCCCTGATTCGATAGACTGCAATCGTGTTTACGAAACGGCGTCAGCAGCTGCTCGAAGCCCTCGGACCGGATGCCGTCGCGATTTTCGTTGGTGGCCGGCTCGCTGTGCGCTCGGCGGATACCGAGTTCCCCTTCCGACAGGACAGTGATTTCTGGTACCTGACAGGGTTCGACCATCCCGATTCGGTGGCCGTACTCTCTACTCGAGAGGGACCAGAGTTCACGCTTTTCGTGCAGCCACGCGATAGGGAAGCGGAAACATGGACCGGATATCGCCCGGGCATAGATGGCGCAATCAGCGAATACGGCGCGGATGCCGCCTACCCGATCGCGGAGCTGCACGACAAGCTTCCCGAACTTCTACGCGGCGCGAATCGCATCTACCACATGTTAGGCCGGGATCAGACTCTCGACGCCAAAATCGTCGCGCTTCAGGAAGAGATCCGTCGCCAATCTCGCGGCGGAATTTTGCCCGCGAACGAGCTCATCGACCCGCGGATCCTCCTTCATGAAATGCGCCTAATTAAGACGCAGCCCGAAA
This sequence comes from Deltaproteobacteria bacterium UBA4427, assembly GCA_002390675.1. Classification (GTDB taxonomy): domain Bacteria; phylum Myxococcota_A; class UBA9160; order UBA9160; family UBA4427; genus UBA4427. The sequence continues at coordinate 710 of DGPZ01000194.1, forward strand.
TTGACATCATGCAGCGCGCCGCGGACATCTCGCTCGACGGACACGGACGCGCCGCGGCCATCTGCCAACCGGGACGATTCGAATACGAACTTGAAGCGGAGCTGGCTTATGCCTTTCGCGCACGCGGCGGCTCCGGCCCGGCATACGGCTCGATCGTCGGCTCCGGCAAGAACGCAACAATCCTCCATTACATCCAGAACGATCAACAGCTCGCCGAGGGTGAGGTCGTCCTGATCGATGCGGGCGTCGAGCTCGAAGGATACGCCTCAGACGTCACGCGCTGCTATCCCGTAGGTGGGCGCTTTACACCCGCAGCTCGCGAGCTCTATGACCTGGTTCTTGCCGCACAGGAAGCATCCCTAGAAGCGAGCCGACCCGGCGCGACACTGCCGGAAATTCATGCAGCGAGCGTCCGCGTGCTAACACAGGGTATGGTCGACCTCGGCCTTCTTAAGGGCGAAGTCGACGGCTTGATCGAAACGGAAAGCTACCGGCCCTACTACATGCATGGCACGAGCCATTGGCTCGGACTCGATGTCCATGATGTCGGCGCCTACGTCATAAGGAATGGGGCCGAGGATCCGAAGCCCCGCCCGCTCGCCCCCGGCATGGCCTACACAATCGAGCCCGGGATCTACATCGCTCCCGATGCGCCCGATGCCCCTGACGCATACAAGGGCATCGGAATCCGAATCGAAGACGATGTGGTCATCACTAGTGACGGCTACCTGAATCTCACCCGTGCTATCCCGAAGACTGCGGACGACATCGAAGCCTGGGTTTCACGTTAGTCGGATTTTTACAAAGTAGGCCCAAGCGCCGGACACCTAACTCGGCCAAGCCAAGTCGCCGAGTAAACGGACTCCAGCACCTCAAAATTTTAAGAACAAAGCACTCACCGGCGCGATTTAGTGATCGTGCGATGACAATCGCAATCGCCTCGCGATCTGCGTGAAACCCCCAGCAAGGATTCAATCGGATATGGCTGACATCAATACCCTCCTGAAGGAAAAGCGAACATTCAAGCCTGCACCTGAATTCACAAAGCAAGCTCATTGGAACAAGACGCTCACCAACGAGTATCGCAAGCTCGGTGAATCCAACCCCACAAAATTTTGGGCGAAGATGGCGAAGGAGAACATTTCCTGGTTCACGTCTTGGAAAAAGGTCCTCGACTGGAAGCCGCCATTCGCGAAGTGGTTCGTCGGAGCCAAGACGAACGTCTCTTACAACTGCCTCGATCGGCATCTTAGTGCGGATACCGCTCCAGGCGGCGTCTCGCGAAAGAACAAGGCCGCAATCATCTGGGAAGGTGAGCCCGGCGACAAGCGCGTCATCACGTACGGCGAACTTCATCGCGAGGTCTGCCAATTCGCGAACGTATTAAAGGCCCAGGGCGTAAAGAAGGGCGACCGTGTCTGCCTTTACATGCCGATGATTCCCGAACTCTCTATCGCCATGCTCGCCTGCACGCGAATCGGCGCACCGCACTCCATCGTATTCGGCGGCTTCTCCGCCGAAGCCCTCGCCGACCGCATCAACGATGCCGAAGCGAAGCTCGTCGTGACTTCCGACGGTGGCTACCGGAAGGGCGCGCCCTTCGCGCTCAAGGACACCGTCGACGAAGCTGTCGCAAAGTCGCCTTCGATTGAAAAAGTAATCGTCGTCGAGCGCACTAAGCAGCCCGTCACCTTCAAAAAGGGCCGCGACGTCTGGTACCACGAGGCCATGGCCGAGGCGAACGCGAAATGTGCGCCGGCCAAGCTCGACTCCGAACACCCGCTCTTCATTCTCTACACAAGCGGCACGACCGGCAGTCCCAAGGGCATTCTTCACACAACCGGCGGCTACCTCACCCATGTCGCGACGACCTTTAAAGCTATTTTCGACATCAAGGACGACGATGTCTATTGGTGCACCGCAGATATCGGCTGGATCACCGGCCATTCTTATGTCGTCTACGGACCTCTCACGAATGGCGCCACGACTGTTATCTACGAAGGCACTCCGACCTATCCGGGCCCGGACCGCTGGTGGGACCTCATCGAAAAGTGGGGCGTCACGGTTTTCTACACAGCGCCCACCGCCATCCGCACGTTTATCCGGCTAGGCGACGAACATCCCAAAGGGCACGACCTTTCGTCCCTCCGCTTGTTAGGCAGCGTCGGAGAGCCGATCAATCCAGAAGCGTGGATGTGGTACCACAAGGTGATCGGCGGAAAGCGATGCCCGATCGTCGACACCTGGTGGCAGACGGAAACAGGCGGAATCATGATTTCGTCGATACCTGGCGCCGTCGATACCAAACCCGGATCCGCCACGAAGCCTTTCCCCGGCATTCACGCCGACATCTTCAACGAAGAAGGTGAAAGCATCAAAGGCGATGGCGGTGGCTTCCTTGTGCTCAAGCATCCATGGCCTGGCATGCTTCGAGGAATTTGGCGGGACCCCAAGCGCTTCAAGGAAACCTATTGGGGCACCTACAATGACACCTATTTCGCCGGTGATGGCGCCCATCGCGATAAGAACGGCTACTTCTGGATCATGGGCCGCGTCGATGACGTGATGAACGTGTCGGGCCACCGTATCGGCACGATGGAAGTCGAGAGCGCGATCGTGTCCTCTCCTGAAGTCGCCGAAGCCGCAGTCGTTGGACGACCCGATGAAATTACGGGCACGGCGATCGTTGCATTCGTTTCTCCCATAGGGACTACAACAGCGGATGACGCACTCGTCAGCCGACTCAAACAGCACGTCACTAAAGAAATCGGCGCGATCGCGCGACCGACTGAAATTCGCTTCACGAACGCATTGCCCAAGACTCGCTCAGGCAAGATCATGCGACGCCTCTTGCGAGACATCGCTTCCGGCAAGGAAGTTGCGGGCGACACGAGCACACTCGAGGATTTGAGCGTGCTGGCGAAGCTTCGAGAGAGCAACGAGGACTGACGTCAGAAGACGTCTCAACTTTCGGGGCGTTTTTTTCGATGTTGGGAGCAACCCCAGCAGAGATCGCTTCATTTTGAACGATGATCCACCGGATTACCCGAATTCACGTCGGGTGACTTTTAATATCGCAGTAAGGGAACGGATCGATGGCAATTTCTAAGGCTCAGCAGGCGTCGGCGGACGCGTATCTCGAACGGTTTATGGCGGGCCTCAAGCGCCGAAACGAAGGTCAACCTGAGTTCCATCAGGCGGTCCACGAAGTAGCTCGCGACATCGTCCCCTTCCTGGAAGACAAAAAGGTTTACAAGGAAGCGCGTATCCTTCAGCGCATGAGCGAACCCGACCGCGTCATCATGTTCCGCGTGTGTTGGACGGATGACAACAACCAGGTTCGCGTGAATCGCGGCTACCGAGTGCAATTCAACAACTCGATCGGCGCCTACAAGGGCGGCCTCCGGTTCCACAAGAGCGTGAATCTCTCGATTCTCAAATTTCTCGGCTTCGAACAGGTCTTTAAGAACTCTCTCACGACCCTGCCCATGGGCGGCGGAAAGGGCGGATCGGACTTCAACCCCCAAGGCAAGAGCAACGGCGAAGTCATGCGCTTTTGCCAGTCGTTCATGAGCGAACTCTTCCGACACATCGGACCTAACACGGATGTTCCGGCAGGCGATATTGGCGTCGGGGCGAGAGAGATCGGCTACCTCTTTGGTCAGTACAAGCGACTCCAAAATGAATTCACTGGAACAATCACGGGCAAGGGCCTCGGCTTCGGTGGCTCACTTATCCGCACGGAAGCGACAGGCTATGGCTGCGTCTACTTCGCCCGCGAGATGCTCGGGACTCGCAGCGACGATGTAAAAGGCAAGAACTGCGTTGTCTCCGGCTCGGGCAACGTCGCCCAATACACGGCGAAGAAGGTCCAGCAGCTCGGCGGTAAGGTCCTTACGATGTCGGATTCGAGTGGATTCATTCACGACCCTGACGGCATTAACGAAGAAAAGCTCGCTTGGGTCATGGACCTGAAGAACAACCGCCGCGGCCGGATCAGCGAATACGTCGACAAGTTCGGCGGTGAGTTCCACGAGGGTAAGCGCCCTTGGAGCGTGCCGTGCGACCTCGCGTTCCCCTGCGCAACCCAGAACGAACTCGATGGCGATGATGCGAAAGTACTTGTCGCAAACGGATGCCAGCTGGTTTCGGAAGGCGCGAATATGCCGTCCACCCTCGACGCGGTCGGTGTGTTCATCGACAGCAAGATCCTTTTCGGCCCCGCGAAGGCGGCCAACGCAGGGGGCGTCGCGGTCAGTGGTCTCGAACAAACGCAGAATGCGATGCGTCTTTCGTGGTCACGCGAGCAGGTCGACGAGCAGCTTCTCGAGATCATGAAGAATATTCACAGCACCTGTGTCGAACACGGAACTGAGGGCGACTTCATCAACTACGTCCAGGGCGCGAATGTCGGCGGCTTCATCAAGGTCGCGGATGCCATGCTCGCCTACGGCGTTCTCTAACACGTCTAAGTAACGACGCGTGAAAAAACGCGGCGCCTAAAGTGTCCCGTTCAACGAATAGATCCCTGTCGCGATTCCACGCGGCGGGGATTTTTCGCGATAAAGCCCGCAGGTCGGCAAGTAGGCGTCGGCAAGTGGCTGAGAATTTAGGCGAACAGATGAGTAAGCGTCTAGCTCTCTTCCATCGGAATACCGATTCCAATTTCAGTAGCACTCGCATCGCTGCCCATGCGCCCCGTCGACCATTTACCACGAGCGTTTCGCGACGCTTGAACGACACCGCCTAATACTGGCTCTTCGGGTGCAAGGGTATGCCCCGCCACAAGCTCGAGCAGCGTACGCACGACACCCTTATGGACGGCAATGAGTACGGCCTCTGCGCCGCTCGCACGCACTCTCGTTAACCCGCGCGCGATTCGATCCCTAAAATCCGACCGAGCCTCGCCCCCCGGAAACGTAAAGGAGAGCCCTTCTGCACGCCATTTCGCATGGCCCGCAGGATCCGCAACCGCGATTTCCTCCGCTGTCAGACCCTCCCAATCTCCGAAATCGATCTCTCGAAAATCGGATTCGAGATTGACCGGACGGCCCGGTGCCACGATCTGCGCTGACTCCCAAGAGCGGCATAACGTGCTCGCCCAAACCGACTCAAAAGTCTCGCCATAGATACGGTCTCGCGCGGCACGGACCTGTGACCTGCCGAGGTCCGAGAGCGGCACGTCTGTCACGCCGTAGTAGCGAATGCTCGATTGACCTGCGGTCTCGCCGTGTCGTACCAAGATCAAGCGTTTCAATCGACCGTCCAACAGCTCTTCCCCTTCGCACTGCGGACCAACCCTATTTGGCCAGATGCACACCGATCACGTCTCGTTAGCGAAACGAACAAGACGGCTTCGAGGACCCCAAGCGTCACCCGCACCAAGAGAGTCGTCAAGCATTCGGTTCACGACGGAATGGAATGACCCGTTCGGCGCGGCGCGCCTTCGCGTTAGACTCCGTCTCAATATGAATTTGCCATCGCCCCCCAAACTCCTGAAGCAGATTTCCGTTCCGATCGAGGCTGCGCTCAAGGCAAAACTCATCCTACGCTACAAGCGCTTTTTGGCCGACATCGCGCTCGAGGACGGCTCTGAAATAACAGTGCATTGCCCAAATCCAGGCAGCATGACCGGAACGAAAGCGCCGGGGTCTTCCGTTCGCTGCTCCACCCATGACAGCAAAAAGCGAAAGCTTCGTCATACCCTCGAGATGATTCGGGTCGGGCGCGTATGGGTTGGACTTCACGCGGCCAAGGCGAATGACGTGGCCCGGCGAGTATTTGAAGCGAATGCCTTCGAGCCCTTTGTGGGGTACGAAACGATCGAACGCGAAGTCTCGGTCGAAGAAGGTTCGCGCTTCGACTTTCGTCTCTCGAATCATCCTGAAACCGATGTTCCGTGTTGGGTCGAAGTTAAAAGCGTGACGCTCTGTAGCGACCGACGAGCGCGCTTCCCCGACGCAGTGACTACTCGTGGCCGGCGCCATCTCGAACATCTAATGGCCCGCCGAAAACGAGGGGAACGGGTTGCTCTCCTCTACATAGTTCAGCGAGCGGACGCCGACGTGATCGCCCCAGCGGACGACATCGATCCCGCATATGGCCGCACTCTCCGTGAGGCCGCAAATTCGGGGGTCGAGCTCTATGCGCTTTCGGCCCGCGTCTTGGCCGACCGGATTCGAGTCGAACGCGCTCTCCCGATCGACCTATCGATCGACGCCTGAGCCTATCCGAACGCTCTCGCAAAGCGAGCCACCGAATAACCCGTCGGCGGCGACGTCGCCCGAAGCGCTAGCATCAGATCTATGAGTCCCGCCCAGCGAAAGCGCCCCGCAAAGGCCCACTCGAAATCCAAGGCCAGCTCCGCCCCCAAAGGCGGATCAGAAGCCAGCGCATCAGATTTTTCAGGTCTTCCTGTTCGTGCTGCGCGCAAGAAATTGCTCAGATGGTACGACGCGAACAAGCGTGACATGCCCTGGCGTCATACCCGAGATCCCTATGCCATCTGGATCAGCGAAGCGATGCTGCAGCAGACGCGCGTCGAAACCGTGATTCCCTATTGGGAACGATTTCTTGAAAACTTCCCAGACGTCGAAACTCTCGCTTCCGCGCCGATCGATGACGTATATGCCGTTTGGACCGGACTCGGATATTACTCCCGAGCACGGAACTTGAAGCACGCTGCCGAGACCGTCGTTGCGGAACATGACGGAAAGCTCCCGGACACTGCCGAGGGCCTCGAGAAACTCAAAGGGATCGGCCGCTACACGGCTGGAGCTATCGCGTCGATCGCGTTTGAGCGCGAAGCGCCCCTCATTGACGGAAACGTGATTCGCGTCTTCACGCGGTTGCTCGGAATTCGAGAAGACAGCGCAGCCAAGGAAGTCGTCGAGCGAATGTGGCGCGTCGCCGGCGCGATCGTCCGGGGAGAACGGCCGGGAGACCTGAACCAGGGGTTGATGGAACTGGGAGCCACGCTTTGCACGCCTAAAAACCCTCACTGCCTAGCATGCCCGATTCGCACGCATTGCGACGCATATGCGGTAGGCGACGCCGAGTCTCTTCCCATCAAAAAAAAGAAAGCAAAGCCCACAAAAATACGTGCAATCGCTATTTACCTCGAACGCGACGGAAAAGTCTTATCCGTTAGGCGGCCTGAAACGGGTCTGATGGCAGGACTATGGGAACTCCCCGGCGGCGAAATTGATGCCAAAGATGAAGCGAAAGACCGCGTTCAAGAAATTCTTCTCGAAGTCGTCGGCCTCGAATTGCTGAGCGCCGAACACCTCGGCTCAGTGAACCATCTATTTACACATCGACGCCTGACGCTCGAAGTATTCCGTGCACACGTCGCGCCGAAGGGCCGCGTCAAAAGGCAGGGCTTCGATGCGCACAAGTGGGTCGCTCCGGAATCGCTGCTCGACCTCGCTCATGCAGGCCCGACGCGGAAGGCACTCGCCCTGGTCGGCCTGACCGACGAAACCTCTGCACGAACAGCACGGAAGAACAACGCAAAATGAGCACCAACGGGAAGGGACGAGACGGAGAGGACCAGAAGGGCAGCAGCTTCGCCGATCTGGTTACCGACGACACGCGCCCCATTGATCGCGGGCCGGAGAAGATTCGCGCAACGACTCCGGGGAAGACCACGAAACCCAGAGCAGCTGCGGGCTCGAAGGCGGCTGCATTCCGATGGCCCGATCCTTCCAATCGACTTCGTGCAGCGGCTGCGGGCGTAAGTGACACGCAGCTCCTTGCCCTCGGACGAGGAGATCCGGAACCCGAGGAACGAATCGATCTCCACGGAACCCGACGAGATCAGGCCGAACGGCTCCTCGCCAAGCGAATCGAAAGTGCGCGAGCGCAAGGAAAGCGGTCTCTCGTCGTAATTCATGGGCGCGGCCAAAATTCTGCGGACGGCGAAGCGATCTTGCGTGACGCACTCCCGGACTGGCTCGCGCGTGGCGCCGTTTCGAAGAGCGTGCTCGCTTTTGCCCCGGCGCCCGACCGATTGGGCGGACGCGGGGCAACCATGGTTCTCTTGCGACGGGCTCGTTAATCGTCGGCTCCGGACCGAACGACACCTCGACCCACGAGAGCGCTACGGATAGCTTCGATCCGATCGCGGTTCACGCCGCCGTCTCCGTACCCAACTCGCGAAGCGGAACGTACTTCGATTTGGCGACTAGCTGAATTCGCTAAAAACTCGACGTCGTCGTTATATCCCATCAGCTTCGACGTGTAGACGGCATAGAGATAGCCCTCGGAATCCGTCTCAACGGAGACGCGCTCGCCGCCCGAAACGACCTCACGAAGCACTGCCCAAGCCGCCTCTTCTGGGCCATCGATCGCAAGAGCTGCGATCGCATGCCCCTCGTCGTCCGCTGCACTCGAAACACAATTAGGGGAAGAGGGACAGCCGCCGAGGGTCGTCCCCTTCGCGCCAAGATCATCAGGCGTCTTGCCACCACATCCGAGAGCAAATGATAAAACGCCTAACAAAATAGTTCCGAAGAAAATTCGCTGTCCAGTTTTTCTTATTCGATCCGCATTCCTAGTCATCGATCATGCTCCTTAGTTCCGCGTTAGCCTCGCGCGGTCGCGAGATGTTTTCAAAGTGGCTGCGCGTCACCGACTTCGGCTTCACGTTTTAAGGCCACAAAATTCCGGCCGACCTTCAGTCGGCTCTCCAGGCTTCGCCGTAATCGATCATAACCTCGGCACCCGGCTGAATATTCGCGATCGCGAACAAGTTCGCGTCTACAAACTCCGCATTCTCGGGATCCCCGTGATTCAAGAACCGCAAAGCATTTCGCCCGCGAATTCCAACTTCGCCGCCGTCTTCATCAATGAGCCACAGCACATAGGTTCCGTTAGCCGTCGTCGGATCGCCCTCGAAGCGTCCGATGAACTGCCCTGCACGCAGTCTACGACGCGCAAATACACCCTTTCCGTGAATAGGGCTGACGCGCACTTCGATGCGTTCGAGCATCGCGTGCTCACGTTCCCGACGAGTTCCCTCGTTCATACTCTCCTCTGGTCAAATCATCGAAGGTCGGCAAAACCGCGAATGACCGAAGCTGCGCGCTCATTACCAGCTCCGATCGACATCAGCTCGATCTCTGTCGCTTCCTCTGCAGCACCACGAGGCGAGCCATCAGGATCTAGCCGAAGAATCGTCTGCTGACCGCCCCAGCCATGCCATGATCCGGCCCTCAAGGGCAGCCACGAAAACATTCTCGTCGCGCCAAGCGGGTCGTGCTGGACCTGCTGACGAAAGCGATCGCCTGCCGTCCAACCTTCGGCGAGCGGCCAGCCATCGAGCAGGCTGGCCAAGGTCATTCTTTCTTGAACAACGAGTGTCCGGATCTCCATTTCGGGGCATTATACTCGCGTCCCAGGAGATAACTGCCATGACTCAGCCCGATCAGAACGAAAAATCCGCAGCAAAAGAAGGCGACGCTAAGTCCGTCTATAAACAGGGCTTCGGCCTCTTCGCAAAAGGCGATACCGCTGGCGCGATCGACGTCTATCGCGAAGCAATCGAGATGGATCCCACCCTCGCGATTGCCTGGAATGGGCTCTCTATCGCGCTCGCCAAGCAGGGTGACCTCGAAGCCGCCGTCGAGGCAGCGGAGAAGCTTGTCGAGCTCGAACCCGATGACGCACTGTCGCAGACGAACCTCTCGCGAATCCTGATGCAGAAGGGCGAGATCACTGAGGCCGAAGATGCGAAGGCCAAAGCGATGGGCCTGCAGATGCGTAAGGGAAGCTAGGCGCTGCTTTCGCGCGACCGGTGCTAGGGCACCGAGCCTCAATCAGCACACCTCTACCTCAAATGTTCTGACTCAACTCTTCTGACCACCCATCCTAGAACCGTCCTGGAGCATTCATGATTGATCTATCTCGCGAGGGCGCAGTCTTCGTTCTTCGCTTCGACGCACCCGAGAATCGATTTCGCCCCGACAATATCGAGGCGTGGGATGCCGCTCTTGATGAAGTCGAGGGGGCGGGGAGTCCTGCATCGCTCGTCACGACCGGGACGGGGAAGTTCTACTCAAACGGCCTCGATCTCGAATGGATGTTCGCGCAGACCGACCCTGAAGTACGGGACGGATATATTCCAAAAGTCCTCGCACTAATGGCGCGCGTCCTCACGTTCCCGACGATCACCGTCGCAGCGATCAATGGGCACGCCTTCGGCGCGGGTGCACAGATTTCTCTCGCGCACGATTTTCGTGTTATGCGTTCGGACCGGGGCTATTGGTGTATGCCCGAAATCGACATGAAGGCTCCTCTTCATCCCGGCATGACCGCAATCATCCAAGCCCGCGTCTCGCACCAGACGGCTCACGAACTCATCGTCACAGGCACCCGCTACGGAGCCGAGGCCGCTCTCGCAAAACAGATCGTCGACCACGCAGTGCCAGAAGACGAGGTTCTTTCGAAGGCCATCGAAATGGCAGATGTACTCTCGTCCAAGGCCGATCCCGCCATGCGAGGCCTCAAGAAAGGCATGTACGGAAGGACGCTCGAGGCGCTCGCTGGACCGATGGGGAGTGTCGACGTGCTTCCGCGTACATAACATCTACGAGGCTCGGCCGAAAACGCGAATAGCCGGCATTTCGAAGCCCCGTCAGAGCGCCCGCTACTCGAGGCTCGCTTCAAGCTCCGCAACCGCGGCCGCAAGGTCGGCCGGCACTTCGATTTCAACATCGACATCATCGAAGATGAGGTTTCGCGCATGAAGCATCTGACGCGAGACTTCGATCGGTGGATCGATCGAATCCTCTTCACCCGTCGGCCAATATTCAAGATCGCCTAGAACCGGATGGCCGAGATGAGCCATCGTGGCGCGGATCTGATGAAGGAAACCCGTTTCGAGTCGCACTTCGATCAACGTTGCAGACCCGAAGTGACGCAGCGGTCGAACATGCTGACCGCAGGCCTTGGCGCCACGGCGCACGACAACATGTGCCGGCTGGTGCCGTGAGACTTCGAGGTCCATGTCGACGCGTCGCTCGCGCGGAAGATGTCCAGCGACCAGAGCGTGATACCGCTTCTCGACCAAATGAGCGCTGAACCCGCCGCGCAGCCGCTGCCAAGCTTCATCATCGGTCGCGAGAATGAGAGCACCGCTCGTGTCGACATCGAGGCGATGGACGACGCCGGAACGCAGACCGCCCTCGCCGACCCCAAGAATCTCAGGCCGAAGCGCCAGCACCGAATTCAGGACCGTCTCCTCCTGATCCGGTCGAAGCGGATGCACGCCCCATCCCGCGGGCTTGTTGACGACGATCCAGCCCGGGCCTTCCCCGCCGATTTCGATCGGCCGGTCTGCGCGGGCAACCGGAAGTTCGTCCTCGGCACGGACTGCTCCCGCGACAGAGAAGCGCTCGCCAACCGCGACCGAATGCGACTTATCCCCAAGCTCCAAGGCACGATCGCCGAGCTGCACGCGGCCGACTTCGAGCAAATGACGCACTCGGGCCCGTGAAATGCCGAGTTGGTCGGCCAAATATCGATCGAGCCGCTGTGTCGCATGCTCGGCGCTGACGTCGACGTCGGTCGAATTCACGCGAGTCCTCCCTACAGCCACGGGACAGTCCCCCGAAGGTGGGGGAGTCTCGGCGTGGTCACGAAGCCGCCGACCTTAGCAGGCTCGCGGCCCTACCCGTCGGAAATCAGCCCCGGAGCGCGTCCTAGTGCCTCGCGGCGAAAGGAGGGCCGAGGTACTCTCCAGACTCGCCAGCTTCCCGCGTCTAGACTTCTCCTTTCTGGATCCGCGCCAAGCCATCCCCCGCCCAGCGCCGCGCTCTTCGAGCTTTGCGGCGACGAGTACCCCAAATCCGATGACCGCCGTCTCTCGATCCAGCTCGACTCGTTCTCGCAGTGCTTCCGCTGATACTGGAGGCGCAAAAGCGGGCGCTCGCCATATCGCGGTCATGGATACGACCCTTCGCGACGGCGAGCAAACGCCGAATGTGTCCTACACGCCCGCCGAAAAACTTCAGCTGGCTCGCATGCTTCTTGTTGACTGCGAGGTCGATAGGATCGAGATGGCTTCGACACGAGTCTCCGCGGGAGAACGCGAAGCTGCCCAGGCAATCACGAAGTGGGCCCGTAAAGAACGTCTCATCCAGCGCATCGAAATGCTCGGCTACACAGACGGCAAAAAATCCGTCGACTGGATCTGCGATGCCGGCGGCAAGGTCCTCAACCTGTTGACCAAGGGCTCCGAGCGCCACTGCGTCGAGCAACTCGGCCTCACCCCCGAACAACACCGCACCAAGATCTCGGAAACGATCCGCTACGCCCGGCGCAAGCGACTAACCGTTAACGTCTATCTCGAAGACTGGTCCCGGGGCGTCCGCGACTCCTTCGACTATGTCTTCGCCATGGTTCAGACCCTGCGCGAGCTACGCGTCGCGCGTATCTACCTCGCAGACACCCTCGGCGTCTTCGCTCCAACCGACGTCACGCGCTACGTCGGACTCATGGCGGCGACTTGGCCAGCCGTCGATTTCGAGTACCACGGCCATAATGACTACGGGTTGGCCACATCAAATTGCTTGGCAGCGATCCAAGCTGGCGCACGTGGTGTCCATACGAGTGTGAACGGCATGGGCGAAAGAGCGGGCAACACCTCCCTGGCGGAGATCGTCGCCGCGACCCACGACCACAGCGACGCCCGGACGGCGATTCGCGAGGATCGCCTGACTGCGCTTTCGAATATGGTCGAAACATTTTCTGGTAAAGAACTTTCGGCCAACACACCCATCGTCGGCCGCGACGTCTATACCCAGACCGCTGGCATTCATGCCGATGGCGATGCAAAGGGCGGCCTCTACGGAACAGACCTCGCCCCGGCGCGATTCGGCGGCGCACGACGTTATGCACTGGGCAAACTTTCGGGCAAGGCCTCGCTGGATCATAACCTCGCCAACCTGGGCATCGCACTTTCCGACAACGACCGCGACCTCGTCCTCGCCCGAATCGTCGAACTCGGCGACAAAAAGAGAATCGTCACTCCCGACGACCTGCCCTACGTGCTCACGGACGTCCTCAAGACACCTGAAGACCAGCTCGTGAAGGTCGAGAGCTACCACGTCGACGTCGCATCGGGCCAAGAACCCCGGGCTCAAGTCGCACTTGCCTATAAGGGTAACGTTGAGAAGGCTGAGGCCAGCGGAGCCGGCGGCTACGACGCGTTTATGAATGCGCTTAAGAAAGCCGCCAAACAACTCTCGATCGAAGTGCCTGTTCTCGCCGACTACCGCGTACGTATTCCGCCGGGTGGCCGCACTGGCGCGCTCGTTGAAACAACGATCACCTGGGTATTCGAGAAGTCGAGTCAGACGAATCGGCAAAAGACGGGCGAGACTTTCTCGACGCTCGGCGTGGATCCGGATCAGCTAGGCGCGGCCATTATTGCTACTGAGAAAATGCTGAACGCTGTTATCACCCGACGACCCGACAGCCGACCTCGTGCCAACGCCAAGAATACGCCGCGAGGCGCGAGTCGCACGCCCCGTCGGCGAGGCACCGAGACAAAAAAACGAGCGAGCGATTGAGGAGCAGAACTAGGCCTGGGGTGTCTCTTCGGCCATGCATCCTGTTCGCGACCTTGGCCCTTCTCGCGGTCACGGGTTGTCAGACATTTTCCTCTAAACAGGAAGAGGCGCTCTATGGCCCAAGCGAAGGCGTCCTCGAAACCGTCGCTGTCTTGCGACGCCACGTGCCCGACGACACCTACCGCTTTCCGACCGCGACCGATTTCAGTGGGCGTAACGTTTACCGCGCATCACTGCTTCGCTTGGAAAGCCTAGAGCGCGCCGAAGCCGATGCCTTTCGCAGCGGCTACATGGATCCCGTTCTGCTCTTCGCAAAGGCCCGTGCACTCGAACGCCTCCGCGCCTATGACCTTGCGGCACAGCACTACCGAGAGAGCGCCCGCATTTCCCAGGAGCTGCGTCCAACAGCGCTTCAGAGCGCAGCGCTATGCGAACGCTTCGCCGACGCCCTGCAGATCGGACTCGAACTCACCGATCCTCTTGCCGAAGTTGGCGCCCCTCTATTTACAACAGATGTCGATCGCGTCCGCTTCGAACTCGATGAGAGAACGACACAGCTCTCCATCATCGAGAGCGAACTCAGCGGTTCGCACTACCGCTATCTCGCTCAAGAAGAAATCGAACGGGCCGATATGATCCGCGCGCGGTATTTCCGCGGCATGCGTTTTGTCTTGCCGGACGGAACCCTGCTCGCGCTGCAAGAATTGCAGAGGGTCGCAACAAGACACGGCGCAAGCAAAAATCGTTTGCGACATCTGCTGGCTCTTGCTGATTTCTATGCACAGCTCGCCCTCGAATACACAGAAGCCGTTCCGCCCGCGAGCCTAGCCTTTGATCCAGCCCGCTTCTCGGAGTTATCCGACGCCTCGATTCAACTCTACGAGCTCGTCGGGAGCCACGACGGTCGCCCCGAGAAACTCGAAGCAACTCGCAAACTCGAAGCCTTCCTAGCTTTGACACTGGGAATCGATGCGGATCGATTCGATCGTTAGGCTTGGCGCTGCGCTGCTGCTCGTCGTAGCCGGGTTCGGCTGCGCGAAGGCACCCACGATCGTAAACGAGGATTTGCTCAAGCCTCTCGCGACCCGCCAACCCTGGTTGCCGAGTGCGACAGATCTCGCAGCAGCGAGGCTCGCACGAGCGGCGCTGATCGCGGATCCAGTAAAAGCGGGCTTCCCGAGCCCCGTTACTCACCGCGATGTCGACGCGTCCTCTGAGGCCGTTCAAAAACTGGACACTCAGAGTTCGCGAGTCGACCCAAGAGTTGCACGCGCGCTTGCGGCACTCGCGGCACTTCCCCCCGCACCCGACCAAGACAGCCTGCTCCCTCTCGCCATCGATCTTCGCAATGCGACCCTCGACGATCCGATTGCCTACCGCACGGGCTCACGAGAACTCTCGAAGCGCTCGGGACTCGACCCGCGACTCGAAGGACGGCTCGAACGAACAATCGGCGATGACCCTCTTCGCCTAGCAGGTCGACGTCAATTCGATGGTTGGCATCGGCTCTGGGCCCGTACGTTCAATGCCGTGGTTGAACCAATTGGGAGTTCCGCAATCACTGGCTTCGTGCTCGCGCCCTACCAACTCACCAATAGCTTGATCCACTATTTCGCGGAGTTCTCGAATTCCGAACCCCTTTCGAGCACTGATCGACAAGCGCTCGCCCTTAGACGCGACTTTCTCGCGCGGCATCCCAACACGGTCGCGACGCCAGAGCTTGAGAAAAAGATCGCCCGAGACCGCGTTAAGCTCGATCGGACCCTCGCGCGGCGCCGACTTCGTGCCGGAGACAAAGCGCTCGATGCTCAGGAACCCGCACTCGCTCTCTACCAAGCGGCACGCGCACTCGCGATTCTCGAACGTGCTCCAGACGAAAATGCCCGACTTCGAAGGCAGGCGGAGAAGGCACGCAGCGCAGCGCAAGATGCGCTCACGATTCGCTTCCTGCTCCGAGCGAAAAGTCTCGAAGCGGTCCTTGGGCCGCCCGAATTGCAAGACGCCGAGATCGCTCTTGCCACCCAGCTACTCGCGAACGCCGCCACCCCGGCATCTCTGCTCACACCGATCGACACCTATTATCAAGTGGCGGCATCGAGCAGCAAAGCCGACCGCAAATATGCCGAGGCACGCATCGAATACATCGCCGCTCTCGCGCAGCATGAAGCGGGGCTCGAGTCCGGCGCACGCACGCGCCTAGCACGCGGCGCGCGAGCCGGCGTACGCCAGAACACGATGGTTCGCCATTCACGCACGCTCCTAGATGATGATTGGCAAAATCCATACGGGGCCTTCGAACGACTCGTACGAAAAGGGACGCGAGACGAGTTCGCATGGCGAGTAGCAGGTGAGTGGGTGCGCCGACCGCGCTATCCGAACCTACCCGTCCCCGTCGCCTACCTCATAGATACGCCGACGATCGCCATCACGCTCATTATGGCTCCACTTCGCGCCGTCATTTCGCCTTGGACCGGCGGGACCCCGGACTTCCGTCGCGGCGCGGCCCTAGCCGGCTATCGCTACCTGCTTCGCTACCCCGAAGGCGAAGACCGACGCCCGGTAATCGACTGGCTCTACAACTACGAGCTCGACAAAGAGCGCTGGGGACGGGCGCTTCGCATGGCCGATTGGATTCCTGAATTCGACGCAGAAGAGCGAGCAACGTTAGTCGAGAAGACGGCCGGACAAAGAGTCGAGCGCGTCGAGCAGCTCGACCGCCGAGATGAACGGGCTTCCGTCTTGCGTAGCGTTGCGCGCGAATTCCCCGACTCGGAGAGCGGACGAGTTGCCGGACTGCAAGCACGCGCAGAACGCAAGGACGCCAGCCCACAGTTCATTCGAATTACTCGCGGCTTCTTAATTGAAAACCCGATTGTCGCAAGCCGGACAGGCCTTGGCCTCAATCCAACTCTCCTCAATGAAGACCTACAAGATGGCGAGCTTCACCCCGAAGGCATCGTCCTCCGTGGCGGTCGCATGCTCGAAATTCGGCTGGTCGCCGAAGGTGGTAGCGACCACGAAAAGCCCACATCACGCTTCCTCGAACTTTCACCGACGAGGCTCAAGCAGCTAGCAGCGACACTCGAAGAGGCGGTCCAGCGCAACAGCCTGATCGATGCCGATGCGCGACAAGAAGCAAATGCCAACCGCGACCTCTTTCTTGAACGCGCCGGCCTCGGCCTAACGGAAGAGCTCGATGGTCGGCCCGCAGCGCAATCCTCTTTCGTCTACCGAAGCCTGCGCGAGCGCTACGGCGCCGTCCGTGGACGCGATTCGGTCCTGCCTTTCGACCTCGTCTTCCGCGGCAGCCTCGGAGACTTCAGCCTAGGCGCTTTCCCCAGGTGGCGACCGCCGAAGGAGACACCGGACGCGTTTCTTTATCGATAGGGCGAGGCGTGAATTTGCTGGCGAGGCGCGGCCGCAAAGGGCGCTGAGGAGACCGCTAAGGACGAGTTGCCTGCTCGATTAGCTCAATCGGATGCACCACGGATGCATTCACGCCGGCCTCTTCGAGTCCGGAAGCGATCTGCATGGCGCATCCCGGATTCGCGGTCGCAACGATCTGAGGCTTCGCTGCCGCAAGCGACTCCACCTTCGGTGAAAGCACCCTCTTTGACATATCCGGCTGCGTTAGGTTGTAGATCCCGGCCGCGCCGCAGCAGGCTTCCGGGTTTGCATGGGGAACGAGTTCGAGCTTCGGAATTTTGTTCAACAAACGCCGCGGAGCCGAAGCAATCCCCTGCGCGTGAATCAAGTGGCAAGGGTCGTCGTAACAAGCGCGCTTTGCGATCGGCTTGAACTCGAGATCTAAATCGACTTCATCCAAGAACTCGAGAATGTCTCGCACCCCACCCGCCAGCTTTGCACCGGATTCTCCGAGCCAGGCTTCTCCGTCGCGTAGCGCCGCGCTGCATCCGGCTGAAGTCACTATGACCGCGTCGATATCGCCCAAATCGTCTCCGAAGGCGCGCACGTTTTCGCGGGCGAGATCGTGGGCAAAATTCAAGTCGCCGCTATGCGCTTGCAGCGCGCCACAGCATCCCTGCGCCTCGGGAACGATGACTTCGTAGCCGGCACGTGAGAGTACCAGTCGGGTCGCGTCGTTCACCCGCCCGAAGAATTCGGACATAATACAGCCCTCAAACAGAGCAACGCGGCCCTTACGTTCACCCACAGCAGACGTGAGCGGCGGCATGGCGCAGCGATCCTTGGCCGCGGGCACCGGCGGCGCGAGCGCCATCATCTCCGCCAAACGGGCGGGCACCACTTTCATCATCAGTCGATCGAGTCGCAGGGTCTGCGCGATGCCTAGCAGGGACACTACGAAGCTTAGACGCCCAGCCCGTGGCACAATTTCTCGGAGGGCAAATCGTTCAATCTTTGCGGCTAACGGAAGTCGACCTTCCCTTGCCTGCTCAGTCCGAATCGCGGATCGCGCATTTTCGAGCATCTCGCCGTAGTGAACACCACTTGGGCAGGCACTCTCGCAAGCGCGGCAGCCCAGACACAGGAAAGCCTCTTCCTCCAGAACTTCAGTGTCCTCGAGTAGACCCTCCGCCAGCCCGCGCATCAAATAGATCCGGCCCCTCGGAGAAGCGGTCTCGCGCCCAGTTGCACGGTAGGTCGGGCAACTGGTCAGGCAGAGCCCGCAATGCACGCAATCAAGTGTGTCCGTGTATAGAGATCGGTCGAGCAGAGACGCGAGGGACGGCGCGCCGCCATAACTATTCGATAAATCGGCACTCACGTGAGGTCCCCTTGCAAAGCCGCCTGAGCATCGCCATCCGACGGCCCCAGCGTGACGAACCGCCCCGGGTTAAGAATGCCGGCCGGATCAAAACGGCGCTTCAAGGTCGACACGATCGACGCCGTACCGCCAAGCGAACCGAAGACATCGAGCGTGTCTCGCCATTCATCGGGAAGAGTTTCGAACTGTGCAAATCCGCCCGCTTGCTCTGCCCGCTCTCGTATCAAGGCTAGGATCGACGGGCCCGGTAGAGACCCGCTCGCATGTATGGTCCCCGTCCCAGGATCCGCAGAAACTCGAAGACCAGCATCGAGAACCACTTCCATCATTTCGTGGCAACGCGTGCCTAACACTCGAGCACGCAGTGCCACCGGAGAACCCGTACGACTCCGCTCATCTCGAAGATGATCGACGGTGTCCTCGGCGATTTCCTCAAAGGGAATGTATTGATTGAACTTCGCCCGGTCGTGCTCAACGCCTTCTGCACTACCGCCGAACTCGACCGTAATCTCACTCTTACCAACTGTCCGTGTCGAGGACCAAACCAGGGCTCGCACACTTGTTAGCTTCGACAAGGCCCGAATTGCTTCGAAACGCTCTTTGTCGTTCGAAGATCTCGCGCGAAGCGTGATGCGCTTTGCAGACGCAGGACGAAGTCGGAGCCAGGCCCCGGTTACGATGGCAAGACTTCCGTAGGAGCCACAGTAGAGCTTCGCCATGTCGTAGCCCGTGACGTTCTTCACGACTCGGCCACCGCATTTTGTCGCAACGCCATCCCCACCGACTACTTCGAGGCCAAGCACCGCGTCTTTTACCGGTCCGAAGAGATGCGCACGAGGGCCGCCTATTGCACTTGCAATCGTGCCACCTAACGTGGACAACTGCCCCGGAGAATCAAGCGGCAGCTCCCAACCTTCTTTCGCAGCAACCTCTCGAATCTCCTGAACTGGCGTTCCGGCAAGCGCGTGTAGGACGCCCTCCTCCGGCTCAAATTCATCTACGCCGGAGATTCCCGACATCGAAATGCCGAGCCCCAAAGCCTGCGCACGATTCGCCCAATGCAGACGCGTTCGCCCACCCATCACGAGCAGCCCTTCGCGATCGATTCCAGCGGCACGAACAATCGATTCCAGCTCTCCCACATTTCGTGGTTCACATACACGATCGACAGCCCCACCGGGCACAGACACCCGCTCTTCACGAACCTCGACCGAAGATTCGGAGGCCGAAGCTGAAATTGCCGCGCCCCTCTCGCCTGTCGCGCCCATTAGAGCGGGACCTCGTCGTATCCGCGCGCCTTCGGATTGGACTCAACACAAAATCGTGTCGTCGGAATTAACTTGCCCGGATTACACACGCCATCCGGATTGAATGACTCCCGCAGCCAGTACATTGGCTCGAGATCCTCGGGGTTGAACACAAGATGCATGTAGTCGCGTTTCTCTACGCCGACACCATGCTCTCCCGTAATCACACCCCCGACCGCCGTGCAGGCTTTGAGAATTTCCTCTCCAGCCTGAATTACGCGAGCGAGTTCGTCCTCGTCTCGACGATCGAAACAGATATTGGGATGAAGGTTTCCGTCGCCGGCGTGAAATACGTTCGCGAGTTTGAGTCGATGTCGATCACAGATCTCCCCGATCTTCTCCAAAATCTCCGGAAGATGAATACGCGGTACTACGGCGTCATGCACGTAGAGATCCGGCGCCAGCCGACCCATCGCACCAAAAGCGCCCTTCCGTGCGCGCCAGAAGCGAAGCCTTTCCTCTTCGTCTCGCGCGAGTTCGATCGCCTGGCAGCCTTCTGCGTTACACGCCTCACGGATCGTCCGAATTTCGCCTTCCATGCAAACTGGCGAGCCATCGAGCTCCACAATCAAAACGGCGCCCGCATCTTTTGGGAGTCCCGCCTTATAGACACTGGCTTCGACTGCTTCGATCGTTCGACGATCTACAATTTCCATCGCCGCCGGCACGACACCCGAGCGAATCACGCGACCCACCGCACGGCAGGCCGGTACCACGTCATCAAAGATCGCAAGCATCGTCTCGATGGCTTCGGGAATCGGCGTGAGGCGGACCGTGATTTCCGTAACAATCCCCAGAGTCCCCTCGCTTCCCACGAAAGCACCTACCAGATCCGGACCAGGCATCTCCCCAGTTTGATTCCCAAGATGCTGAACACTCCCATCGGGCATAACAACTTCGAGGGCTAAGATGTGATTCGTCGTCGTCCCATATTTGAGGGTATGAGGTCCGCCAGAATTTTCGGCAACGTTGCCCCCGATCGTGCAAGCTTGTTGGCTCGAAGGATCCGGCGCGTAGAAGAGCCCCAAATGGCGAATCGCGGTAGACAGTTCGGCGTTCACGACCCCAGGCTGCACAATCGCGAAGCGATCTTCGGCGTCCACCGCAAGCACACGGGTCATCCGGGAGCATTCGATCAGGACCGACCCAGCGGTCGCATGCGCGCCCCCGGAGAGTCCTGTTCCCGCGCCCCGCGGCACGAAATGAATGTCGAATTCACGACACGCGTGAACGACTTTCGCCACTTCCTCAGTCGTCTCGGGTAGCACCACGGCCAAGGGACGGCGCGGTTCTAACGTCAGTCCGTCGCACTCATAGGCGAAGAGCTCCCCGCTTCGCGTCAGGCAATTCTCGCGTCCGACGATCGCTTGAAGACGTCCAATCAACTCGACGGGCGCGCTCGCGGGCCGAGCCGTGGCTTCGCACGATTCTGCCCACGGGCGATCGCCTAGCAACGACTCTGGCGAGGACGCGGCGCCGGGATTCGACTCTAGATGCGGTTTTGATGGCTTCTCTCGTTGAGGCATGGGCTATCTAACTCAAGCGAGCCCGAGTCGCTCGAGGTCATCCTCGTCGAGACCCAGGTAGTGGCCAACTTCATGCCTAACGGTAATCTGAATTTGATCGATCAACTCCTCCTCGTCACGACAGATCTTCTCTAGATTTCGCTTGTAGAGAAGAATCCGATCGAGATCGAGGGGCTGATCTGTGAGCAGCGCTTCAGTCCGCGCGACGCCCATGAAGAGTCCGAGGGTCTGAGGCGAGAGTCGTTCGTCGCGCACGAGTTCGACCGTCGGGAAATCCTCAATAAGCACGCTAACACCCTCTATGTGATCGCGAATCGAACGGGGAAGATTGGCAACTGAAGAATCGACCGCACGAGTAAACGCTGCATCATCCATGATGACCGGCAGCGGAAATTGCTGCGGTTCAAGCGAATTCGCCCTCGCAAATGCTGCTTCCGAGTTTTCAATCCCCACGCCGGGAGCACCTTCCTCTTCGCCTTCAGCCTCTAGTCGTTCGAGCACCAACCCCAAGTGGTAGATGGTATGAGCGGCATCCGAGTCGACCGCTACGCCTCGCTCCAATACGCGACGGGATTCCTGGTAGTTTCCGAGTTCGAATAACACCTGACCTTCAAACGCATAATAGAGACCGAGTTCGCCACCCGCTTTCGCGGCGCGCCTCACCAAAAAGAGCGAACCCTCAAGATCATCTTGGTAGAAGAGTGCCTTGCTCTTTAGGTAGTAGACCTCGGCCTGAAGGACACGGTCCGGGCGCGGGAGCGCGGGCGTCCCGGCGAGCAATTCGTCAGCGAGCCGGACCGCGGTCACGAACTCGCCGAATTCCTCGATCAACAATTCGATCCGATTGAGATGCGCGGCAGTGAATTTGCCGTCGGCGAGAACTGCGCGATCGAATTCGATTAGCCCTTCGTCGACCCGACCATCGTCCCAGAGAATTTCGCCGCGACCGTTGTGGGCCTCGGCTCCATCGGGATGGACGCGTAGCGCTTCGTCGAGCCAGGCAAGTGCCTCCTCCATCCGCCCCCCATGCGAGGCTTCCATTGCCTGATCCAGGCAATCCCAATAGCGGTCCTTGTCCTTGCGCATGCTCTCGTAGACATCTCTTCGAAGCGCCGCAACTGGGCACTCCTCTTTAGCACCGTCCGAGTCGCGCCGCCGACCCCATGGCCTGCGGCCGGCGCCCCGAATCAGGGGCTCTCGCCGGGCAACGAGGGCAGCTTAGCGTAGCCGCGCCCAGCGATAGTTCGTGCTTTTCCATTCAGCTATGAGCCCACGGGGAAACTCCCTGGCCTCGCTACCCTCTTCCATGCGACTCGCCTTCAACTGCTCGGCGGGCGCTTCGGGGGATATTATGAAACACGCAATTCTCAATCCCGCTCGAGCTGGCGCTGGAGGGCGGTCTCGCCTTGGCAGCAGCTTCCATTGCCTGACGTTGCCCGGCTTGATTCTTGGCGCGAGTCTCTTCGCCGGCTGCGCAGCCGCGCCTCTAGGGCCGGCCTTCGTAAAATCCGAGCCCCCGCCACCCCATCGTTCACGAGTCTACGTATACCGCGCCGATATCCGCTCTTCGCTATCGAAAGTTCGCGCGTCGATCGACGGTCGACTTCTCGGCGACCTTCGCGATGGCGAGTACGAAACAACCGAAATGGCGTCCGGCGCCCATCGACTCCGAGCCGGCCTCCGAGGTTTTGGGCTCACCGCCTGGGGATGGAATGAAAAGACGATCCGGCTTGAGCCCGGCAAAACGCTCTATATCCAGCTTTCCGTTCGCCTAGAAGGTCACGAGCAGCCTGGTGCTGGCGCGCTCGATATCGCGGGACGGACCGGCGGCTTCGCGAGCGAAAACGTCTACTTCCAGGTCCAAGGCGAAGAAGCAGCTCTTCGTGAATTGGTCGGCACGACCCGCCCACCGAAAACCGAGCGCTAGATCTTCACCGGAACCCTTCAAATACTCGCAGAATATTCGCAACTCACGGGGCAGACCATCGTATTTGTTGTGCTTTTAGATCGCTGTGATACGGTTCAAACGGGCTCCGTAGGCCGCAACCGGGAGCCCATTCTCCCTTGAGTATCAGTTCGGGACAAGCCAGTTCGAACATTGCCTTGTCCCAAAGACCCATTCCCGTTTTCGGGGATGGGTCTTTTTTTGCCCGGCGTGCAAAGCACGCCGAGGCTCAAGGCTCTGGAGGATGAGCCGACGGGGGGTGCGACCACGGCGTTTCGGGTCGCCTCGGAGGTCGGGGAAGTCGGGGAATCAGCGACCGCCCTCCTCGTATGAGGTAGGAAGCGCGGGCGAAACGCTTTGAGGGTGGTGGGCCTGCCTGGACTTGAACCAGGGACCGTCCGGTTATGAGCCGGTTGCTCTAACCACTGAGCTACAGGCCCTCGCCCAAGAGTCTAACGCGTTGTCGGCATAAGGGGGCGACTCGCCTCTCCGCCATTGCGCGGACGCGGCGAGCTGCGAATATTCGCGCCATGGCAAACGATGATGCGAGACATTTTGTAGCGGTGATTGGTGGAGCCACGGCGGGCGCAGAAGTCGCCAGTCGGCTCGCTGAACGAGGCGTATCGGTTTTCGTGTTCGAGCAGAACAAGAGGCCCTACGGAAAAATTGAAGATGGGCTGCCGCGATGGCACGAAGCGCTCCGGAATAAGGAGTATAAAACCATCGACGGGAAGCTCACCAAACCCGGCGTGACTTTCATTCCAAATACGAAGATCGGCCGCGAAGCCGACTTCAAAGAGCTCGTGAACGATTGGGGCTTTTCGGCTGTCGTCCTCGCGAATGGCGCATGGCGCGATCGCCCGGTTCCCGTCGACGGCGCGGATGAATACAAGGGCAAGGGTCTCGTTTACCAGAACCCCTTCGTGATTGCGTTCAACCATCAAGAACGCGGCGATATGCCTGATGCCAGCTACGAAATCCACGACGACGCAATTATACTAGGCGGCGGCCTAGCATCTATTGACGTCGCAAAAATTCACACGCTGCAAAGAACGGTCGAGGCCTTGGCTGAGCGTGGAATCGAAACCGACGTCGAGGAACTCGAAATCAAGGGCATCCCCAAGATCCTCGACAAGCACGGCATCAGCTGGGACGAACTCGGCATCACGCCGCCTACTATTTACTACCGACGACGTGTAGAAGACATGCCGCTCATGAGCGCGCCCGAGGGCGCGGACGAAGCACGGCTCGCGAAGGTTGAAGCCGGCCGTAAACGCATGCTCGAAAAGAGCACGAGCAAATACCTCTTCAAGGTCGAGCCTCTCTCTGCACCCGACGGGTTGATCGTCGAAGACGACCGACTCGTCGGCATTGTTTTCCGGCGCACTAATATTGAGAACGGCCGCGTCGTTAAGCTCGACGAGACCTATGAAGTGCGTGGCTCGGCCATCATCAGCTCGATTGGATCAATTCCCGAGGCGATCCCCGGCATTGACATGAACGGCGAACTCTTCGACTTCAAGGATTGGGACATCGGCCGACTCGACGGCTATCCGACGGTTTTCTCCGTAGGCAACGTCGTGACGGGCAAGGGCAATATCGTCGCCTCGCGAAAGCACGCGACGCAGGTCAGCCAATCCGCGATTGAGGCCTACCTCGGGGTCGGCGATGGCGATCGCGGCGAAGCCGCAGAGGCCGTCGCCGCGAGTACCGGCGCGGCAGAAACCGCGAACGATGTCCTCTCCAGCTTGGCCAAAGCGAAATCGCCAAGCGCAGAGACAGCTGAGGCCCTCGAAGCACGCGTCGCAAAGCTTCATCAAGATGCGGGCTTCGTCGACTACAAGTCGTGGATGGAAAAGGTCGGCGAGCCCTGTTAGGTCTGTTCGACGGATCTAACAGCCTGTCCGCCATGTTCCCTAACTAGACCAGAGAATATCGTAAGTTGGAATCGGCTTTAATAACGGTATGGCCGGGCGTTTCGCTTGGAATCGGCGGCTTTGGCATAGGACTTGGCGTTGGCTTCGGCCCGATAACCAAAGTCTTAGTTTAAACAGCATCTCGAGTGATACATCCTTAGCTTTCTGGAATCGGCGGCGGCGCCCCGGCGAATAGGCCGGTCAAGGCCTCGACCTCCGAAACCGCGAGCCAACTAGGCATTCCGACCGACCAAACAAGCGTCTCTCGAGTCAGGCGACCTGCGCTGGCGGCCTGAGCCAATTGAGAGCCCGAAAAAGGGCCAACCGACTGACCATTCTCCGCAACATGCCAACTCATAACAGGCTGTGAAGGCGGAAGCGCCGATGGACCAACTGCCGATGCATTAGGCGTACCTGTCATGCCACCCATCGAATTGGTCATGGCGAGGCCCATCCCAAGCCCCACGCCTGCGCCAGCAAGTCCGCCCGCTGGGTTGGCGGCCGCCTCAGGCATAGCGTTGCCCATTTGATATGCCTGGAACGCATTCATGTCACCAATCGCGTTCATACTTGCCCGAGCATCGAGTGCCCGCTCGACTTCGGCCGGCACAGACACATTCACGATATAGAGCTGGGGGATTTCGAGACCATATTCATCGTCGATACGCTCAACGACTTCCTGCCGTAATGACTCCGAGAGCTCCCCATAATTCTGAGCGAGATCGAGGATGCTGATCCCCGAAGACGCGACGACATCGGCAAAGGTCATCGCGATGATCGAACGGAGAAGTGCAGAGACCTCTTCCGCTTCGTAAACGCCATCGGTCCCCACTAACTCCGAGAGCAGTCGGCCTGGATCGATCGCACGCAGCGTGTAGGTACCAAAAGCACGGACGCGGACGGGGCCAAAATCGGCGTCGCGCAGCGGCACGGGGTTCGATGTGCCCCATTTTAGATCTGTGAGCTGCCTGGTCGAGACAAAGTAGATCTCGGACTTGAATGGAGAATCAAAACCGTGCATCCAGCCCATCAGCGTCGAGATGACGGGAAGGTTCTTCGTTTCAAGCCGATAGTGACCTGGACCGAATACGTCTGCGACCTGTCCCTGATGTACGAATACAGCGGATTGCCCGGGGCGCACGATGAGCTGTGCGCCGTACTTGATCTGGTTTCGGTAGCGAGGAAATCGCCATACGAGAGTGTGCTCGGAATCATCGACCCACTCAATGATGTCGATTAGTTCTGCGCGAAGTTTATCTATCAGTCCCATGTCATTTACCTTTTGTTGGGCAGGCGCGAACTCGGCCCTAGGATCGAAATTTTGGTCGACTGCGATCAGTCGAGAATTGTGGTCAGCAAATCGAGGATCGATTCAAACGTGTTGCGCTCTCGGTGCCCACTAAAGATCGCCCCACTTGGGTTTTCAAATCTCGTCTCGGCGCTTCCTGCTCGCCGCGCGTCTGCATGAGCGTCGGAACACCCCCGCTCCGTCCTCTGCTGAGCTCTCATCTGCGAAGCGCGGTCGGCCCGACCAGACAAAACGAAGCCCGCGATCCGCTCGAGTTCATGTGCATCGAGCCAGGTGCCATGCAGGCGACACACGTCGATGATTACGCCCGATCGTTTTCGGAAGTTTTTACGCCCCATGAGGTCGTCGCACGCAGGGCATCGGCGATATTCGACGCGGGACTTGGCCGGGTTGTCCCCTTCGACGCGAGGCGCAGCGTCTTCACCGCCCTCAGCGCGATCCTTCGCTACCGCCGCGGCGCGATCAACCAGGCTCGAAAAGACTTCGTCCGCCGCCCACAGCCCATGGCATTTCTGGCATTCCTGGACAACAAGACCACCGACTTCGCTCACGCCCATCCAGCGCTCGCAGCAAGGGCATCGCAGTTCCGGGGTATCGGCAATCGGCGCCCGGGGCTTGAAGCCCGTGCCGCAGGCGAGGCAGAAACGCGCGTCATCGAGATTGCGGGCCATGCACTCTGGGCAGATCAGTCCACCGCGATGTGCAGCGCGAACGATCTCGGAGCCACAATAGCTGCAGTCATCGTCCTGCCCTCGCGCAACCGCACCACAGGCACTGCAACGCGAGATCGCCGCCTCAACGACCTTCGGAGAACGAGCCTCGAGCGTCGTGCCACAGCGGCAGTCAAAGGCGGACCCTTCGACCATTGAAGTCACGTCATATTGGGCATGGCAGTCTGAACAGGCAACGAGTTTCACAAACGGCATATCGGAGCCGCGCGGACCGCGCTTAAACGCACGACTCCAACCACACGCAAATCATGCGCAGGCTGGACGAAGTTAGTCTCTCAATGCATGTTAGTTGCGAAGGCGCGTAGACTTAACCTTCGAGATAGTCCTTGAGCGAGCGACTGCGGCTCGGGTGCCGCAGTTTGCGAAGCGCCTTCGCCTCGATCTGACGAATGCGCTCACGCGTGACATCAAAGTCTTCACCGACTTGTTCGAGGGTGGAATTCGAGCGCTCACCGATTCCGAATCGCATTCGGAGGACCCGGGCTTCGCGAGGTGCGAGAGTCGAAAGTAACTCATGCGTGAGTTCCGAAAGGCTCGACTGAATGACTGCATCCGCAGGATCGAGGGCGTTCGGATCTTCGATGAAATCAGAAAGACGGGAGTCGTCATCTTCACTGATCGGCGTCTCGAGACTAATCGGATCATTTGCGATTCGAAGAACCATCCGAACCTTTTCGAGCGGGAGTTCCAGGGCCTCGGAAAGCTCTTCGTCCTGGGGCTCGCGGCCGAGTACCTGAACAAGTTGTCGGGTTGCACGAACAAGCCGATGAATCGTCTCGATCATATGAACGGGAATTCGAATCGTGCGCGCTTGATCTGCGATCGCTCGCGTAATCGACTGTCGAATCCACCAGGTCGCGTACGTCGAGAATTTGTAACCCCGACGCCACTCGAATTTATCGACGGCCTTCATTAGCCCGAGGTTGCCCTCCTGGATCAAGTCCAGGAATTGAAGTCCGCGGTTGTTGTATTTTTTAGCAATCGAGACCACGAGGCGAAGATTCGCTTCGATCAACTCACTCTTAGCTTCTTGTGCGCAGATCGCGGTCGCGTCTACGACATCGAGAATCGACTCGAGTTCGTCCAAGCGAAGGCTTGAGTCGGCCTGGAGCTTCGTTCGGAAACGATCGACATTTCGGAGCTGGACAAGCGCTTCCGCTATCGATTCGGCATTGGCCCCCAAACGCTCTAGGGCCTGCTCGCCCCCGGCAGTTCGCTTGCTGCTCTGCTCCGCAAGAATCGTCAGCTCATCGGCGTTGAGATCAAATTCGCTCGCAATCTGAGCCCGGCGCGCATCGAGCATCTGATGACTTTCGAGCATTTCCCTCAGACAGCGATCGAGTTCGTTGTAGCGTTCTTTGGTAACTCGATTGGTTCTAAGAATTTTCGCGGCTTGCGCGAAAAGCTCCCTGATCTCGGCTTCACACGCGAGACGATCGTCCTTCGTCATCGCGTTCTGCTCGAGTTCACGGCGGCGCTCCATCGTGCTGCGCTCGATCTTTTCGAGACTGGCCATCCCTTCGAGAAACTTCTTTAACGTCTCATCGATGGGCGGGGCGGCCTCGTCCTCGAGGCCATCTACGGCCTTCTTCAAATTGAGATTCCCGCTACGAACATTTTCGCCCATATCAATCATGCGGCGGAGGCAGTAATTATTAGAAACCAACGCTGCGAGATGGGCGTCAAAGGCATTTTCGATTCGCTGTGCGATTTCAACCTCGCCCTCGCGGGTGAGCAGAGAAACCTGCCCCATCTCTCGCAAGTAGACACGAACGGGATCCGCTGGACTTTTTTCGTCAGCGGCGGCCGTCTTGCCCCTCGATGCAATCCGGGTCGGCTTTGCCTCTTCCGCGGGGGCTCGATCATCGGCCGCAACCGTACGCGCAAGGGGAACGTCATACTCGCGAAGGATCGAGAGAACCCCGTCTAGATCTCCTCGACCCAACTCGGCTTCCTCGAAGGCCCCTTGAAGATCGGCTCGATCGACTTCGCCCTTTTCCTCGCCGACAGCCAGGAGTCGACGGACCGCGTCCATCTCGAGGAGCACTTCACGTGAGTGCGGCGTATTCGATTCGGTACCGGCAGCGCCCGCAGTCTCTCCCGTTTTTTTGCCAGCTATCGCTGACGTCTTCGGACGCGACTTCTTCGCAGTCGGCTTCGCAGGGCTCTTCGGAGATCGTTCGGAGAAATCAGCCTTCGGGCGCGCTTTCCCATTGGGCTTCTTTGATCTGCTGGCCGCTGAAGTTCCATCCTCAGTTCCGGTGGCTTTCGCTTGAGACATGCTGCCAGCAATGTTAGGCGCGCTATCCGCTGAAGCGCTTAGCGTCTTGGACTTTTTAGGCACAGCCCGAGGTTTGCGACTAGGCCGATTAGGCGTGGTCGCATTCTCAGTCACATTCATCGAAGCGATCGGAACGTCGCTGTTGAGTTGTCCCGACGAAGTACGGTCAACGGCCGTCTCCGTCTCGGGTGCATCTGAGACCATAGGGGGGGGTTCTCCTTAGCCAGTATAAAATTCTAACTCCCTTTTGAACTTCCGCCGCCTCCTACGGCTCGTCCTATGGGGTTTTAAGCAATTTGCCTATTGACTGCCGTTATTGCGGCTGTCCTTCTCTGAAACGTTGCCAACACCCATTCGCGCTCTGCGTTCCTGAAGTTGTGCCTGTTTCTCAGCTAGGAGTGCATCTTGATCCGCATTAGGGTCACGCATTTTTCGATTCAATTCTCGCTGACGTACGTCAAGTCCGCGGCGCTGAAACCAAGACACCAGATCATCAAGAACTTGTTCAGCGCTTCGTTCGGAATCAAAGGGCGTGTCATCAACTGCGATTTCCCGCAGGCGTAGCCGTGATTCCTCGTCTAAGCGTGTTTCGATCACAAACGGGTCTACACCGTGCCCCTCACCCGGTAGCAACAAGCCTTCTCCCGCTGCTTCGATGATTTCCAAGATGATGGATTTCCACGCGCCTGCTGGAATAATCTCGTTAAGCGAGAGCGCGGTTTCATCACTTAAAAGATCTGGACGTTGAAGACACAACCTCGCAAGGCCACGAAGTTGCCGATCTTCGGGTTGATCGCGTCGATTGCGCTGTAAGCCAAGTGACGAACCGTCTACTTGGGGCGTTTCCTTTGAACCACGCACTGCGTCACGAACGATTGTTCCGACCGCTGCAGGAGATGCGTCTACTGCCATTGATAGGCGGCGCATATATTCCTCGCGCGATACAGCGTCAGATACACGTGCAATAAGGGGTGCTATGTGGGCAACCACATCGGCCTTTTGATCTGGACTCGCAACTCCGTGACGCATCGCGTTGCGAATTGTGAGCTCCAAAGCATCGGGCGCTTTGTCGACAAGTTGCTTGAGCGCCTCGGCGCCTTCTTTATTTAGGTAATCGTCGGGATCTGCACCGCCGGGAATTAAGGCGGCTCTAATTCGCAACCCGTGGGGAAGCAGAACGGCAAGAGCCTTCTCAGTCGCAGCTTGCCCAGCCTTGTCTCCATCAAAGATGAGGACCACTTCACGTGCACGGCGGCGTAGCTGCGCGCCGTGATCCGGTGTTAGTGCTGTCCCGCAGGTGGCGAGTGCTTCAGCCATTCCCGCCCGGGCGAAAGCGATCCGATCGAAATAGCCCTCGCAGAGAATCACGCGACCGGCGCGACGGATGTGCTCGAGGGCCGCTGGGTAGCCGTAGAGTGCCTGACGCTTATGGAAGACCGGGCTCTCGGGCGTGTTCATATATTTGGGCTCTTGGTCGGCCTCGAGGGCACGACCACCGAACCCAATCACACGTCCACGAACGTCTTCGATCGGAAACGTGAGTCGTCCCCGCAGGCGATCGTAATACCCTTGTCCGGATTTTCGTTCCGAGGTGAGCCCGGCTTGAACACCGACGTCACCCTTGATCCGATTCTCGCGAAGGCGAACCGCGACGGCGTCCCATCGCGCGGGTGCGAAACCGATTCCGTACTCGTCGGCAATCGCGCCGTCAAAACCTCGCGAGACTAGATAGGCGCGCGCAATCTTGCCCTCGGGCGTGCGCAGCGCTTCGCGATAAAGATCTTGAGTGAGTTGATTCGCTTCGTAGATGCGCGTCGTCAAGCCAGCATCCTGGCCGTCGCGCTCTTCCGGGATTTCGATCCCGAGCTCGCCCGCGAGATTGCGAGCGGCTTCCGGAAAGGTCAGTCCATCGTGCTTCATCAGGAAGGCGATTATGTCGCCACCCTCCTGACACCCGAAGCAATGAAAGATCTGTCGTTCCGAATTGACGTTGAAGGAGGGAGTCTTCTCGTTGTGGAAGGGACAAAGCCCTTTCCAGTTTCGACCGGCCTGCTTCAGTTCGACGTGGCGAGAAACCATGGCAATGATATCGCCTCGGTTTCGGATTTCGTGGATCGTGGATTCAGGAATCCGGCTCAAATCCGCCCTCTCGCTACGCGTATGTCGATGTTAGTTCGACGATCGTCGCGCCTTCTTGAGCGCTCGCTTCTTTGCGGCCGCTTCCTTCTTCTTCTTGCTGATGCTGGGCTTGTCGTAATATTCGCGACGTCGCAGCTCAGTCAGAATGCCTGCTTTTTCGCAGGTCTTCTTAAAGCGCTTCATGGCGCCTTCAAACGATTCACTTTCTTTGATCTTGATGACCGGCATGTTCTCTTATCTCCTCGCCGTTGCGGGGAACACTCGACATGCTCGCGGTTGAACTCGAACCCGCCGCACGAATGCAGCGTGGCCAGACTTCAGTAAGTAACCCGGAGGTCCTCTTCGTGGCAGACGATTTCCCGTCTCGCCACACGCTCGCTGATCGATTGCTCCTTAATCGCAGCACGGCTGCTCTTTCTGTTTATAAAACCCTGCTCCGGAGAGCCCTTCGGATCCCCGGGAATTTCGTTTCGGTCGTGTTCGTGTTCTTAGTTTCTCGCTGAGATGGCGTGATGGGTCTGCGGGAGATTCTCCCCCAGCTCCCGTCCTGATCTAATGAGCTTCGACGCGAGGGGCGCAGAACCTAGCAGAGCGATTTTGCGCTCTCAATCAATCCCCTCGGGATTGCCGTACTCTTTCTATCTTTACGTCTCGTTTGTCGGAGGGCGTACTGGAATCCCCGCCGCCAAGAGCTCCAGCTTCACGTCACCGACCGTCGTTTCCTTGAAATGGAAAATCGAAGCCGCCAATGCTGCCTGGCAATGCCCCCCCTCGGGGCCATCTTCCAAGGCAGTCGCCAAATCTGCCGCGCTGCCGCCGCCGCCTGAAGCAATCACCGGAATCGAAATCCGATCGGCCACCGCTCGAAGCATCGAAAGGTCGTACCCGCTCTTCGTCCCGTCCCGGTCCATGCTGGTGAGCAAAATCTCCCCGGCGCCGCGTTCGGCTACCTGTGCCGCCCAGTCCACAGCATCAATACCGGTCTCGTTACGCCCGCCGTGGGTGAAGACATTCCACCTGGGTGACTCGCCCGGCTCCGAAACTTGTTTGGCATCGATCGCTACCACGAGGTTCGCACTTCCGATTTTCGCTGCCGCCTCATCAATGAGATCGGGATTCTTGATCGCCGCCGTCATGATCGAGACTTTGTCTGCACCCGCGTTCAGCAGGTCGCGAATATCTTGCAGCGAGCTTACGCCACCGCCCACACAGAGCGGCATGAACACGCTCTCTGCCGTTCGTCCCACAATGTCGAGCAGGATGCCCCGGCCCTCATGACTCGCCGTGATGTCGAGAAAGGTAATTTCATCCGCTTCCTGCGCATCGTATCGCTTAGCGACTTCGACAGGATCTCCAGCGTCGACATGATCGACGTATTTTACTCCCTTAACGACGCGACCCTTATTCACATCAAGGCAAGGAATGATTCGCTTGAGCAGGGTCATGCCGATCCCTCGCCATCGCCTAACACATCAACAGCGCGAAGGGCCTCCTCGAGATCGACCGCGCCGGTGTAGATCGCGCGTCCGGCTATGACCCCGCAAATTCCTTTGGCGCGTTCGGCCGCCGAGTCGAGAATATCCTGCACGGTCGCGACACCACCGGATACGATCACCGGGATGTCGAGCGCGGAGGCTAGAGCAACGGTCTGCGGGATATTCGGTCCGGTCAGCATGCCGTCGCGGGCGATATCCGTGTAGACAATCGCAGCGACGCCCGCGTCTTCAAATTTCCGACCGAGATCGACCGCCGTCGTTTCGCTCGCTTCAAGCCATCCTTCGACCGCGACGCGTCCGTCTCGTGCATCAATTCCAACAACGATTCGACCGGGGTATTCCGCAGCCGCCTTCTTGACGAGCTCCGGGTCACGCAGAGCGATCGTTCCCAGAATGACGCGGTCGAGCCCCCAGGAAAGAGCCTCTTCGACGCCCGCCATATCGCGAAGTCCGCCGCCTAACTGAACCGGCGTGCCTCCGACTTCGGAAAGGATGCGCTTAACCGCTTCCCCGGCCATCGGCCGACCAGCTTTCGCGCCGTCTAGATCGACGACGTGCAAACGCTTAATCCCCTTGGCAAAGAATCCCTTGGCCACATTCGCAGGGTCGGAGTCATAAACCGTCGCTTGATCGTAGTCGCCCTGGGAAAGGCGCACGGCCTGGCCGCCTAACAAATCGATTGCGGGAATCAGCTCAAAGGGTTTCGATTGGGTCGACGGGCTAGACATAGGCGATTAGCTTTCCTGCAACCAGACGCGATACGCGTCAAGGAGGCGCTTTCCGGCAGCTTGGCTCTTTTCGGGATGGAACTGGATCGCGAACACATTATCTTTTGCCACCGCGGCGGCAAAAGAACCTCCGTAGTTCGCGCAGCCCGCGATGATTGACTCATCCGTAGGCTCCGGGCGATACGAGTGCACGAAGTAGTAGATATCGCGCTCGGGAAGCGCCTGAATCATAGGGTGGTCGCCTTCGTAGACGACCTCGTTCCAACCAATATGAGGGACCAGCAAAGGATCGCCGTTCTCGTCTTTATCGGGGAAGCGCGTCACTCGTCCCGCAAGCTGGCCGAGGCCCGGCGTGATGCCGTGCTCGGTTCCTTCGTCGAATAACAATTGCAGACCGAAGCAGATTCCGAGATAGGGACGCCCATTCGTCGTGACGTCACGAATTGCATTCGACAAACCCGCGGCTTCGAGAGCTTGTGCCGCATCACGGAACGCACCAACGCCTGGGAGCAATACCCCATCGGCGGAATGCACCACGCTCGGATCGCTCGTCACAACAGGCGTTAGGTTTGATCGCTCAAGGGCCTTGGCTACGCTGCGCAAGTTGCCCGCGCCGTAGTCGACGAGGGCGATCTTCGGGGACTTTTCTCGGGCCATCGAAAGCTAGAGCGCCCCCTTGACCGTCGGCAAACCCGTCTCCCGAGGATCGATCGCGACTGCCTGGCGTAGCGCACGCGCGACGCCCTTGAAGACCGCCTCGACGATGTGATGGGGGCTCTTCCCGTATCGCTTCTCTATATGCAGATCGAGACCGGCACTCTGCGAGAACGCGTACATAAAATCTTCAGTCAACGTCGCATCGAAGGATCCGATGCGCATGTTGTCGAGTTCGATCATGTAAACGAGGTAAGGACGATTGGAGACATCGACTGCAACCTCGACCTTGGATTCCGCCATAGGAAGCACACAGGCACCAAAGCGAGTGATGCCCGTCGCATTCCCCAGCGCTTCACGGAAGGCTTGGCCTAACGAAATCCCCACGTCCTCGACGGTGTGGTGGAGGTCAACTTCGATGTCGCCCTTGGCTTCGACTTCGAGGTCGAATAGGCCATGGCGCCCAAAGGATTCAAGCATGTGGTCGAAGAAGGGAATGCCCGTCGACACGCTGTATTGGCCTGAGCCATCGAGGTCGAGTCGGATTCGGATCTCGGTCTCTTTGGTCTTGCGCGCAATGGTGGCGACACGGCTCGGGGCCGAACCATTATTTTCGTTCGCATTCGATTTCGAAGACGCACTCGGGGACATAGGTGGCTCTCCATCCATACACACGTGCCGGAATATAGGCCGATCAAACGGCGACTCGTCCGTACATTCATTCAGCCATTCGTGCATGGGAGGTCACGGGGGCGAGTTGTTCCCGGCCCGCGCTCGACGCGCCCGTAAAGCGGTCGACGTGGGGGAGACGGGTCCGGAACGCCGTGATCTTACCGACTTTTCCTCGCTTTCGCGCGGCGTCGGCAGAATCCAACCCCGAGACGTAACTCGCCTAGGGACTCTCGACTCGTAAAAGCTTCCAACCACTCGGATGCAAGAGCTTAGATCTCGAGATCCCGTGCGGCTTCTCGCTCTCGTCGCGCACGGCGAATTTTGGCGAGCCGCAATTCGACCGAGGTCCCGTGACCGGTGAGGCCTTCCACATTGGCGAGGCGAACGATGTCCGCGCCGAGTTCTCGAAGCTTCGGCGGCTCGAATTTCATGAAGCTGGTTCGCTTGAGGAAGTCATCGACGCCGAGCGGCGAGAAGAACCGAGAAGTTCCCCCTGTGGGGAGCACGTGGTTCGGGCCAGCCATGTAATCGCCGACGGCAACGGGCGTGTAGTGGCCCATGAAGATGGCGCCGGCATTTCCGATCTCCTTCGAGACCTTCTCCGGGTCTTCGACCGCCAATACGAGATGTTCGGAAGCGTATTCCTCGGAAAGCTTGATGGACTCCTCAAGACTCTTCGTCACGATGATCGCGCCGCGATTCTTAATCGACTTCGTGGCAATCTTCTCGCGATCGAGATCCTTCAGCTGGCGGGCGATCTGTTCTTGCACGCGGGGCACGAGACCCTTGACGTGAGTGATCAAGACGGATTGCGCGAGTTCGTCGTGCTCGGCCTGACTAATAAGGTCGGCAGCGAGCCATGCGGGCGTGGCGCTTCGGTCAGCAACGATGCAGACCTCGGTCGGGCCGGCTTCGCTGTCGATTCCGACCTGGCCGAAGACTTGCTTCTTGGCAGTCGCAACCCAGACGGAACCTGGACCCGTAATCTTGTCGACTCGCGGCACGGTTTCGGTGCCATAGGCGAGAGCGCCAATGGCATGGGCGCCTCCCATTTTGAATACGCGGTGTACGCCAGCGACCCGTGCGGCCATCAGGACTTCGGGACGAATCGTTCCATCGTCCTCCGGCGGCGTCGCCATCAGGATTTCGGGCACTTCCACAACGGAGGCCGGAATCGCATTCATGATCACCGAAGAGGGGTAAACGGCTGTGCCGCCAGGAACGTAAAGGCCGACGCGGGAAAGAGCACGAACGCGCTGGCCCATATAGCCGCCGCCTTCTTCACGCATTTCCCAGCTCGAGGGAATTCGCTTACGGTGAAATTCGCGGACGCGCATAGCAGCTTTGCCGATCGCAGCGCGATCCGCGCTATCAACCTGTTCACAGCCTTCGTCCCACTCTTCGGGCGTGACTTCGAGCTTGCTCAGGGTCGCACCGTCGAATTTCTTGACAAAACCGAGGACCGCCTCGTCTCCGTTCTTTCGAATAGCGGCAATGATCTTGGCGACGTCTTCTTCGACATCGAGCACCGAGTCGACACGACGATTACAAACGCCGTACCAGTCTTCGGCAAATTTTGCGTCATCGCTCTTGAAGACGCGCATCAATTTCTTGGTCGTTTTGGCCGCCATACTCTTACCCACTTCCTATCGCGTCGAGTTGCGCCGAGGCGCGGTTCCCGCTCGCGGCGACGGCCTGACCTAACAGTGCCGTCTTGAATATTCCTGTTCGAACCAGATCCTGGCCCGTTTTAGCTCGTTTCGTCCATCGGCTTTCGGGCGGCGACCACCCTCGGCCGACTCGCCAGATCGAATCTCCGCTCGACTTCAACAAATCCTGCACCCGAAAGTGCCTGCTCAACTTCATCTGCTTGTTCCGGCGATAACTCGATTCCGAGCCAGCCGCCGGGGGAAAGATGATCGCTCGCTTTCGATACCAACCGCCGAATCACGTCAAGCCCGTCCGTCCCTGAAAACAGGGCCATCTCAGGTTCATGCGACAACTCTGGAGGCAAAGACTCCTCGTCCCGGCGCGCCACGTAGGGCGGGTTCGAAACGATCAGATCAAAAACCTCGTTTGCCAGCGGTTCGAAAAGGTCGCCTTCAACGAAACGGACCCTCTCTCCCATACGCAAAACATCGGCATTTTCCGTCGCAATCTGAAGTGCTGCATTTGAAAGATCCGTTGCTATCACCTCGGCGCGGGAAAGCTCGGACGCCAAAGCGATGGCTATTGCCCCCGACCCCGTCCCAATATCCACAATCCGGAGGGTCGCTTCAGAATCGGCAACTTGTGCCTCCCCGTTGCGCGTCGCAGCCTTCGCCTTGGAAAGCGCCCATTCCACTAATGTCTCGGTCTCGGGGCGAGGTGTGAGCACGTCCGAGGTCACTTTGAACGACAGCGACCAGAATTCCCGCTCCCCAAGAAGCTGCGAGACCGGAACACGATCCCTCGCCCGGCGCTGTACCAGGGCTCGGTAGCTATCGCGCTCCTTAGCCTCAACCGGTTTCTCATGGTCGATATAGAGGCGCAGGCGATCCACATCGAGCGAATGGGCCAGCAGCACTTCCGCATCAAGCCGGGCCGAGTCGATCCCAGCGCGCTTGAAGTAGTCGGTCGTCCAGGTCAGCAAACGAAGCACGGTCCACGGATCATCCTGGCCCGGAGCAGATTCTTCGTCCTTCTCCGCACCCTTTGAAACTGGCGGGTTCGATAGAGACGTGGCGGGCTGTGCTCGCGGAATCGAGGGGGCAGCCACGGCGGCGCCACCCGCGCCTGATTGCGAGGCGGGGGGGGCGGCGGGGGGAGAGGAGGCGGGCGAAGTTGAATCCCCCGAACTCACGACGAAGCGCCCAGCCCGGCCCCGGCCTCGAGTTCGCCTTCCTTCGCCGCCGCGATCTGCGCATGAACGGCATCCAGCAATTCGCCCATTTCACCCGCCAAAACCTGGTCGAGTTTATGGAGCGTGACGCCGGCACGATGATCCGTAACGCGGGTCTGCGGGAAATTGTAGGTACGAATCTTTTCGCTTCGTTCGCCGGTCCCGACCTGCGCGCGGCGCTCGCTTGAGCGCGCGGCATTCAAGCGATCCTGTTCCTGGTCATACAGCCGCGAGCGCAAAACTGTCATCGCCTTGGCCTTGTTCTTGTGCTGCGATTTCTCATCCTGGCACTGCACCACGAGGCCGCTCGGAAGATGCGTTATGCGCACCGCCGAATCCGTCGTGTTGACGCTCTGGCCCCCGGGTCCACCCGCGCGCATCACATCGATTCGAAGCTCTTCGTTCTTGATGTCGATGTCGACGTCCTCGGCCTCCGGCATCACAGCAACCGTAACCGTCGACGTGTGAATGCGGCCTTGGCTTTCCGTCGAGGGAACACGCTGAACGCGATGTACGCCCTTTTCGTACTTAAAACGGCTGAATACGTCAGTTCCCGTAATCGAGGCGATCACTTCTTTAAAGCCGCCACCGTCCGTTTCTGAAGAGGACAGCACATCGATTCGCCAGCCGAGATCCTCTGCATAACGCGTATACATCCGGAACAGAACCGCCGCGAAGAGCGCCGCTTCATCGCCACCGGTCCCAGCTCGGATCTCAAAGATCGCGTTTTTCTCGTCGTTCGGATCCTTCGGCGTCAACAACACGCGAAGCTCCGTCTCGAGCTCCGGAACCAAGACTTCGAGCCGAGCCAGATCGTCGCGGGCAAGCTCCTGCATGTCGGGATCATCATCCTCGAGCATGACCTTCGCGTCGTCGAGCTCCCCCATCGCGGCCTTGTATCGCGCGCCAACCTCGATCAGTGGACGCAGCGATCCCAAGCGCTTCCCTAGCTTCTCGATCGCACCTTGCTCCTTCCCCACAGCGGGATCGGAGAGCTGCATTTCGAGATCGCGGGAGCGAGCCTCGGCTTCGGCGATACGTTCAAGAAAGTCGGCCACAGAAATGCTCGGCGTGGGTGCGTGACGAAGCGGTCGAAACCGACGACGGAGAGGAAAAATGGACCGGCCAGCGGGTCCCGAGAGCACCAAATCGTTTGGATTCTCGCAGGTTTCCGCGGCGGCGGGGTCAGGATGGGCACAGGCTAATCGCGACCGGCTGAGGGTGCAAGGACGCGAACGTACGCTCCCGGCTCCCGGCACAGTAGAGAGTAGGCCTCAACCGCGGATGGGACGCTCCAGTAGGTTGATCCGACTCGTCATGACTATTGAATGTGCTCGGCCTCGACGTGGGGAAATATTGCCCTGCTCAAGAGAATGTTATCCCCAGATGCAGCGGACTAGACCTGACTGTCACGGCGGGCTCGCGTATCCGAGTCGAAGACACGGAGGGCGCGTAGATCTGTGAGTTCTTCGCGATCTTCTGTCGCCAGTCTGACGACTCCCCCGGAAGCGGGAAATCGAAGCGGCCAAGTCGCGCGAGCGCACGACGAAGCGATTTGGAAAGGCGACTCCGTAGGCACACGCCTCGGCCAGCAGGGGCACGCATACAGATCATCACGGGGTGCGGAGCCGAACGTGGATCGCTGCTAGGCTGAATTGGAACTGGCACACCACTATTTACAGGAGCCTCAGATGGAGCTGAATGACACTGCCGAAAAAATCACGGCAAAGGATGTCAACCTCTCGGATTCGAGCTTTGAAGACGCCGATCTCTCGCGAGTCCAATTTCACGACTCGACGCTTGAGGGGGCAACGTTTCGCGACGTCGATCTTCGCGGCGCCACGTTCACCGACGCCAGTCTAGAAGAGGTCAAAATCCTCGACTGCAACCTCGAGGGCATGACGATCGAGGGAATCGCCGTCTCTACTCTGCTCGAAGTCTACGAATCCAATGCGGAGTACGACGAGGACGAAGAGGACGACCAATATGTCGCGGAATAATCCGCGTCCAGTAGCCTGACCGATACCCACACGGCTTAGCCGTGTTGAGGAGAGTCATGTACGAGCCCTCGGCCGGAATTCCCGAATCCATACAGCACTACCTGCATATATGGAACGAGCGAAACACAAGCAACATCGAAGGGCATTGCAGACGCTACCGGTGCGACCGGATTATTCAGGTAGCTGGTGAACCGCTGACTCGAGGCGTCGCTCGATGGCCAAGACCTTATCGAACGGGTCGACGGCTTCTACGGCGAACTCAAGGAAGTATGACTTGCATCGGAATGCCTAATAAGCACCTTCACGAGACGACTCCCGCCACGACGAAGCGACTAGCCCATGTCCGCTGAACATCTTCGCGTCATAGCGATCGTCTATACAAGCGCCTTGCTCCCTCTGCTTTTCATTCCTCTGCTTACCCGTCGGGGAGTCTTTCCGACTTGGGTCCCGAAGGTCTACGGTGCTGCCTTTCTCGCTTGCGCTCTCGGATGGGAGTTGTGGTTCACGTATGGCTGGCTTGCGGGCGAGTCCGTAGAAGTACGACGCGCAGCCGCGCTTAATGATGCGATTCCGATGCATCTGAACTGGGCTCTCAACTCTCTCGCTGATGCCGGGTCGATTTGCCTCCTCGCGACTTGGGTCGTGTGGCTTGCGTTCGGCCGTACCGGCCAGGTCCTGCGTGAGTGGCATTGGGCTGCCTTTGCGCTCTTCATGTTCTTGTTTCTCAGCCAGAACATCCTGGTCGAGATGTTCCTCTACCACGACCAGCTTGCCGAGGGGAAGCCTCTCTCGTGGGCGCCCCTCGTTCCCACTGGACCTTGGCTGAACCCGACACTATTCGAATTCAATGGCCGCACGATCACCTTCCAGGGGCAGGTAGCATGGCTCTTGATGGGCCCGCTCTACTATGCTGGGCTCACGCGCTATCTCAGTCGAGAGGCGCCACTTTCCTCGAAACAAAACTAATCGCTGCCCGGGGCGGCGGCGCAGTGGACGCGCCAGCCTTGCATTTATGTGTCGGTCTCGTTCTTCGGCGCAGCCCCTCATATACCGGAGCAACCTCATGCCAAAGCCCGCAAAAATTCTCATTGGTATCCTGATCGGTTACGCCGGCCTCGTCGTCACTTTCGAATCGATGCTCGGTTTCCTGCAGCCCGAACAGGGCGTCGTCCTCACGATCGTGACCACGGGAGATGACGGTGTTGCGAACGACCGAGTGCTGGCACGTATCAACGACGGTGGACAGATTTTCGTGAGCGCCAATCATTGGCCTCGCGCTTGGTACAACGAAGCTCTTGGCAACCCGAACGTCGAGGTGGCACTCGAAGGTGGCGACGGCCCGCGCAGCGCGTATACCGCGGTTGCTATTTCAGGTGCCGAGGACGAACGGCTGCAAGAAGCACATGCTCATCTCTTCGCGTTCCGCTTCATCACGGGCTTCCCGCCGCGCTACTTCTTGCGCCTCGACCCAAAGAGCTAGTCACATCGTTCTCTGAGGACGGACCCGGCCGGTATCGGTACAGCCTGCTTATATGGGTGCGGGCTCAAGGCCTAAGCGCTGTCCGTCAGAGGCGTTTGGCCTAAATCAGTCGGCGACAAGCCGGCCGTAATTGTCGTGAGTTTCTCCGCGCGCTTGCGAAAACATCATCTTTTCCCAAACGCCATACTTTTGCAGAAAGACCTCGTCAATCGCCACGCGGCCTGGGGAATCGTCGACGAACTCAACGCTAAACGGATGATCGAGTCCATTCGTGCGGACTCTGATTCGGGCATCCCGACTCAGGTTGGCCCACCAGCGACTGTCATTCGTACGAAAGACACCGTCTCCGTCGTGCACCGCCATCCAAATTCGCGTCACACGATCTGCCCCGTCCTTGTCCACCGTGACGACATGAATCGACCATCGCTCGTCCGCTGAATCCCAGTCGAGTGCCGTCGGCGCGACCCGTGTGGTACCGGTTGCGCACGCGAGCAAAGTCATCGCGCCAATCCCAACACATAACGACTTAATACCTGATGACATCTGGTCTCTCCTTCATAATAGGATCCAAAAAGCTGGACACACGCTCTTCACACTAAAGCTTGATCAGGCCGCCTACGACCACAGCAAGGCCCGCCACGCCGCACAAGATCAGAACGCAGGGCCGAATCCAGCCGCGATCCAACCATCCGTGTAAATGCCGACTCGCCCAAAGGCCGAGCAACACCCCGGGCACCAGCGCGAAACCCAGCTGCCAATGGAGACGCCCGATTTCGCCTGCCGCGAGGAGGGCAATCAGCGAAAGCGCCGTTCCTATCAAAAACGCCGCACCCAACGTCGAGCGAATGACCGGGCCTGCTGAATGCTGATATAAGAGAGCAAGCGGAGGACCACCTATCGAGGATGATGTCCCCATCACTCCACCCATAAAACCCGCAGCCGCTTGCGACGAGCGCGTGATCTGAATCGTTGGAGAAGCCAGACTTATCACGACGGCGAAGATCACTGTTGCACCGATCGCCAGCGCAAGCGCCTCGGCATCAAGCACAGTCACGATCCAGATGCCGATTCCGATTCCCGGAAGTCGACCGAGCGTTGCCCACAACAGCGCACTTTGATCGACATGCGCCCATTCGCGCGCGGCACTTCCCAACGTCATAGGCAGCGCGAGAACGATCGCTGCCCCGGGCAGCGCTTCAGGCCGAAACAGCGCGATCACCGGCACGACGATTAGGTTCAATCCGAAACCGATTGAGCCTTGAACGAGCGCCCCAAGGAATGCGGCCGCGAAAATCAGCACGAAAGCGAACCCAGAAATACCGACTGCGTCGAGAAGAGATTCCAAGAAGATGCCAGCGGTCCGCGGTTAGGAGTTCATCGACTCCAAGAAGGCATCGTTGTCATCGGACTGCTCGATCTTACCCATCAAGAACTCCATGGAGTCGACGGGCGATAGTGGCGAGAGCACCTTCCGCAGGATGTACATACGATTAAGTGTTTTTTCGTCCATCAAAAGTTCTTCACGACGGGTCGCGGAGCGATTGATATCCATGGCCGGGTAGGTCCGACGATCGGCCAGCTTTCGGTCGAGCACGATTTCGCAATTACCTGTGCCTTTGAATTCTTCGAAAATGACTTCGTCCATTCGCGAGCCGGTGTCAATCAAGGCCGTTCCGACAATCGTTAGGCTGCCGCCCTCTTCCACGTTTCGCGCTGCACCAAAGAATCGCTTCGGCTTATGCAATGCGTTCGAGTCGACACCACCAGACAAAATCTTTCCTGAGTGGGGCACGACCGTATTATGCGCACGGGCGAGTCGCGTAATCGAGTCGAGCAAAATCACGACGTCGCGACCATGCTCAACAAGTCGCTTGGCCTTCGCGATCACCATGTCAGCGACCTGCACGTGACGCGTCGCCGGCTCGTCGAAGGTCGAGGAAATCACCTCAGCCTTCACAGTCCTCTGCATGTCCGTCACTTCT
The DNA here is from genome assembly GCA_002390675.1 of Deltaproteobacteria bacterium UBA4427. Classification (GTDB taxonomy): domain Bacteria; phylum Myxococcota_A; class UBA9160; order UBA9160; family UBA4427; genus UBA4427. The sequence continues at coordinate 44,078 of DGPZ01000194.1, forward strand.
TCCGGCCGCTCGTCGATCAGTAGGACGATCAGGTAAACCTCGGGATTGCCTTCGGCGATCGCGTTCGCGATATCCTTCAACAACATGGTCTTACCAGCCTTAGGCGGCGACGTGATCAGGGCGCGTTGGCCTTTTCCGATTGGCGCAATCAAGTCGATGATCCGCGTCGTCATGCCGCCGGTCTTCGTCTCGAGCTTGAACTTCTCTTCGGGGTAAAGAGGGGTGAGGCTGTCGAAGAGGATCTTCTGTTTCGCCTTCTTCGGATCATCAAAGTTAATCGTCGAAACTTTCAAAAGCGCGAAATAGCGTTCGCCTTCCTTCGGCGGTCGCACGTGACCTTCGACAGAGTCCCCGGTCCGAAGATTGAATCGTCGAATCTGCGACGGCGATACATAGATGTCGTCTGGACCAGCTAGATAGTTCTGGTCCGGAGCGCGCAGGAAGCCAAAGCCATCCTGAAGAATTTCGAGTACGCCTTCGGCGAAAATCTTGCCTCGTTTTGCTGTCTGTGACTTCAAGATCGCGAAGATCAGATCCTGCTTGCGAAGACCACTGGAATTTCCGACGTCCATCTCAGCGGCCATTTCGACCAGCTGTGGCATCGTCTTCGCCTTAAGCTCACTAACAATGATTGTTTCCGCACCGTCGTCGAGCTGGGCATCAAGCGAGGCTTCTTCCTCAGCCAACTCCGCATCGCTCGGCAGATAGTCGCGCTTCGCTTCGCCGCCACCGCCACCGCCACCGCGGTTGCCGCGATTGCCACTGCTTCCTCCGGAGTTGCGGGACCGACGACCCCGACCGCGTCGATTGCGATTCTGCTGGGATCCTCCGCCGTCTTTCGAGTCGGGCGCGCGGTGCTCGCTACTCACGTGGCATCTCTCTTCTGATCGAGTGTCTGATCATTCTGGGGATCTTCATCAGTGGGATTCTTAAAATGGTCCAGGGAATTAGAGGGTCTCGAACGACGCCGTGATTGGAACGGTTTCGATCCGCTGCGGGACCGTCGGGCTGAAACGTCGAGAAATTTGGCGGGAGGCGCCTCGAGCGGCACCGGTAAGTCTGGAGGAAATGGGCGAAGTGCTGGATCGCAATTCGCTCAGGCGGTAGGCAGTAAGGAACTCGTCGCAAGAATCCCGCGAAGGTCTCCGGACTGGATCAAAAGGGAACGGGTGCTTGGGGAGAAGCTTGGACTGGCCTTCTGCACGTATGCCGGGCTCAGGGGCACGCTCAATTGAGCGGGGAACCTGAATCCAACGACGCTGCCGCTTGTCGCGGCCCTCTAGCTTTGCAGCTCGCTAAGCGAAGCCAAATGAAGCATTAGATGGAGAACATTAAGCCCATCGACCTGACTAGTCCTAAATATAAGGAAAGTTCTCGGTTGCCTAGCGACCCGGCGGGAATCCAATCCTGGCGTGGAGCGGTATTCAAGAACAATTCGGGGCAGCTTCGGCGGAAGCAATCCGGCAAGGGGCCGGCGCTAGCGATAGAAAATCAATCTACGGGGACCCCCTGAGACTGTCAACCCTGTCCGGAACTGGCCGCTTTCGAACGGATGAAGTGCCGTAGCCGGCCAGCGGTCGCCCCCTCTCGCCTGAACGACTCGAAACGATCGGGTGAGCAAATTGTGCATAGGCAATGGGTATGACCAATTTTTGTTGCCTTTAAGCCACACTTATTAAGTGCGCGAGCCGCCAGAGCCGCCAGATCCAACATCGCATGCCCCGCCTCAGTCGGACGAAGGATCGCTTCATCCTCTAGCGCTGCCCCATATCGTGCGCCCAACCCGAGCCAAACCGGCTCATCAATTTCGTAGCAGCAGCCTCGAGCCGCCGGTCCAATTGCGGCGACAAGACTCCTTTGACCGGCTTCGGCGCGAAGCTTCTCGACGCCCGCCTCGATCACACCCGCGGCGAGTCCTCGCCAGCCGGCGTGAATTGCTGCCACGCCAATGCCGTTCTCAGTAGCGATTAGAATCGGCACGCAATCCGCGGTCACTATCCCCACACTCACACCGCCCAAGCATGTCACCACTGCATCCGCTGGCTCATCTGTCGCGCGGGATTCCGTCGCAACCGAAACGTTGGTGCCGTGAACTTGTTTACGAAACGAAGTGCCCTGGGGCGCCGCCGTCTCTCTTTGCCCGAAGCCATGCTCAATTCCGAGCCTCCCTAGGATGGGATCAACAAGGGGCAAAAGCGCCGAGGCCGTCACTCCGGAGACTCCGCGTCTCCGAGTTCAGCCATCCATTCGAGCAAATCATCCGGCATGACCGAATCGAAGCCCATCCGCTTGCCGCTTCGAGGATGTTCAAACCCTAAGTGCGCGGCATGAAGCGCAGGACGACCTAACAAGGCATCTCGCCCGCGCGCCCTTCCGTAAATGACGTCACCTACCAAGGGCAGCCCAGCAGCAGAGAGGTGCACTCTAATCTGATGCGTGCGGCCCGTCTCTGGATGCACCTCGAGTTCACTCACGGTTGAATCGCGGAAGCGGCGAGTTACACGCCAGTTAGTAATCGAGTCTCGCCCGGCTTTAGTCACCACCGACATACGCTTGCGGTCTCGCGGGTGCCGACCGATCGGGCGATCGATACGACCTTCGTCGGCGCGCGGAAGCCCGCGAACTAACGCTCTATAAACACGATCGATTGAATGCTCGGCAAATTGCGTCGACAAGGCCTGATGTGCCGCATCGTTTTTTGCAGCAACGAGCACGCCCGATGTGCCGCGATCGAGGCGATGCACGATACCGGGACGCAAAACGCCGCCGATCCCGGCAAGGTCTCCACAGTGATTCAGCAACGCGTTGACGAGGGTTCCGTTCGGATGCCCGGGCGCAGGATGAACGACGAGGCCCGCAGGCTTGTCGATCACGATCAGGTCTTCGTCCTCATAGAGCACATCGAGCGGAATCGCTTCCGGCGTCAGCTCCATCTCAACAGCTTCGATCGGTCGCGCCTCAATAGAGTCGCCTAACGAGACTCGATAGCTCGCGCGCACCTTGGCACCCGCTACCAAGACACGTCCTGCATCGATCCAGCGCCGAACCTGCGCTCGCGAAACCCCAGTCAGCTCAGCAACCCAAGCATCAACACGAATGCCCATACTGGCTTCATCGACTTCAAAAAAAAGCACATCCGTGCTCGTCGCCGACGAATCGCCCTCTGCATCGTTTTCAGATTCGCTCATGAAGTGTCGTCCGTATGCATCGCCTAACGGCGCGCAAGGAAGCCACCCCTTGCTGCCGTGCTTCGCGAGCCCTGCACCCGTGCCATATAACTAGGCACGACAACTCGCGGATCGAGACCGATCGTCTGCGCGTAGGCCGTCACAAAACCGCGAACATAAACGTCCGCAGGAAGCTCTCCGAAGTTCTCTTCTTCGATATTCCGCAAATGCGTGCGGCTGACCTTCGTCACATCTGCGATCTGCTCCAACTCATACCCACGGAAAAGTCGGTTTCGACGCAATCGAACGCCATCAAACTCCCCGCTCCCGTCATCCTCGAGTGCATCGTATTCTTCAACCGCTGCATCCAGAGGTGAGAGCTGCTCGACTGGATCGAAGCCCGCCAACTCACGCTGCTCGTAGTGTCCCATTTCTGCGCCCCCAGGCACCGAGGCCGCATCCACCACATCGCGAAATGCGTCACTGCCAGTCCGCTTCGTCTCAGCGGGAATCTCGGCATCGTACGCTTCGCGGAGCTCAGCATCTGAAAGCACGCGATAGGCTTCATCAAATCGCGAGCGAATTTCCGTCGCGTCGCGACTCTCGAAAACCGAATACATTGCGAGCGAACCGTTCGCATAAGTGTCATGCGCGGTGCGGTAAGCGCGGTCGAGTTCCGCCCCAGTAGCGTTGCGTGCGACTTCGAGTAGCTCGTAATAGTCGAGCTCGTCGATCCCTCTCATCGTTTCCCTCCGGATGGATAGCCAGGAACGCCCGCATCTTGTCGGCCGCCGGCCGCCGAGGTGGAGGGAAGGCCTAACAGCTTGCGAGCAATCCGTTGTAGATAGATTGAGACATCGGCATCGGGCCGCAAATCCACGATCGGTCGACGCATGGAGACCGACTGCCGGGCCTCATCGTCGAAGTTCACATATCCGAGGTATTCCGCCTCGACTCCAAAATATTTTTTACAGACACTCGAGACCGAGAAGCCAAGCTTCACGTCTTCGGCTGTTCGCACACCGTTCACAATGATGCGCGGGCGGAACACGCGCATCGTCTCCACAAAGCGATGTCCCTCGGCAGTATCCGCTGCTTCGATTTCCCGCAGCAGGTCGAGGGGCGTCCGAATGCCGCGCTCGTTTCGCTGATCCATGGCCATTGTGACCAGTTGACGAACGCCATGGCCAACCATCGCGAGACGCATGCGTCGATAAAATGCGGCGCGCAAGAACGTGTACGCATTCTCGACGGAGGTCGGCTCGGGCTGAAGCACCAGGATACCGTCGTCAGAAACGAGGAAGTAGTCAAGGACAGAGGCGTGAGAACCAGCCCCCAAATCGAGCATCACGATATCTGCGTCGAGTTGACGCAGCCCGCGCAAGAGCCGCACGCGGCGCAAATGACTCGGCTGTGCATCAGCCAAGTTGCCATGTGTGGCACCGATCAATTGAAGGTTAGGGACCGGAGTATCGACGACGAGCTTGGCCAAATCTTCGACGCGCTCGGAAACGAAATCCGCGAGGCTTCTCTGTGGCGTCGGCACACCGAGGCACGTGTGGAGATTCGCACCTTCAAGATCCACGTCGACGACGATTACACGTTTACCGAGTCGTGCGAGGGACGTTGCTAGGTTTGCGGTGACGAACGTCTTACCAACGCCGCCCTTACCGCCGCCCATAGCAAGCAGTCTCGGCCCGGCCGGGGCCGGTCGACTTGGAGCAGGCCCCCCGATCGGGGACGCATGGCGCGGAACGCCGGTCGTCGATCTCACGTTCGCCTCTCTTGCATACGGTGCGTCTTCACGACCTTATTAGGCCGCGGGGCTGCGCCGAAATGCGGTCGGGCGCGCGCTTTCACGAGCGACCCTTGGAGGGGACTAGCGGGGGGTAGTACTCAATCTACCCGAACCCCCGGGGTCAATCAACGCACCTGGGACTTGAAGCTCCCCGATCGCTAACACAATCCAACGTTTTGGTGCCTAGGGTGTGAGCGCGAACGCCAGCGTGTCACCGACCTTCTCAAAGTCGCGATCGCGTAATGTCCGAACATCCAGCCAAATTGCGTCGTCGCGAACGCGAGCAAGCAAGGGAGTCGGGGCTTCCCTCAGCCGATCGAAGACCGACTGCACCGACCCTCCTGCGAGCACCACCGCCCATCCGGGCAAAACGAGCTCGGGAAGCGATCCGCCGCCAACGGCGGACTCGCTGTCTCGCAGTTCCACCTTCCATATAGAAGGTGCAGCCTCGTGAACAACTCGCGTAACGATCTCAGCCAATGCGGCGGCGCGAGGCTTTAGATCCGCTTCTGTCGCACGCAGCCCTGCGATCGCCGGAATCTCGTCCGCGCGTGACGCGTCGAGCATTAGATCTAGGGTCGCATCCAAAGCCGCGACGGTGAGTTTGTCGACTCGAAGCGCGCGAGCCAGTGGATTTTTCCGCATCGCATCAATGTATTTCTTCTTACCGATCACGATGCCCGCCTGCGGTCCACCGATCAGTTTGTCACCGGAGAAACACACGACATCGATGCCCAAGCGCAGTCGCCCTGGCGCATAGGCTTCTGCTGGAAGACCATTTCGCGTGAGATCTATCAAAGTGCCGCTGCCCAGATCTTCGACAAACGGTATTCGCCGAGAATGAGCCAACGCGGCGAGCTTGCTGATATCCGCCTCGGCGACAAAACCGCGCTGTTCGAAATTGCTGCGGTGGACCTTCAACAGGAGAGCCGTCTTCGCATCGATCGCCTCGGCATAGTCTTCAAGATGCGTACGATTCGTCGTCCCTATCTCACGGAGATCAACGCCCGCGCGCTCCATGATCGCGGGCACGCGGAATGAGCCGCCGATTTCAACGAGTTCACCGCGAGAGACGACAACGGACTGGCCAAGCGCCAAGGTATTGAGCGCCAGCAGTAGCGCGGCGGCATTATTGTTGACGACATGGGCCGCCTCGGCGCCGGATAGCGCGAGCAGCTTCGCTTCAAGCCCGCCCATCCGAGATCCGCGCTTCCCCGTATCCAGGTCCAATTCGAGATTCGAGTAACCGTCGGCAGAGCGAGCGACTGCGTCCGCGGCTGCCTCAGCAAGGGGAGCTCGCCCGAGATTCGTATGCAAAAGCACGCCGGTCGCATTCAGAACCGGACGAGGGTGGGGTAGAGACAACACGCCGGCTGCAGCGGCGACCTGCACGGCGAGAAAGTCGGCGGTTGGCACTTCTTCGGCGGTTTCGAATTCCCCCTGGGAAATTCGATCGCGTAGCGCTTCGATCGATCCACGTGCCGCCTGTGCGACTGCCCACTCCGGCAAACCGTCGTTCTGATCCAGGACCTTACGTGTCAGGCGATCTACCGAGGGCAGGCTCCGGCGAGGATCCGAGTTGACCTTTGGCTCCGAATCCATGACTCTCACCTTAGATTTCTACACGGCCATGCCGGCGCGTGTTCTGGATCAAATTCGTTGGTGTCACTCGACCTCAGCGGCTGGATCCGAGGTTGTCGTACCCACTTGGGCACTCGCTCTCTATGAAAGGCATTCGCCTGACGAGAGCTTACCGCCCGGGCAGGTACATGGAAGAAAGGCCCAACTTCGACCGTCGCACTTCGATTGAGCTTGAGTTGACACGTCGCGAGTATCGCTTATCCCGACACTCGAATCCGCAGTGGGAATGTCCCGCGACGATTCGAATCGAGGTTTGAGCCTCAAGTGGTAGCAGCGCCCGCCATTCGAAAGCGAGAGCCAGCCCACTCCGAGCGAAAACGATTTAGATCACCCGAGGGATTCGGACAGCGGCGGGGTGCTGCTGACTACTCGAGAATCCTTCAACTGACACGTACTCGACAAGCCGAAACACGAACGTACCAACACGACGCAGTTCACTCCTCACGACCTGCACGCAATGCGGGAAAAAAGAAGCGAGCCGCACCTCCCATCGATCCAAATGTGACCGGTCGGATAGAACAAAACTTTTGACGACTAAACAAACCCAAAGTGCGAGTCATCGATTTGATTTTCACAGTCGACATCCAACATGCCTCCGGCACGAACCGCCGGCTGCAATATAAGGGAGTAAGAGCGCGTCGATGTCCACGTGTGAGGTACGCAAACCCACACGCTTCGAGTAGCCCGGTCTAGAAGACCCACTAACAGTCAGCACCCACCACGACCGATCGCCCACTCTCAAGAGCGCGCGCGCGACGGATCGAGGCAAGCCAAACGACACTCTCTAATGTCGAAGAGAATCGAATTCGATCGATCTCGCCAGCCAGGCGGACCGACCCAGTTTCGCACGTCCAACATCCGAGCAGGAAAGCTCCTATTCGGAATGGACCGAAGAAACCAAAGGGCCGCCTATAGGCGGAACGATGCAAAACGAAATCATCATCAACGCGGAGCTCGGCGAAACTCGAGTCGCGTTACTAGAAGACAAGCAGTTCGCTGAACTGCACATCGAAAGAGATCGAGACAAGAGCGTCGTAGGAAACGTCGTGAAGGGGAAGGTTAGTCGCGTGCTTCCCGGCATGCAGGCAGCCTTCGTCGATATCGGCCTTGAGAAGGCAGCCTTTCTTTACGTAGGCGACTACTTCGAAAGCACCCTCACCACCGGCGAGACCGATGGCGAACCTAAGGGCGGACGCGGAAAAAGCGGTGGTGGTGGACGCGGCCGTGGACGCGCGGCTCCGCCGCGCATCGATACGGTGCTCCGCGAAGGCCAAGAGATCATCGTGCAGATCGCCAAAGAGCCGATTGGTACTAAGGGCGCTCGCATCACATCCAGCATTTCGATTCCCGGACGCCACTTGGTTCTCACGCCTTGGTCGCGCCGCGTCGGGGTGTCCCGCCGCATCGGATCAGACAAAGAGCGAAGGCGCCTGCGAGAGATCGTCGAACGCCTGCGACCGAAAAATCTTGGTTTCATCATTCGCACAGCCGGTGACGGCGTCCGCGAAGCCGATCTCGAAGCCGACATCCGGTATCTCGCGACCGTCTGGGCGGCGATTCAGCATCGCCACGCCGAGACCACCGCGCCCGCCATGCTCTACTCTGAGCACGACCTACCGCTGCGCGTCGTCCGGGATCTCGCCGGCCACGACACCAAGCGAATCATCGCGGACAGCAAGCCGCTCTATGAACACATTCAGAGCTTCGTCGACCGCTTCGTTGCGGACCCGAAACCTGCGGTCGAGCTCTATGAAGAGTCGCTTCCGATCTTCGAACGCTTTGACCTCGAGTCCCAAATCAACGCAAACCTCGAACGCAAAGTTTGGCTGAAGAGCGGCGGCTCTCTCGTCATCGACAAGAGCGAGGCGCTCACCGCAATCGACGTAAACACGGGCCGCTTCGTCGGCAAGCGCGATCTCGAAGAGACGGTCTTCAAGACCAACTTGGAGGCCGTACAAGAAGTCGTGCACCAGCTGCGCTTTCGAAACCTCGGCGGCCTCATCATTATCGATCTCATCGACATGGAGTCCGCAGGCAACCGCGAGAAGGTCTATCGCGCGCTTGGGGATGCGCTACGTGCCGACAAGTCTCGTACGAATATCCTAAAGATCTCCGAACTTGGCCTCGTCGAGATGACCCGCAAGCGAACGCGCGAAAATCTCGTGCAGACGTTATGCGAGCCGTGCAGTCACTGCGAGGGACGCAGTTATGTGTTGTCTCGCGAAAGCGTCGCCTTTCGCGCGATACGAGAGATACGCAAGCACCTGCCGAAGCTACGCGGTCGCAAGGTTGCGGTTTCCGTGAACCCCCACGTCGCCGCGGAGCTTCTCGCTGGATCAAAGCCGGCCATGGCACAGCTCTCCGAAGACATCGGCCACGACATCGAAGTCCGCGCACGTCCCGGAATGCATCAGGAACAGTATGAGCTGACGGTCCTCGAAGCGGGCCCTCCTGCCGAATTTGAGCTCTGCTGGTTGAACGATGTCCATCCGGACACTCGCGCTGCGGCAGATAAGGAGGAGAAGGAAAAGAAAAAAGCCGAAGCCAAGAAGGAAGACGGCGGCGGCGCAAAGCGTGGTCGGCGACGAGGGCGTGGACGGACGGACGGCAACGAAGAGTCGAACGAGTCCGCGACGGCGAGCGACAGCTCCGAGACCAAGACAGTGACTCCATCTGCCGAACCGGTTGGCGCTCTCGCAGCGGCGGCTCCGGCGAAGCCAAAGAGGGCAATCCCGCAGGGTCAGTACGAGCGAATGTCTCTCGACGATGACGACCAAATCGTGCATGACGAAGAGCGGAAGCCTCTCGGGAACTCAAACAAGCCTGTGGCTGACGCGACTCCGAAAGCCAGCGCTTCGGGTGCCCGAACGCCCGCCAGCCCCCCCAGCATGACCAAAAAAACGCACGTGGCGGAACCGGCCAAAACGGAATCAACGGATGCGGGTGAGGCAAAGCCTGCCGCGAAGCCCGTGCCTCGTTCTCCTGGTCGTGAATCAACTCGGGTGAAATCCGATGCGGCCCGAGCGGCAGCAATCTACGAGCGGCTCGACTCCGAGACGATGGATTTCGTCCCGGCGCAAGAAGCGTCGGCGGATCCGGCTCCAGCAGTCGCGGCTAGCCCAGCCGCACCGGCGAAGAAGAAGGCTCCAGCAGCGAGGAAAAAGGCTGCAGCCGTGAAAAAGAAAACCGCAGCGGTGGCTGGCGCAGCCCCGAAAGTCGCGCCTGCTCCCAAAGCCCCCTCGGGAATCGGAAAACCTGCCGCAGAAGCGGCAGTCAAAGCTCTTGCAGAGTCGAGCGAGGAAGCCGTAGATCCGGCCCAAACCGTTGACTCGGAAGAGGAATCCAGCATAATCTCGCGCTCCGATTGAGCCGCCGGACCACGGTCATGGCCCTCCTCGGAAATCAGGTCCCCCCGGATGGATTACACCCGCTGATCACACCCACTACACCTCGCAACAGCGCTTCGGCAACCGCCGACTCGTTGTGTGTTGTGTGATGGACAGCGAAGTGTGCCCCTTCCGTATTAAATCCCCAAGGCGATCCTCGCGATCGCCGACAAGCTGTCTATCAGGACAGTTAGACAGGTAAGAGGTCGATTATGTACGCCGTCGTACGTAGCGGTGGAAAGCAATATCGCGTGAGCCCCGGTGGCTCAGTGCGTGTTGAGAAACTCTCGGGTGAGGTAGGTGCTTCGATCACGCTTGAGGATGTGCTCATGATTGGCGGAGAGGGCGACATTAAAATCGGCGCCCCGACCGTCGATGGCGCAAGCGTGAACGGAACAATCGTGGCTCAGGGCCGCGGAGCCAAGATTCGTGTCTTCAAAATGAAGCGACGTAAGGGCTACCGCCGCAGCCAGGGACACAGACAGGACTACACCGAAATCCGCATCGACGGCATCTCGGGCTAATACTTCCAATCAGCTCTTTTCGAAGAACCTTCCAACTCTCTTCTTCCAAGAAGTTTTGAGACAGAAGCCATCGAAGACGAATGAGGACAAAGATCAATGTCACATAAAAAAGGACAGGGCAGTTCGCGGAATGGTCGCGACTCCAATGGTCAGCGACGCGGAATGAAGGTCTTCGGCGGCCAAGATATCAACGCCGGAACAATCCTCGTTCGGCAGGTCGGCACTAAGATCCATCCGGGACAGAACGTCGGCCTCGGCCGGGACTTCACGCTCTTCGCGCTCAAGACGGGCACCGTCCGATACGGCATCTCGCGTGGCCGTACGATGGCCCACGTAGACTCTGAATAGAGTCGTTAAAAGAGACGCAGGACAGAAGAGCCCTTCGCTCTTCTAACCTTCTCCCGGTTTCGGCAGAAGGCGTCCTCAAGATCGAATAACGCGCGCTTCCGTCCTCTTCATCGAAGGGGTTGGGAGCGCGTCTTTTTTTGGGTCAACCGACTAACAGGTCGAACCCATGGAACATCAACTCACGACCCATAACACGGCGCCTTTTGCACTGGGCCCATTCCGCGACCGCTAAGCCATGAAGCACTCCAATCTTTTTGTCGATGAAGTTGAGGTCGAGGTCCACTCCGGGTCCGGTGGCAGCGGGATCGTTGCATTCCGGCGCGAGAAGTTCGTCTCTAATGGCGGGCCGAACGGCGGCGACGGGGGACGGGGGGGCGACGTCATTCTGGTCGCCAATTCGAACGTCGGTACGCTGCTCGACTTCAAGGGCGCTAAGAAGATCAAAGCTCCGAGCGGCGACAAGGGCGGCGGCTCCGACAGGAAGGGCGCCTCGGGAGAAGATGTCGAAATTCACGTCCCTGTAGGCACGCTTGTTTTCGAACTCCCGTTCGACTTCGAGGATGAAGAAGACTCCGGCCTCGAACCTCAAGAAGAAGGTGCCGAGCCCGAACTCATTGCCGACCTCACCGAACACGGCCAAAGGTTCGTAGTCGCGCGAGGCGGGATGGGCGGTCTCGGGAACGCGCGCTTCAAGACATCCACGCGCCAGGCACCTGATTTTGCGACACCGGGTAAAGCCGGACAATCACAACTGCTACGGCTCTCTCTCAAGCTAATGGCCGACGTCGGCCTCATTGGTTTTCCCAATGCCGGCAAGTCGACCCTTCTCAGCCGTATATCTGCAGCACGTCCCCGCGTTGCTAACTATCCCTTCACGACGCTCGTCCCCTCTCTCGGCGTCGTCGAACGAGATGAGCGACGGATAGTCGTTGCCGACATCCCGGGCCTAATCGAAGGCGCGAGCGACGGTGCGGGCCTAGGTCATCAATTCCTGCGCCACGTTGAACGCACACGAGTGCTAGTCCACCTACTCGACCTAGAAGCAATGCTCGTTGAGGGTCGAGACCTCCTCGCCGACTACGACGCGATTCGGCATGAGCTCGGCCGCTATCAGGCCGACTTGCTTGAACGCCAAGAAATCGTCGTACTGAGCAAGGGCGACCTAATCCATGACGAGTCTCTCGTGGCGGATTTGCTGGCTTCTCTCAAGGACCGCGGGATTGAGGTTCGGCGGATCTCTTCCGCAGCCAGTCAGGGACTCGACAACTTGCTAATCGAAGCTTTCGAAGCGGTCGAGGCCGAACGAGAAGCGGAGCGATTGGCAGAGGAAGCAGCAGCATCTAAGACCAGCGCCAAGAGCGGGCAGGTGGGCAAAGCGGGAGCGAAGCCATGAACGATCAGAGCCATTGGGCTGCAATCACCAAAGCCCACCGGATCGTCCTCAAAGTCGGCACAAGCACGCTGACGCGAGACGG
>DGPZ01000194.1:56525-106714 GCA_002390675.1 Deltaproteobacteria bacterium UBA4427
TCATTCCGGCGAGTCTGTTCGGGAAAAGCAGGCCGCGGCCGCTGTAGGACAGATCGGCCTAATAGAGCTCTATCAGCGCCGCTTCGCCAAGCGTGGATGCCATGTCGGGCAGGTCCTTCTTACCCGCTTGGGCCTCGAAGAACACACGCGCTTCATGAATGCACGGCACACTATTCTCGAACTACTGCGACTTGGCGTTGTGCCGATTGTTAACGAGAACGACACGGTTGCCACGGAAGAAATTCGCTTCGGAGATAACGACAACCTCGCCGCAACGATCGTTAATGCGGTCGAGGCCGATCTGCTAGTTATCCTTACCGACGTCGAAGGCCTCTACGAGCGAGCACCCGAAACGGGCAAACCCGTACCGCCTTTGATTCGCACAGTCGATCGCATAACACCAAAAATCGAATCCGCCGCCAGCGGCGCAGGCACACGATTTGGCAGCGGGGGTATGATCACGAAGCTCCAGGCCGCACAGACCGCCGCACGGTCAGGCGCCGCCACTGTTTTGTGCCACGGCAAAACCAGCAACGTGCTTCAGAAGCTGATCGCCGGTGAAATCCACGGAACGCTCTTCGCTCCCGCCGAACGGCTGCACGTACGCAAGCATTGGATCGCTTTTACCGCGAAGACGCGCGGGCGCATCGTCATCGACAAGGGTGCCACGACCGCCCTCGAAAAACGTGGGGGCAGCCTGTTGCCCGCGGGTGTTTTGCGCGTCGAAGGCCGCTTCGACATCGGTGATTCCGTCAGCTGCGTGAACGAATCGGCACGCGAGGTCGCGCGAGGTCTTGTCGGCTATTCGTCTAAGGACGTTTCCGCTCTCGCGGGTCAATCGACGAAGGAAATAATCCGAGTGCTAGGATACTCCAACGGCGAGGAGATCATTCATCGCGACGATCTCGTCCTCGTAGGACACGAGTAGCCAATAACACTTTTCCAAGGCCTCTCCCCTGTCCATCAAACGTGGATCCCAGACGGCATCCCGCGAGACATACAGAACAACAGCCAAAAAAAGGCAACGAGTACTAACCCCCCACTCTTTTTCGAGAAATCCGATATGTCCGACGCGAGCACTGACTCCTCCGCAATCATTCCTGACGCCGCGCTCGAGAGCGAAATTCGCGAGCTGGCACGACGCGCGCGAATCGCGAGCGAGCGGATGGGCGAGCTCTCTACCCAGGACAAGAATGCTTGGCTCGCCCGAACTGCGGAGCGCCTCGAAGCTGCTCGCGACCGCATCATGGCCGCGAACGAGCGAGACGTTCAGGCTGCTGCCGAAAAGGGCGTGCCCGAAACGATGCGCAATCGACTCGGCATTTCTGACGGCAAATGGGCCGATATGATCCAGGGGCTCCTGGACGTAATCGCCCTACCTGATCCCGTCGGGCGTATTTCGAACCACAGCGTTCGGCCAAACGGGTTGCGCGTTGGTCAAATGGCGATTCCGCTCGGCGTAATCGCGATGATCTACGAATCGCGACCTAATGTAACGGTAGATGCGGCGGCGCTTTGCCTGAAGGCGGGCAACGCAGTAGTGCTGCGCGGCGGGACTGAAGCGTTTCATTCCAACCAAGCGCTCGGCTGCGAGCTTCGAGCAGCGGCACGTGATACCGGGATTCCCGAGGACGCGATCACGATTTTGCCCACGACGGATCGCGCAGCCATAGACGTGATGCTTAAGCTGAACGATTCGATTGATCTCGTGATTCCCCGCGGCGGCTCCGGCCTAATCCGAAAGGTCATCGCCGAATCGACGATTCCGGTCATCGCTCATGATGCTGGCGTATGTCACGTCTTCCTTGACGAATCAGCCGATCCCGACATGGCCGTCGGAATTGTGCATGAATCAAAGCTGCGACAGATGCCCGTTTGCAACGGCCTAGAGACACTGCTTTGCCACAGAGGCGCCTCAGCCACTGTGCTGCCTAACGTCCTTAAGAATCTGCACGAACACGGCGTTGAAATCCGTGGCTGCGCAACCACTTGCGAATTATTCGGAGATGCTGTCCCTGCCGCAGAAGCCGACTGGGCCGAAGAATTTCTTGCGCCGGTTTTAGCGGTTCGCGTCGTCGATTCGATGGACGCGGCAATCGAACATATCCGTACCTACGGCTCCGACCATACTGAGATCATCGTCACCGAGAATTACACCAACAGCCAGAATTGGCTGCGACGCGTGAATTCCTCGACGGTCGGCGTGAATTGCGCCACAGGTTTCTCTGACGGATTCCAGTTAGGCCTCGGCGCTGAAATTGGAATTTCGACCTCCAAGCTCCACGCCTACGGCCCCATGGGCCTCGAAGGACTCACGACCCGCAAGTTCATCTTGATGGGGGACGGGCAGCTTCGGGGATGAACTCTTCATTTGCCGAGCCTAATCGCGGGCGCGATCAACGGGATCTCCAATGAACGCCGGACGAATTGGGCTCTTCGGAGGCACTTTCAACCCCATTCATCTGGGTCATCTCCGGGCAGCAGAAGAAGTTTGTGAGGCGCTCGATCTCGGACGCGTGCTCTTCATTCCGAGTCATACGCCGCCACACAAAGATGGCGATCAAAACGATCCGATCGCCAGCGCCGAACAACGCCTCGAATGGGTTGAGCTCGCGATCGCGGCGCAAAAGTCTTTCTCCGTCGATCGGATCGAGATCGATCGGGAGGGGCGCTCGTATCTAGTCGACACGTTACGCGCGATTCGCGATCGCGAGACAGGGCGACGGAAGATGGTCTTTATCTTGGGCGAGGATGCCTATGCCGAGATGGGCGAATGGCGCGATCCAGAGGGAATTTTCGGCCTGACCGACTTGGCCGTCATGACTAGACCTCCGGGTCAGCTCGCGAGCCTTGCTGATAGAATGCCGCCCGTGGCACGCGATCTTTATACCTTATCTGAAGACGGCCAAAGCGCGGTTCATCACGAAGCCGGCACTCGAATAGACCTCGTTCCCATTTCGGCTCTCGACATCTCCTCGAGCAAGATTCGAGAAGCTTGCCGAGCGGGTCGCTCGATCCGTTTCCTAGTCCCCGAAACAATTCGGGAACCCATCGAGGTCAGCGAGCGCTATGGTCAAAAGCCGCTCGATAATGCCTAAACAAGCGCCCGCCCCCGTCTATCTACGAGGCGACTCGCGTCCGGCCAGAGCAACGCCGCGGCACTCCACACGGAGGCCGCGAGAGGAGACAATCCGTGGATCCCACAGATCCGAAGCAAAAAGCACGCTGGATTATTGAAGCGGCGCTCGAGGTGAAGGCTGAAATCCCCATCGCTCTCGATATGCGCGCCCTCACGTCGTACGCGGATTCCTTCATCGTCCTGACCGGCCGTTCAGATCGCCAGGTCCGGTCCATTTCAGAAGCAATCGTTCATGCACTCAAGGGACATGGAGAGCCACCACTCGGCGTCGAAGGTCTCGATGAAGGCAATTGGGTCCTGATCGACTGCAACGATGCGATCGTCCACGTTTTCGACCCTGAGACTCGTGAGCAATATGACCTCGAGCGTCTCTGGCGCGACGCCAAGCGGATTGATGTCGGAATTGAAGGGGTCGACCCAAACCCCTCCCCGGCAATCGCCAGCGTCGAGGACGAAGAAATCAACAGCGCCATCAACAGCGACGAAGACGAAGACGAAGACAACGGAAGCGCAGATCCCACCGCGTAGACCGATCTCTTTTTGCGCTTCTTTTTGCGCCTCTCTCTACGCCTCTCTTTGCGCCTCTCTTTGCGCCTCTCTCTACCCATATTCGTATCCGGCCCCGACTAACACGACCCCCGTCGCGTGAGATCGAAATGAAGCATGAGTATGTCGGATGGTTCCTGGGAATCGGTGCAGCAGACAAGCTTGCCAAGCCGCACGAAACGGTCAAGATTGAGAGGTTGGGCGACGGGTCTAATAGAGGCCATTCTTCCGACCCATTGCACGATCTGCGGCGTTTACATCGGAGATCCTCAAGTAAACCGAGCGTTCTGCGCGGCTTGTCTTGGTGCGTTGCCTTGGTGGAGACATGCGGATGGCTGCCCGAAATGTGGCGACCTAACTTCGACTTCGACGGATCTGTCTAGTCGTATCGATGCTGCTTGCCCGCGATGCCTAGCAAATGGAAGCCCTCTCCATAGGTGCCATGTTTTGCTTCGATACGAAGCGCACATAAGGCGTTGGGTGCCAGGCTTCAAGAACGCACCCGGTGTCTTCGGCCCGTCGATTCCGATCCTTAGGTCCCTCGACTCGCTGGTGGATGCTCTGGGCCACCAGCTTTCCCACCAACTTGCCGGCACCCTCGACCTCGTAACCAGTATTCCGATTCATCCCCATCGCTTTCGCACACGCGGATTCAATCAGGCAGACTGGATCGCGACGCGGCTCGCACGGCGGCTGGCTCTCCCCTTCGATCCAAGCTGTCTTCGCAGGACTCGGCACACGCAACCGCAAGCCTCACTCGCCGGGATCGCGCGGCATCGAAACGTCGGGGGCGCGTTCAGGGCCCGACCTATGGTCGAGCGCGATCTGCGTATCGGGTTGGTCGACGATGTCCTGACGACGGGAAGCACCCTCGAAGCGGCCGGGAACGCCCTGCTCGAGGCCGGTGCAATCGAAGTGCGCGCCATCACCCTCGCGGCAACCCTGCCCCCCGCGGCGCGCAGCCCCCGAAGAGCGGCGGAACGGCCGGACTGCCCCTATGATGCTTACCCTTAAAAGCGTATGCCCGGATCGACCTTAGAAATAAGTCTCCTCCGAAATACCCTCTAGAAGTCTTCCGGCCCTGCCGAATAGTCAGGATCGTACATGCCGCAACCGCGGCTTTTCAGGAGCCCGACATGTTCTCGTTTTCCCGCGCCACCTTCCCGCTCACAGCCCTCCAAAGTATGGCCCTCGGCGCCATCCTCGCCGCCTCATTTTGCTCCTTTGCAACGAGCGCACTCGCCGATCACCACGAAGCGGGGGAAGCAAAGGCCGAGGCAGCCGTCGAGGTTTCTGACTCCTACAAAAAGGCCATGCGCCTGTACCTAGAGTCTCAGGGCTCAGTCGCGATCATCGGCGAAAACGTTGCCTACGGTGCCGCGAATGAAACCCTCATGGCGATCCAGAATTCTGGTGCGCAGGTCACTGAGCAGATGCAAACCATCGTGCTTGAGGAAGCACTCGATGCTTTCGGCAAGCACTTCGGAGACCTCGACGTTCTCACACGACTCTGGGCTCCGGTCTACGCGAAGCATTTCAGCGAAGCCGAACTCAAGGAGATGGGCGCCTTTTTTGAGTCTCCGGTTGGAAAGAAGCTCCTTGAGCTCGGCCCACCGATCAATCAAGACGGAATGGCTGCAGTCCAGGCGGAAAGCTTTTCGGTTTCGCCGGAATTCCAGCTCGGAGTCGACGCGCGCTTCCGTGAAGCTGGCATCGTCGGCGACCAGGCGCCCACTCCCGCGCCCTAAGCGAAAGGCTCCCTGGATGAGGACCGGGCGACCCTCCTACTGAGGGCCCCGCATGCTAGGCCCGACGCAGCTCGATCCCGTCTTTAGCTCGACCGCATCTTCAAGTAGTCGCGGCGGATTTGCCCGCATTCTTCGTCAACGAATGCAGTGACGAGCCCGTCCGCGTCAGCCCAGCTTCGCCCCGTCCCGACCATTTGATCGGTGACCGCATTCACGTGGCGCTTCGTCGAGAAGAGCGCGTGGCCTGCCTTGGCAGCGAGTGATGCGGCAAGGGCATCGACTTCGGCGTCAAGGGCATCCGCCGGGACGACGCGGTTCAAGAAGCCGGCAGCCTTTGCTTCATTCGCATCAAAAGGCCGACACGTCAACACCAGTTCCTTGGTTAGCGCGGGACCTAACTCTCTCACCAAGCGCGGGATCCCTCCCCAGGCGAGCGGGATTCCTAGATCGACCTCGGGAATCGAAAACTTCGCCTCGACGCTCGCGATTCTTAAATCGCAGGCCGCGGCGAGCACCAGGCCACCACCGACGCACCAGCCCTGAATCCGCGCAATCGCCAATGCGCGCATCGATTCCAGCGACTCCGCCATCCGGCGACCGATCTCCGCGATCTCATGGGTCGATTTGTCTTGTTTGCCCCCGAAGCTCTTAAGGTCGGCACCTGCGGAGAAAGCACGCCCCGCGCCGGAAACGATCACCACCTTCGCTTCGGTCTCCTCATCGAAATACCGGGCAGCTAACGCGATCTCCTCAAGCGCCTCAGACGAGAGTGGATTCAATTTATCCGGTCGATTGAGTTCGAGCCGGCCGATGGATCCGTCGATTTCAGTGCGAAGTGTCTTAAACACGAAAATTCCTTAGGCGATCTCTGCTCTAATCGCAGGCGCCAACTGGGGGATCATTTCTCGGTCGATTATCGCGTTGCGCGTCGCCAAGGCACCCTAACCCTACCTAACAATTAGATCGACGTGATCGTCGCGAAGCCTACCGTGCTGGCACTCTACCCTGAGCGGCCGCCGAACTCGCGCCCGACACGTCCAAGGCCTAACTTTTGCCTTCGGCCCGCCTGTGCGCGACTGCCACGGATTCCGCGATCGTATGTCGCAAACGCTCGGGATCGACGGGCTTCTTAAAGATCACGCCTTCGAGACCTTCTATGCGGCTGCGTTTGATAATGTGGTCCTTGTCGTAGTGAAACGCGGTCATCATCAAGACAGGCATATCCGGATAGCTCTTTCGCACTTTTTGATAAAGCTCGTGACCGTCCATCTGCGGCATAACGACATCGGAGAGCAGCAAGTCGAAGTGTGCTCGCCCGAGAGCCGCGAGGGCTTCCTCTCCGTTTTCAGCAGTCTCTACGATGCACCCGTCGACTTCGAGCATTTCCTGCAGCGTGCGACTGATTCCGTCGTCGTCGTCCGCAACGAGAATACGCAGTCCTGCTAGGCGCTCGTCGGGTTCGTGCCGCTTCCGATCTTCGCTACGCAAATCGATCATGCGTGCCGAAGACACGTAGTTTGTCGTCTCGTAACTGTCGGTATTGACCATGTCCGTCAATCTTTCGACTACTTCAGTGATCTTGCCCACTTCACGACGAATCGCATCCAGACGTTCATTTTCAACGGACGAATCTCCTTCGCCTGCGAGATTCGCAATATCATTTTCGAGCAATGTCGCCTGGTTAACGATAACCGCGAGGGGATTATTGATCTCGTGAGAGAGTCCGATCGCGACTTCGCCTAACGTTGCGAGTTGATCCTTGCGGAGAATTTCGCGAAGGTCCTTGGCGAAACCGATCGTCCCGTCTTCCAGCCCGGCTTCGTCGAAGAGGATTGTGCCGCTAATCGCGACGGGGATCGATTCGCCGCTACGCGCGACGAATTTAGTTTCTAGGGTGTTACAGACACCAAGTCCACCATGTTCGGGACCGCGCATAATCTCGCTGACACGGCGCGCCTCTTTGACGCTCGGGTAGAAGAGACCAACAAACTGACCGATAACTTCTTCTTCCTCATATCCGAGTGAAGCGTGGGCACCGTCATTAAAATAAACGACCCGACCTTTGCGGTCGGTGCCGACTATGATGTCCGGCGAGCTCTTCGTAAGTTGTTCGAAGTGTTCCCGCGTGAGACTCATGTGCAGCTTCCACTCACTCTACTAACTCCCTTCCGGTCTTCGTCGCTTGCGGCTCGTGATCAGCCGATGCCCTGTTCAGCCAGCCAGCGCTCAGCATCGATCGCCGCCATGCAACCTGTACCTGCCGCCGTAACCGCTTGGCGATAGACCGGGTCCGCGACGTCACCGCACGCAAAAACCCCTTCGATCGACGTAAGCGACGTTCCCGGCTTCACCTTCAAGTAGTCCGCATCGTCGAAGTCGAGCTGATTCTTGAAGAGTGACGTGTTCGGCTGATGCCCGATCGCAATAAACAGCGCCTCTATGTCAATCTCGCGGGTTGTCCCATCGCGAAGATCCTTGAGTCGCACGCCGGTCACGAACTCGCTGCCTAGCACTTCGTCGACTTCCGAATGCCACGCAAACTCGATCTTCTCATTCGCCAGCGCGCGCTCAGCCATTATCTTCGACGCGCGAAGCTCACCGCGGCGATGAATTAAAGTGACCTTGGTTGCGAAGCGCGTTAGGAAGAGCGCCTCTTCCATCGCGGTATCGCCACCGCCGACAACCGCCATCGGCTTATTGCGGAAGAGTGCGCCATCGCACGTCGCACAGGCTGATACGCCGAGGTTCACGAACTTCTCTTCCGAGGGCAGACCTAACCAACGAGCGGACGCGCCCGTCGCGACCACGACGGCATCCGCCGTGTAGTTCTTACCCGCCGTCGTTACCTTGAAGGGCCGTTCGGAGAAATCGACTGAAGTCGCGTCTTCGAAAAGGAGCTCGGTTCCGAAGCGTTCCGCTTGCTTCTGGAACTCTTCCATCATCTGGGGCCCGGTCACTCCGTCGGGATAGCCGGGATAATTTTCGACATCGGTCGTGATCATCAGCTGGCCGCCAAAGTTCAGACCCGCGAGCATCAAAGGCTCGAGTCCGGCGCGTGCCATGTAGATGGCGGCTGTGTAGCCCGCCGGCCCGCTGCCGATGATGAGCACGCGTCGGTGCGGGGACTCCATGCGATCTCCTTTTCGCGCGCCGCTTCATTTCGCGAGAGCGAGTACTTCGTCCGCAGTCCTTCGGACGAAATCGAAGTCTACGACCACGCCCAGTCGCTCGCTACCCGAATTAATCGAGGAGACGTGCTCTCCGGTTCATTTCGATCAGTCTTCGCAGACTGGAATTTTCGACACCCATTCGGCGGTGCGATCACGAAGACCGGCGATCCCGACGGACCGTCAGTCGCGCACGAATCAGAGCGGCTCAGTAATCGGCAATTCTTCCCACATCAGCTGCAGAAAAATTCCGATGAAGAACGAAAGAAACGTCATCAGAAGCAGAGCCGAAGGAAAGACCCAGACCCCTTCGAACCCAACGACGTGGGGTAGCTGCCCGATCATGGGCGGCATGCTGTCACGCAACGCGGCCACCGACAGTTCGCCCGCCGGTGGCGACCAGTTTCGAGCGACCATGAAGGGCCCAACCAGGCTCGTCATCACCACCCCGACCCCGAAGGCTTCAACGACGCCGAGTAGGAAGATCGAACGCGCACGGGCGAAAGCGACTGAGGTATTCGGGATTCGGCGCGCGATCTCGACGTAGATGTAGAGCAAAGTCACAAGCCCAATCAGCAACACGACCGCATTCAAAGCGACCTGCTCACGGCTCGCGAGGTCCCAGACCTCGTCGATCAAGAACACAGGGAGGTAGCCGACTATGATCCCGGCACCGATACGAGGAACCGAGGCGTGGAAGAAGGAAAGATCCCTTTTCCAGCAGAATCGATAGAGAAGGAACCAGACTGTCGCCCCATAGACAAAAAAGACTTCGCCGGCACAGAGCAAATCGAAGAACCACGGCGCCCGATCGTAGGCAAAGACGGCTCCCAAAAAGGGCGCGAGCATAGCAAGCAGCACCCCCGCGTGAATTTTCGGCGTGTGCCAGCTCAGGTTGCGGTCATCGCGCGAATGTTTTGTATCGAACCCAGCGTGATGGTTAATGATCGCCGAGGAATGCCGGATGTCGTAGACCCGCAGGAACCATCGCTCAAGCTTCCCAAGCAGACGCCGACAATTTCGATCAGGTCGCCGGAGGAATGGCATCAGGTCGCTGCTGCGATCAACTCGAACGGCTCTCGCGGTCGTGATCGCAGAGAGAACCTCTTCCTCTCGGGAACCGAAGGGCGAGTCGTCCTTCTCGAAAGCCTGATTCTCTTCGTCGAGGCAGACCCCTTCGAGCCAAACGTAAAAGGAGCGCTCCGCCATCCGCAGAATCATGCGGTTCGCGGCCTCGGATTCCCCGGCCTCGAGCACTTGGAAAAATCCGCTCTCCGTCGGGTCATCCTCGGGATCTACGAGCTGAACCTCTCCGGCGAGATAGGACGCAAGATACTCTGAGTCGACGCGGTCACTCACCAAAACGCGCAAAGATTCGTAGATCCGGCGCCGAAGCGAAAAGAGGGCGACCCGTAGTTGCCGCCCACCGCCGAACTCGTGGGTTTCGATGAACCGAAGCAGCACTTGCGAGAGAAGCGCCACGTCTTGGTGGAATCGCAACCTAGCTTCCGGCCGGAGCCGGCCCTCGGTCTCCAGATATTCCACGAGCAAGTCGAGATATTGAGGGGCCGCCGCGAGTGCGCGGGTTGTGAGATTGCGGACATCGCGGAGGCTGGCATTCGTGCTGATCAGCCGCGTCTTCGTCAGCAGATCTTCGAGTTGCAGAAAAAGCTCGGTCGGATCGTGCCGCGAGGCATGAAAGGAAAACGTCTCTGGAAAAATTCGCTCAAAGCCGCCTTCGCCCTGAGCGACCTCAAAGCGCACTTCACGCGCGTGAAACGCCAAACTGAAACGGAAGGTGAGTTGGAGCCGCTCGACCCGCAGCTCAAGACGCGGCAGCTCATCCGTGACTGCCGTGGCGTTCGGCGCGGTCATCGACTGCGGCTGTAACTCGGGCGTAGTCATCTGCGCCACCTGGTCAGAGAATCCGCTGGCGAGGATTTTCGCCGGTCTCATAATAGTCCTCGACCGCCTTCGACAGGCCAACCACGCCATCGGGCATGGGCTCAGAACTCGGCCATCTTTGCCCGGCGATGTTCAGCCGATCCCTAAGCATCTGCGCATCCGGATAGGCATCGCCGACAAGCGCGTCATCCACATCGAGCCAGTTACCGATCGCTGTCCGAATCCGCGAGACCCGCTCCTTGAGCTCGGACATATTCGCCGACTCGACGCCAACGCCGGAGACGCGATCGAACAGCCTGGCTAGATCCGGCAGCGCCCCCTCTAGCACTTCGCGCAGCGCACCTGAAGCCGGGGACTTCGTCTGCGAGACTCGGCCGATCAGCTCCTCAAGATCGCGCGTGAGCGGTTCGTGAGAAATTTCCTTGAACATGATGACGCGGCCCATGGTCTCGCCATTGCTGTCCGCAAGCGCTTGGTTCGAGATGCGCAGGCGATGGCCGGGACCGATGCCGATATCTACCTCCTCAAAGCTCCCGCCTGATTCCTCGGCGAGGGTTCGCACCCGATCCGCGAGTTCATTCAAATGTTCCTTGCCGAGGATATCGTCGATTGAGTGGCCCTGGATATCGCTCTCGAGGCCGATGAATGCCTTCGCGGGCTGATTGACCGCGCGCACGATTCCGTCGCGGTCGAGAGCAATCGCGCCGGTCCGCAGCCGATCCATTACTGCCGCGAGAAACAAATTCGAATATCGCAGCTCATCTACGAGGCTGCGATTTTCACGGGTCAGTAAATGCAGCTCCGTCGCGCGCTTCACGATCGCCTTTAGCTCATCTGGTTCCCAAGGCTTATTCACGTAGCCGTAGATGTGGCCATCGTTAATCGCCTTGACCGTCGCTTCTGCGTCGGCGAAGCCAGTCAGGATAATCCGGACCGTCTCCGGGAATCGTTGGTAGGTCTCGCTCAGCAATTCGACGCCGGTCATGCCTGGCATGCGCTGATCGGTGATCACGACAGCGATCGGCTGATTCTCCTCCATGATCTCGAGGGCCTGCGTCGGGTCGGAGGTCGTCAGGACTTCATAGAGGTCCATGAACGTAAACGTCATCGTCTCGAGGATGGCTTCCTCGTCGTCAACGATCAGAATTCGGGGTCGTTCGGATTCGCTCATTCGCTCTCTATACTCACGCAGCTTCGATCGCGTTCATCGAACGCTTAAACCTGCAAACTTTGTGGCCTACAAACACCGTGGCCCAAAAGGCGCTGCGGCCAAACAAATGCCGCACCGCTTCTTAGTAGCGCGTTGCCTTGATCAAGCGCTCGCGATTCATCCCCCATTCACCACGCCAACTCTCCGCCACTTCCTGACCCGGGCTCTTTTCCTTCTCCACCTGCTCTCGCAGAGGATCCAAAAATATCGTTTCGTCGTGATTCGCAAAACCATCGGCATGCGCCCGCGCAAGCCCGACCGCTGAGATCTCAACGAGCTCCCGCGCCATATCGAGGACCTTGCGACCTGCCATCTCGGCGCGAAGGCCGAGCATGGCCACGTCGAGCTGACCCGCATCAAGCTGCTCCGGCGTCACGTTACCCAGAAGCTCCCAAGTCGCTTCGATCGCGCCCTTATCGTAAAGCAGTCCCTTCCAGAGGGCCGGCAGAGCGCAGATATGCGCGCGTGGCACCGTGTCCGCACCGCGCACCTCGATGATCTTTTTGAGTCGAACGTCCGGGAAGAGCGTCGTCAGATGCATATCCCAATCCCGCGTCGTGGGGCGGGTTCCCGCGAAGCCGCGAGACATGAACTCCCGAAACGTCGTCCCGTCACCTGCATGATAGGTGCTGCCACGAATCACAAAGAAGAGCGGCACGTCCAACGCCCACTCCGTATAGCTCTCGTACCCGAATTCGGGGTCGAGCACGAAGGGAATCAAGCCACATCGGTCCGGGTCCGTGTCACGCCAAATGATCAGACGCTTCGAAACATAACCATTCTCTTTGCCACCCGAGATACTCGAATTCCCGAAGAGCGCCGAGACGACCGGCGTCGCAACTAACGCCGCGCGCATTTTTTCGATCATATCCTCTTCGCTCGAGTAGTCTAGGTTCGCTTGAACCGTCGCCGTCGCATGCATCATTTCGAGACCGTGGCCGCCCTTAGTCGGCAGATACGACCGCATAATGTTATAGCGGCCCTTCGGCATGGTCGGGATGTCCGGGACCTCGTGGAAGGGATCAATGCCGAGACCTAACCAAGCGATTCCGAAATCGTCGGAGAGCTCTTTCACGAGATCGACGTGAGTATTGAACTCGGAGCAGGTCTGACGAGTATCCGCGAGGGGCGCACCGGAAAGTTCGATCTGTCCGCCGGGTTCGAGGGTAATCGACGCGCCTTCGTTCAAAAGTGCGATCACTCGACCGTTTTCTTCGACCCGCTCCCAACCGACCGTCGAAGCAATCTTCTCAAGCAAAGCGCCTATGCCGTATGGCCCTTCATAAGGAACACGATCACCGGTGTCCGCATAAACGCCGACTTTTTCGTGTTCGGTCCCCACAGCCCAATCTTCACGCGGCGTTTGCGCGGCGTGAAAATAGGCGAGCAGATCACCCATACCCTCGATGGGCTGGTCCTGGGGATTCATCTAACGAGACTCCTTGACGCGGCTTGGCTAACTGAATTTACACAGGCCAAACCGTCGTGCGCGCACAAACGAGGCCTAATCGTAGAGATCTGAGTGCAGAAAGCGAATGAGGGCGCAGGCTACCGCATGCGATCCATAAGCGGCTCGTTCGAGCTGGCCCCCGGTAAGTCGGCCAATATTGCCGCCTCCACGCCCAGATGGGACATCCTTTGCCGCTTCCTGAGCATTCGGTCTCATCGATTTATAGCGCGACCAATGGTCATCGAAGAGATCCCCAATCGGTGCCTGGTCGCTAAGTGCGGGTCCCAGCACCTCCGGAGGGTAGGCGAAGGCCGAGGAGTACCCATGTCCTTCGCGCTGGCCATCAGTGATCCAAGCACATCCAATATTAAACCAGTGGTCGAGAGAATCCGACGATTCGGGGCCGCTATCGACCGATTTCTCCGCTGACCCAATCGATTGATCCGAGAGTCGAACCAGCCCGTCCTCGATCCCCACGGCGAGCGTGCAGTCGCCCACTGCGAGGGCTGCCCGCGCACGGTTCCGGGCCCCAGCCGTGATCTGTTCCCAGCCAACCGGTTGATCGGGGACACCACTCGCAACGGCTGTAGGGATAACAAGGAGCGATTCGGGTTTTGCCGAGTGAGCCGCTAGAGCCATTCGCACCGCGCCTAACTTTGCTGCATTTTCCGTCCCGACACGCACAGGGTTTCCAACAAGAACTCCCGCGAGGCTGGCCGCCAACAGAAAGTCCTGTTCGAGTACGTTCAAGGCGCCGTCGCTTCTTCGAGAAAGCGTTCGATGAAGTCGCCTAACGCGTCCTTCAACTCCTCGTCTTCTGAAAACGGAAAGGTTCTGCAGGGACCTTCATTCTTGCCTGCCTTAAAGGGACCTACGAGGGTGATCTCCCCCTTGCTCTTGGTCGTCACAATTGCACGATGACGCCCACGCGAGAGGTTAAACTCAACCGCATGAACATGCTTGTCGTCTAGGCGCGGCGCCGACACCTCAATTCGAAGTGCAGGCAGCTCCGCTTCGATCGCCGCGTTGAAGCGATCAATCGCGTTCGAGATGATCCTATGCACCTCTTGTGCTTTTAGCCGCGCGCCCGCCACATCCTCGGCGTGCCCCGCTTCGCGCCTGCGTAGAGCCGCAGCAAAATCGTCGATCCGTTCCTCGAGTCCCATTAGCCATCCTCCTCACGTACGTTGCGGGAAGGTATGCATTTAAACCGGGCAGCGCGACACACGGAGACCTTCGGTACCGCGATGCTACTAAAGCGCTTCGTCGGCCATCATCGCCAGAGGAACCTGGCCGAGATCGGCAAGCAGCTGATCCCGAACGGAGCGGAAGACCGACAGGCGCGAGATCGCCACGGGGTCGCCGGCGGGTCCGGAGATTTTCATGGGATCGATGTAGGTGCCATCTCGCTTCACGCGAAAGCAGACGTGGGGGCCGGTCGAGAGACCAGTGCTTCCAACGTATCCGATGATCTCTTTTTGTGAGACTCGATCTCCGACTTTCAAGTCCTTTGCGAAGCTTGCTAGGTGCGCGTAATGCGAAGTCATGCCGCCCATGTGCCGGATGCGGATGAGATTCCCAGAGGCGCCTGCACGCGCGCGATACTCGACAACACCGTCGGCAACGGCCCAGATCGGCGTTCCGTGGGGCGCCGCATAGTCAATGCCCGGATGCGGGCGCGTAACCTTGAGGATCGGGTGTGCGCGCGCGCGGGTGAAGCGCGATGTAATTCGGCTGAACTCAAGGGGGGCAGCGAGGAAGGCGCGTTCGACGGAACTCCCGTCCGGTCGGAAATACGCCCCCTGCCCAGAATCGTCTTCGAAATAAACGACCGTATGGTCGCCGGCTTTGCCCGCATAACGTCCGGCCAATACTCGCCCAGGCCGAACGTAGACGTCCTGACCATCATCATTCGTTCGATAGAGCCGTTCGTAGAGAATTTGGAATTTGTCGCCGGGATGAACTTGACGACTGAAATCGATATCCCAAGCCAGAATGCGAGCGAACTCCGAGGCAAGTGCGTCCTGTTCACCGAGAGAAACGATCGCTCCGTAAAAGGACGAGTCGACGACGCCTGCGATCTTCGCGATCAGCGGCCGGAGCTCAGCCGTCTCGATGCGCACGACATAACGAGTGCCTTCCCAAGCGAGATAGAAGCTTTCTTCAGGGCTCTGGGAATATCGAAAGTCGAGTACGCGGCCGTCGGAATCTTGGCCTAGTCGATATTTGTCACCGGGCCGCGAGCGGCGGAAGTCGAAGATTTTACGCATCTCGGTCGCGATTAAGTGGACCGTACTAGGCGAAATGCCCTGCCGCTTCAGTGACGAGCCCAGGCTTTCGCCCCGGCCGATCTCTCCACGAGTCACGACCGTGAAAGGGTCTAATAGATCCTCCGTCGACTGCATGGCTTTTTTCACGTTAGGCGCCGTTATTCGGCCGTCAAGCTTCGTCACGCCGCCCGGGATCGATGCGGACTGATAAATCGGGAGCGCATCGATTGAAACCGCTTCGCGGCGGATGGATGCCGTTATGTCCAGAGTATTCGCTTGCGGGGACACGAGACCACCAAGGCTCGACGGACGATTCGTTTGTGCGCCGAGAGGAGCTTCCCCGACGGATGAGACGGTGGAGATAGCAGCAGGTGCCGTCGCGCGAGTCGAAGTCTCATCAGCCGTTCCAGCACTCGAATCTGCGCCCGAGCCAATTCGGCTGGCGATTCCGAAACCGAGAAATAAGGCGAGCACGACTAAAAGCCCGCCGAGACCAGCCCGGGAAATAAGCGGTCGGTCGACGGAGCTTTGTATTGCGTGGCTGGGCTCGCCATTTGGCTCCGAATCCGAGGTGGTCCGTGGACCTCCTCGATCGGAAGAATCGGGATGCATCACAAGCTCCTGAAGGCTCTCACACGGGCGCAAGGTGTAGCCAAGCAGGGCATTCCACGCACCAGTCGAAAGATTAGTGCATAAATTGCACGGTTGGTTTTAGGCCCACTTTTTTCGATATTCGGCCCCCGCACGCCTCCGATGATTCATAGCCTGACCCGCGCCCTCGTCGCACCTATTCTCCCGCCAACTCCCGCGTGCTTCCGAAGCGAATTCATCCGACGCCTCGCTTCACCTCCTAGTCCCATATCAGCGAATCGACCACGTACTCACTCGGAGTGGCTCATGCCCGCCGATCATTCACCGCCGAAGCCCGACGGATCTCCAGAAACCGACAATCGGGACCTTCTACTCCTGCCACCCCTGGGGCGAGCTGGTGGGGGACCCGTGGTGGGACTTGGGCTGGTTGCCCTTCTGCTCTTCGCTTTATCCGCAGGAGTCACCTCCGAAGCCCAGGCCCTGTGGCCCTTCGATCGAATATTCGATCGCGGCCCTGTCGGCGAACGCATGGCCGTCCTTCTTTCCGAAGCGAT
Source organism: Deltaproteobacteria bacterium UBA4427 (assembly GCA_002390675.1). GTDB lineage: Bacteria > Myxococcota_A > UBA9160 > UBA9160 > UBA4427 > UBA4427. The sequence continues at coordinate 73,106 of DGPZ01000194.1, forward strand.
CCAAATCAACACCTCGAACCCACCCGGCAACGAACGCGCCCTCGCGCGACGTTACGCCTCTGAACTCCGTCGCTCCGGGATTGATGCGCGCATCTTTGAGACTCCTAGTGGGGACGGTCAGCCGAGACGTGCGGCTGTTTGGGCGCGCCTCCCAAGTCGTGCTGCGGGCGCCGCGAAGCGCCCGGCCCTCGCGTTGCTTTCCCACCTAGACACGGTTCCGGCCAATGCTTCGGAGTGGAGCGTCGATCCATTTGCGGGCGAAACTTGGGATGGCTTCGTTTGGGGACGCGGAGCGCTCGATGCGAAGGGAGTCGGGGTCGGACACCTAATGACGATGGTCGCAATCGCGGAAGCAGGCCTTGAGCTCGATCGCGATCTCATTTTTCTCGCAACGCCCGAAGAAGAAACGGGCGGGCGGCTCGGTGCAGGCTGGATCGTCGAGAACCATCCCGAGCTTTTAGACGGCGTCGGTTACTTGCTCACCGAGGGCGGCGGCATTCAACTTCCCCGCGAACAAGAGCGTACGCGACCGCCGATCTGGGGCGTCGCGCTCACAGAGAAGGCGCCGTGCTGGCTGGAGCTCCGTGCTCTCGGCCGCGCGGGACATAGCAGCTCACCTACTCCTGATGCCGCAGTCCCACGACTCATCGCCGCACTTGACCGCATCCGCCGGGTCGAGTCTCCACTCCACGTCGTGCCGCAAGTAGAGCAAATGTTCGCAGCGCTCTCGCCCATCGCGCCTGAGTGGGACCGCGCAGGCTACCTCTACCTAGCTTCGACGCTCGAAAACGACGAGGGCTTCAAGCGGCGCTTTCTGAGCGATCCGGGACAGAATGCCCTCGTACGTAATACGGTGTCGATCACCGTCCTAGAAGGCGCGCCCAAGACGAACGTCGCCCCCTCCAGTGCTCGAGCACAACTCGACGTGCGTCTCTTGCCCGGGGAACAATGCGATGCGTTCGCTTCGGCTATCAGCTCACTAATCGATGACGACTCCATCGAAGTTGAAACGATTCTCAGTTTCCCGGCCACCGCATCGCCAGGGGATACGCCGCTCCTTCGTGCCATCGAATCGGTTGCTGAGCAGCAGACACCCGCCGGACTAGTCGTTCCCCGAATGATCGGCGGATTCACCGACGCTCATTGGTTTCGCGAACTCGGAATCGTCGCCTACGGTTTCGTGCCCCGCGGCCTCACTTCCGACGAAAGCCGCCGGCTCCATGGGATCGACGAGCGAATCTCCATCCTAAATCTCAAGGAGAGCGTCCGCCTAACGATCGAAATCGTTCAAGCTCTGGACAAAATCGAATCCGTGAACGATTAGGTGCCAACGACCGAATAATAAAAAAGGCAAGCGGTCGACGACTAACATCGAGACCGCTCACCCATTCATCTTGATCTATGCCTATCGGCTGCGCTCAGCTTAGTTCCCCAATCGCCTGATGAAGGGCGTCGAAGAGCGGCTCGACATCGTTCACGTCGAGGCAGCTGAAGGCGACACGGATATCCGTCGCAGAGGTGGCGATGAGTCCAACTCCGTGCTCATCGAGAAGATGAACGCGCAGCTTCTCCGCGTCGACGCCGTTTACTTTCACCAGCATGAAATAGCCGCTGTTAAAGGGATAGACGCTCCAACTGTCAGCGAACTTCGACTGATTCGCGACTTGGAAGACACGCTCGGCGCGAATGCGTAGGACCTCGCATTTCTCATCACGCTCCTGCTGAAGCGTCGGAGAAGCCAGCGCACGCTCAACCAAGGTCTGCGAAAGCTGCGGGACATTTGAAACACCACCTCGAATAGCGCCGCGAGTCTTCGCGTCCAGCGCGTCACAAACCACATCCGCCGTCTCGGGGCGTCCCGGACCAAACGTGATGAAGCCGCATCGCAGGCCCCACACGAAGAGTTCCTTCGTCGCGCCATCGAGCTTCACGGCCAACAGGTTCGGATGCTGACCCGCGAGCTTCCCGAAGAGCGACTCGGTCATGGACTCGCCACCGAGGTGATAGAAGAGCCCAAAATACGCGTCATCGCAGAGCACGACGAGCTTCGTTCCCTTTTCCGCCTGAGCCACTAGCGCCGCCGCGAGAGCATCGCCCTCGGCGTCGGTCGGCATATAACCGGTCGGGTTATTCGGGAAGTTTAGCAACACGACAAGCTTCTCACGCCCAATGGCGAGTTCCGCCAACCGTGATGCGAAAGCATCCGTATCCATTCCGCCCTCGGAACGATAAAAGGGGAACGTTTCGATCTTCGCACCATGATGCACTTCGAAGGTGAGGCGATAGTTGCCCCAGAGCTTGTCGGGCAAAAGCATCACGTCCCCCGGATCGAGGAAGAGCTCACCGGCGAGTGATAGGCCATGGGTAATCGCGCTCGTCACGATCGGCTGACCGAAATTCTTGTCGCTAAGGGACGGATTCTCCACGAGTAGCTTCTTTCTCCACTCGTCACGAAGACCAGGCCGGCCCGCCGGCGGCGCGTAGGTCAAGGCATCTGCAACCGACACGTCGCCGAGCTGATTCGAGATCGATGCCAAAGACATCGGCCCGCCATCTTCCGTTGAGATTCCAATCGTCGCGTTGAAACGCGTCGCTTTCTGCTTGGCCTCGGCCGTCTGAGAAATAATCCCCTTCGGAAAGTAGAGACGGCGGCCGTACTCAGAGAGCATCGAGAGCACTTCCGGACCGGCTTCTTCAAGCTTCTCGTTCAGGGACTGGGCGATCGGATTTAATTTGGACATAAATATTGAGGTACCAGGAGATCGGTGCGGTTGCGCACGGATCGGGGGCAAGGGGAATCAGCGCGGGCGCGCCGGCGCGTGAATTTACCGGGGTTCGGAGCTGGATCCAAGGCGTTTATGCAAGACGCGCATCAGGTCCGTGTATCCCATCTCACGCCAGAAGGCCCGGCCCTCGACATTCCCGGAGGCAACCTGGATTTCAACGCGGTCAACCCCGGCGTCACGCACCCAGCTCATGGCTTCTTCTACGAGCTGCCGCGCGATTCCCCGTCGCCGGCACTCGGGACGAACGCCCAAGTCGGTGATCTCGGCGCGCTCGGTCTCCTCGAGGATCGGCGGGGCGCGGTCGATTCGGACAATGCAGATGCCTTCGATGATCGATTGTCCGACTGTACCCGAAGAACTGGCGTCAAATACAAGGATTGCGGCATCCGGATCACGAGCCATCGCTCTAAGAAGCTCTCTAAGTTCACCTTCGGCAACGGGCCCACGGCGCATTCGGAAAAGCGGATCGAGGCCGGCGTGGTGCTCGGTCACCAAAGTCCACAGAGCTGCGACGCGATCGATCTCCTGCATCCGCGCAACGCGCACTCTTCCTTCGGCCATGACCCCTGATTCTCCTTGCCCACGCTCAGCTCGATTTCAATTGGCATGGCGCGCCACACGGCTCGCGCCCGCAATCACCTAGTTTCGATCCCTTGGGGCCTATACCTGCACTCTACCTGCCGATCTCGAAATTGGGACCCACGATTCATCCTGTTCACGCGTGGGTTTGTGGGCCCGGAACAGGGTATTATGCAGGAACTCTTCTTATTCCTCGAATGCTGTAAACGCCCAGTTGGAACTCATGTCGAAGCTCTGGATTGTCCATCGCCAAGCTCGCCGCCGCGACGCTCTCGCGCGACTCGCTGGCCTTGCCGCTGACGAAATCGTTGTAGGCAACCCTGACGGTGCCCCTTTCGTCGACGCCACCGCACCGGCCGCCCTGCTTATCGCGCTGGACGATGACTTCGAACTCGAACTCGAATTCCTCCATCGACATCGCGAACGCCTTGAAGGCACTCGCCGTCTGCTTCTTGTCGCCCCGCAAGATGTCGCCGAAGCCAAGCGCCTAACAGGTGCGCAGGACGACGAAATCCTAGACACGCTGCCCCACGCTCGGGACCTTCGTGACTTCGTACTTTCTGCAGTCGCACATCGAAACGCCGAACCCCTCGCCGAACGCCGCGATCGAGAACGCATCGCACACCGCTTCGCGAGCTGGTTTGGAGAACTCGAAATCCCAGGCCTGATGCGAGCGCTCGACCCTTCGCTAGCGACTTTGCCCCTTTTGGTCCGTGGCGCGGCAGGTTCTGGCCGCAGCCTAGTTGCACGTTATGCCGAGCTCTACCGGTTGCATGGTGGCCTGGGGCCGGTGCTGCGAATCGATGCGCGCGAAGTTGTTGACCTCGAATCCATCTCGACACGTCTCCTGACACGGAATGCCAGCACCGAGAGGTCGGGACCGGAGGCACAGAAGCGCGGTCGCACAATTTGGATTGATGAAGTCGACGCCCTCGCACCCTCCGTCCAGCGTGGACTAGCCGAGTGGCTACGACTCGGCATCGCGCCGGGAGTCCCCGTCGCCGGTACCCTTAGATGGGTCGCAACCGCGGGACCGGCGGGCATGCGGGATCGCCTCGATCCGCTCTTAGCAGGTGCGTTTGCGCCATTGGGCATCAATGTTCCCGCATTAGTCAATCATCCGGAGGCACTCGAGTCCTTTGCAGCGCAGGTTGTCGCGGAGTGGACTTCGCGTGTCGGTGGCCCAGCACGACGGCTTTCGTCGGACGCCCTCGACGCGCTAGCCGCCCATGCCTGGGTTGGCGATCGCGCGGCGGTTGAATCTTTGCTGATCACGGCGCTCGCGAATACGTCCGTCACTTCGGCCGATCCGCTGCACTCCGAGGACCTCAGTCTCGCCGGGATTAACCTCCACTTCTCTGGATCGGACGCAGACGCGCGCGAGGGCGACACGGACTTTGCCGGGGGTCGTGCCGAAGCGATGGATCCCGAGCCTCCGCCGCCGGTTGCGTTCGCTGAAGCCGAAGTGATCGCGCCCGAGCCGCTGCAAGCGCCGAGTGATGCCACGTCTGATTTCGAGCGCGCCTTCTTCGAAGGACTTCCGGAAGCGCCTCCAGCTACTACTCAAACGCCTAGCACCCCCTTGCCTAGCAATTACCCCCCTGATCGTGCTTCCGATGGCGGCGCTGCTCAAGCCGCGGATATGAACGGCGAAACCCTCGGCGATCCGAACGTCGACATCAGTACGGAGATGAGTGAGAGCGCTTTCGATATTGCACGAGCTGGTGTCCGGCCGGCAGAGGAAGGCTGGAGTCAAAGCTGGCGACGACTCGCACGAAGCCTCTCCCACGAAATCCGAAACCCGCTCGTTTCAATCCGCACCTTCACGGAATTGCTGCCCGAACATTACGCCGACGAGTCCTTCCGCGAGCGCTTTACTGAATTAGTGGGTCGCGATGTCGCGCATATCGATGAGGTCGTAGACCGCCTGGCCCGCGCGGCGTCCCAAGAAAAACTCGAAGCGACACCCGTCGACGTCTCCGCGTTGATCGAGGGACTCCTCGACGAGCGGCGCGAAGCGATTGGCGAACGCCGCTTGCTCGTACTTCGCGAGTTGGAGCGTGATGCGCCGATCGCCTGGGCCGACGCTCATTCCCTCGAAATAGCACTCGCGGGACTCTTGGATCGCGCACTCGCCGCCTTGCCCGAACGCGGCGACCTTTTCGTGGCTACTCGGCGCATAGAACGCGGCCCCGACAGCACCCCGCGTCTTCGCGTACTCCTACGGCATCACAGCCCCGAACTCTCTGGCTCCGCGAGCGGGCTGCTCGGCGATGACCCCGCCTTGGCGGACGTCTCTCCAACAAATAATGTCATCGAATACGTGCTGGCCGAGACGATCGTCGAGGCTAGCGGCGGGCAGCTCACGATCGACGCGACGGATGCCCAAGAGACGCTGGTTCTGGTCGATCTGCGGACCCCGGCCTAGATACGCTCCGCGGCAAGGCGAGTCGGGCCCCGAGTGGATCGTGGTTCTCAGCAAAGCCGCTGTGCAATCGACGTGATAAGCTCGACGCATGCCATGCATTCTCGTCGTCGATGATGAGCCCGGTGTTCAGGAATCCCTGCGGATGCTCCTCAAGTCAGAGGGCGACGTCACGGTCGCGGCCAACGTCGACGAAGCGCTCAAAGCCGTCGCTCAGCAGACTCCGGACCTGATCCTGCTCGATCTCGTCATGCCGGGTCGCAGTGGCCTCGAACTGCTCGCCGAATTGAAAGAGCGAGACGTCCGTGCGCCGGTAATCGTGCTCACCGCGACCAATACAGTTAACGCCGCGGTGGAGGCCATGAAACGTGGCGCCGCTGATTTTGTAACGAAGCCCTTCGAACTCGATGCCCTGCGGCTCAAGGTGCGTGACAAGCTTGAGAAGCGCGAGCTCCAAGATGAAGTTGAACGCCTGCGTGACGAAGTCGAAGAGCGCCAACAACTCGGGGCCATGGTCGGTCGCAGCGACTCTATGCGCGCGATCTTCCGCGCGGTCGAGCGGATTGCTAAAGCAGAAGCCACAGTCCTAGTGACCGGCGAAAGCGGCACTGGCAAGGAGCTCGTCGCCCGCGCGATCCACGAAAATTCTCCACGAGCGGCCGGCCCCTTCGTGGCGGTGAACTGCGGTGCCATTCCTAGCGAGCTGATCGAGAGCGAGCTCTTTGGCCACGAAAAAGGCGCCTTCACAGGCGCGACGGACCGCCGGGCGGGTCGCTTTGAGGCGGCCGACGGTGGGACGCTCTTCCTCGACGAGATCGGCGAACTCGCATTGGCTGTCCAAGTGAAGCTTCTGCGAGCGCTCCAGGAACGCACGTTTGAGCGAGTCGGCTCTAGCAAGCCCATGACCGTTGATGTCCGAATCGTGACAGCAACGAACCGCGACCTTCAAGCGGACGTCGCCTCGGGCAATTTCCGCGAAGACCTTTTCTACCGGGTCGCCGTGGTGCCAATCGCGTTGCCGCCTCTGCGTGAACGCCGCGAAGACATCCGCTTGCTCATTGACCATTTCATGTCCAAGCGCGCGCCGGACAAGAAATTCACCTCCGCCGCTCTCGGCTCGCTCGACGGCTATGGCTGGCCAGGCAATGTCCGCGAGCTCGAGAACGCGATCGAACATGGGCTCGCGCTCTGCGACGGGGACTTGATTGGACAAAACGATCTTCCCATTTCGATCGGGCGAACCGGTCAGGCCGAAGCGCTCCGGGAGGAATGGCGGCAGGGTGGTCTTGGCTTCGAAGAAACCGTGCAGCGATTCGAAACCGACATTCTCCGTGAGGCTCTCGAGAGCCATCGCTGGAACCAGACCAAGACCGCGACCGCCCTGGGCATCACGCGGCGAGTCCTCAAGCTGAAGATGGACAAGCTGGGGATCGACGAGCAGGACGAAGAAACCGACTAGATCGGGTGAGGGTAGGGAGCGGAACGGGTCTCTATTTCCCTAAGTCATCCAATGCCTAGATCTGCCGCGAGCCCGCGAGGTGCGTACCGCAGCGAACGAATTGCTGTGCGACGACGTTCCGAACGGAACGGTACATTTATCCATTTATTTCAAACACTTACCTCGTTTACATGCTTGACCCGTCCAGCTGGTACCGATCGGTCTTCTTAAAGGCGATCGCGTTCGCAAATAGCTCTGAATTCAGAATCCCTTGCATTCCGGCAGCTTGCGACGCCGGCCCGAATCCTGAGAGACCTGGCACGGCACTTGCTTTTAATCAGGGCATGACAACTGAAGCCACTCTCCATTCCATACATGCCAGCAACTCTCGGATCCTGATCGTCGATGACGAGCGAGGGCCGCGCGAGTCGCTACGCATGATTCTTTCTGGCAACTACGACGTGTCCGTCGCCGAGAACGGTGCCGAGGCCCTCGAGCTGCTCCGCACCGACGCAATCGATCTCGTCACCGTCGACCTCAACATGCCCGGCATGAAGGGTGACCAGTTAATGCGGACGATCCGCGCCGAATTCCCACAGACCGAGATCATCATTATCACCGGCTGTGGCTCAATCGAAACCGCCGTAGAAGGCATCCGTCACGGCGTCTTCGACTATCTGACCAAGCCCTTCGACGTCGCCCAAGTGATTGCCTCTGTTGAGCGCGCCCTCGAGAGACAACAAAGCCGTACGCACATGGCCTCCTCCCTAGAAGAAATCAGCCGCGTCCTCAGCCCCGACCTCGACTCACAACTCGTTCTCGACGAACTTGATGCGAGCGCTCCAGCCCAGGAACGATTTCGCGCCGTACTCGAAGAGCCGGCGCTCTGTCCCAAAGCCGGCAACACCCGCGTCGGTGACCCCTCGACGATCGAATTTCTCGAAATCCTCGCAGAGACGGTCGAGAGCCGTGACCTCTTCATGCGCGGACATGCTCGCCGCGTTGCGTTCTTCTCGGACCTGCTCGGCGCCGCGCTCTGCATCTCTCGCGAAGAACGACAGCACATTCGCATGGCCGCCTTCGTGCACGATATCGGCAAGGTGGGGGCACCTAGCGATGTCCTCGCAGGCGCCGTAATGCCCGAACCTCAGCGACTCGATGCGGTCCAGAGCCATTCAGCGGTCGGCGAAAAGCTGCTTCTGCCTCTCGGCCTCGAAGCGACGATCGCGACCACCGTTCGCCATCACCACGAACGCTACGACGGCACGGGCTATCCAGACGGCCTCGCAGGCAACGAGATCCCCTTGGCCGCGCGAATCATCGCGGTTACCGATGCCTTCGATGCCATGACTTGTGAACGGCCTTACCGCCAGGCGAGAACCGACGAAGAGGCACTCGTCGAGCTGCGCACAGAAGCCGGGGCCCAATTCGATCCGCAAATGGTGCGTCTGTTCTGTGAACTCGTGATGGCCGGCGCAACGGATGCCGTCGGCGAAGCCAACTCTCTTGCCGAGTGCGGAGCCGAGAACACGTTCCGCGAACGAGGTGCAGCATGAGCTTTTCAACCGAAGCCAGTCCGGAAGGCGTCCCGCTCCGCCTGGAGTCACGCAATCGAATCGTCCAAGTCGTCGAGTACAGCCACTACCCGCGCCGCCTCGCAAGCGAGAGTCGCCAAGTCGCCTACACCCAGGACCGCTCCGACAGCGGCCTCGGTCTCGACCTGCCCGAACGCGTCCGACCCGGCGAGCTCCTACAAATCACTGTCCGCGACATCGACGGCAAGACCGAAATCGACGGGCTCGCCCGAGTCGTCTGGTGCCAAGACAGCGACGGAGGGCGGGCACGCGCAGGCGCCGCCATTCTCCGGGAAGACGGCGAGCGCCGCATGATGCGTGTCCGAGGACGCAGCGTGATTGCGACCCCGTCGGCCAATTCAGGTCATGTGCTTGGCTCTCGTTGAGTTCAAGCGGAGAAGCCGTCCCCATCGAATGGGGAGCCGGTTCGGCGTCTCCACCTCATTTCCGGCGGTGTTCCAGTCGCCGCCGGAAGTAAAGAAGGGTTCAAGCTGAGGGATAGGCTGCAACGAGATAATCCGGGGGGATAGTCGTGGCCTTACCCTCACACCCTTCTTTATACGGGCGGCACGCAATCGCGAACCGCACTCACCTCGGGACCTCGCCCCCAACCTGCTAGATTGCCCTTCATGTTCGGTATTGGCCCGATGGAGCTCCTGCTCATACTCGTCGTCGCGCTTTTGGTCTTGGGGCCGAAGCGGATGCCCGAGCTTGCCCGCACCATGGGCAAGGGACTCGCGGAGTTCCGACGTGCGAGTAATGACCTACGTCAGACCTTGGCTCTCGACGAGATCCAGAACGAGCTGCGTGACGGTTTGGCAGGCGCAGGAACGATTCATAAACCCGTTAAGCGACCGGACGAAGAAGACCGTCCAGCGCAGGCGGGGGACGAAATGCCGGCGGCAGACCCGAGTGCCGAGGTCGACGCGAAGACGGCCCGAGCTGACGAGGATACGGCAGGCGGAGTCGCGGAAGACTTTGGCTCGGCCAATACTTCGCCTTCATCCTCGAGTGATGTATCCGCCAACGCGGGTGGGCCAGCCACGGGCGCAGATTCGGATCGTTCGGCGTACGGGATACCTGATCGCACCGGCGATCTTCCCGTTGATGCGGACCCGCATACGCACAACGAGCCCGACGAGGCCTCGAATCCAAAGCCCGCACGCCAAGCAAGTGCCGCTGACTCGAATCTAGGCAGCGTGCCCGTTGGTGGCGCTACGCCGGCTGGTGGAACCGCAAACAAAAAGCTGGGCGACTCGGAGCCCCCGCGTGGATGAACGCGCGCTGCCCATCACCGATCATCTCACAGAGCTACGCAACCGACTGAGTTGGATCGTCGGTTCGATGATCCTGGGCGCGATTCTCTCGTTCAATTTCGCCGAACAGATTTTCAGCTACCTACTCGCCCCCGCTACGAACGCGTTAGGCGAGAAGGGGAGCCAGCTTCAAGCCATCGCACCCACCGAAATCTTCTTCACCTACATCAAGTGCGCTCTGCTCTCAGGCTTCATCATGACGCTGCCCGTCTCCTTTTATCACCTCTGGTCCTTTATCGCGCCCGGCCTCTACGACAACGAACGCAAGGCCGTTCTCCCCTTCGTATTCTTCTCGACAGTCCTCTTCGCCGGTGGCGCCATCTTCGGTTACTCCATGGTCTTCCCGATCGTCTTTGAGTTTTTTAATGGCTGGGACAACGAATGGGTCGTCTCCGCATGGAGCATGAAGGAGGTCTTCAGCCTAACAACGCGCCTCTTTCTCGCATTCGGCGTCGCCTTCGAAATGCCGCTCTTCGTCTTCTTCCTAGCGATCACCGGCATTCTAAGCGCCCGTCAACTCCTCGCTGGCACCCCCTACGCGATCCTCATCATGTTCATTTTGGGCGCATTGCTCACGCCGCCCGATTTCGTGAGCCAAGTCTTTTTGGCCGTGCCTATGGTCGTGCTCTATTTGATTGGAGTCGGAGTTGCCTTCTTCTTCGAGCCAGAACGACGTGAGGCCAGGGAAGCGAAAAAGGAGGGCAGGGCGGTCGCGAAGCGGGACTAGTCGATCCCGCGATCCAGTTACGCGGCCACTCGTCTGTAAATGAATCGGATCACGCTCACAAGTCCGATTAAGGCCAGCACCTTCGGCACGGCCTGGGCTATCCGGATGACATATAGCCGCGCGCCTAACAAATCGTCTTCGTAGCCGTCTGTCCGCCCTTCTCGCGGCACGAGGGTATACATGTTTTCAGGCACCCATTCCTGGCGGAACGAGAATACTTCTTCGCGATCCGGCTCAACCCGAACCCGAACCCAATGCCCGTCCGGGGAACCGAACCCCTCTACTCGAGTCACGTTTTGCAGTGTCTCAAGATGTTCATCGTGGAGCGGCTTATCAATTCGGTACAAATGCGTATCGCCGTGGCCAATCACGATCGGCTTTTTGAACGCCCGGGCGTGCGCGACGAGCTTTTGCTTGAACCCCGTGAACTCGCTTCGTTCGTTCAGGTGCTGCGGCTCTAGCGCCTCGAAATACCGCACGCTTCCACTCGTAGGCCATAGATCGGCCTGCAAAGCCACGAAGACGCCACGGGCATTCGTTTCCCCCGCAACACGAAACACTTCGTCGAGCCAAGCCTCGCCCGCATCGATCAAGCGCAATCGGTCCTCGCGAACATCATCAAAGATCGCTGGTCCCGAGAAGGCAATCATATGAAGCGTCGCAAACACGACGCCCTCCCGCTCCCAGATGATGTTCTCGATAACCTCGGGAAAGTCCGTGCTCGCCGCCTGCGATCGCACGAAAAAACCGGGAGCACCTTCAATTCCGCCTACGTTTGGAAAGAATATCCGGCGGACCCGAGCGAGAAAGTCCGTGCCGTCTGGCGACTCCGCCGCGCAATCGGACCAGTCGTTGTCCCCAGGCGTAAGGATGAAAGGCGGACCTAACGACGTGAAGAGGTCGAGGCGCTCCTTATAAAGCGACTCCGTGCAATCCGTGGCTCTGGGGTTATGCAGATCGCCAACATGCACGATCCACGAAAGCGACGGGGCGTCGCGAAGATCTGCAAGCAAATGCGGAAAGCCCGCGTCATCACGCGGGAAGTAGGGATAGTCCCCAACCAGCGCAAACTCGAAGGGCTCAGCACCGTGAGCGGAAGAGACACTTAACAAAAGGGCCAGACAAACCAAGAGGCTCTGAATTCGCGTTCGCGCTGCGCCCCCCGGGCATCTATCAATCACTCGCTGTCGCCTAGCGAGGAACTGAGAGGGGGGCATCGGGGAACAGATTCATAATGCTCCACGACCGGGAAGGGGTCGTAGTAGTGGTGCAGAAGTTCCCGCCACTGCTCGTATTGCCGGGAGCCACGAAAGCCTTCCGTATGCGCCTCGAGCGTATCCCACCAAATATTCAGCAAGTATCGATTCGAATCTTCTACGCATCGCCGAAGTTCATTCTTTTGATGGCCAGGGGTCTGAGCGACTAGCGCCTGTGCCTTCCGGAAGTCACGTTCAAAATTTTCCGCCTCGCCCGGACGCACGTCCAAGATCGCAACTTCAAGAATCATCTGCGTTTACCGCCTTACATTTAACGCGCAGCACGCGGTCGCGAAGCCCGACGTCGAAGCCGCCCTTTTTGCGCGCCACGATCGTCATTAATCGTGTCCCACTCATGAAGCGTATATTCAAAATCGATCCTGCCTCTTCAAGAACCTCGAAGTCGACCGAACGGCCGTCAAGGTCCACGACAACCATTCCCTTTGATGAGTCCGACGAAGCGCGCGCACGAATTGCATCCGACTTTGGAAGAGCGATCTCAAAGGGACCGGACGTGTCCCCATTTCGAGAAGCGCGATAGGCCACCGCTGCAATCACTTCGTCTTTTTTTGAATCAGAAAGTGCCGGCGCAGGTTCGGGCATGTGAGTTTCGATAAAACTGGTGTCGTAGGCGCCTTCCCTAAAGGCTGCGTTCTCGCAGACTCGCCGCAGAAAAGGCAGCCCCGTCCGAATGCCCGAGATAACATAAGTCTCGAGGGCCTTTTCAAGCCGAGCTAAGACTTCTTGGCGATCGCATCCCGAAACGATCAACTTCGCGATCATCGGATCGTAATGCGGCGTCACCGTCTCCCCGCCTTCGAATCCCGTATCAAGCCGAACTCCGTCGCCTTCGGGCGCGCGCCAATCAACGATCGGACCCGGGGAAGGAATGAACCCCTTGTCCGGATCTTCTGCATAGATCCGAACTTCAATCGCGTGACCTGTTAGGCGTATATTGTCTTGTTCGAGCTCGAGTCGTTCGCCCGCCGCCATGCGAATTTGCATCGCAACAAGGTCCACGCCCGTCACACTTTCCGTGACGGGGTGCTCGACCTGAATTCGCGTATTCATTTCGAGGAAATAGAATTCTCCCCGCGCATCGAGCAAAAACTCGCAGGTACCCGCACCGACATAATCGACGGCCTGGGTCGCAAGCACGGCGGCCTCACCCATCGCCGCGCGCATCTCAACCGTCATCCCGTAGGCCGGCGCTTCTTCGACAAGCTTTTGATGCCGTCTTTGAATCGAACACTCACGCTCACCGAAATGAAGCGTGTGCCCATACGCATCGGCCATCACCTGAATTTCGATATGCCTAGGACCGATCAAGCATTTTTCGAGATAGACCGCTCCGTCCCCAAAGGCGGCTTCGGCTTCACTTGAAGCGCGCTCGAGCGCCACTTCGAGGTCCGCTTCGTTGTCGACGCGACGCATCCCGCGCCCACCGCCGCCTGCCGACGCTTTGACTAATACCGGATATCCAATCTCTGCGGCCGCCATACGCGCAACCGCCGGATCCTTGATCTCTTCACCACCGGGCACGACCGGAACGCCTGCCGCAACCATTCTCTCCCGCGCGGCGATTTTGAGTCCCATCGCCGCGATGACTTCCGGCGTCGGACCGATGAACGTGATGCCCGCATCGGTTACTGCCCGAGCGAAGCCTGCATTCTCCGACAGAAATCCGTAGCCGGGGTGAACGGCATCCGCGCCGACTTCACGAGCAATGCCGACGATGCGCGCCGCGTCGAGGTAACTCTCAGCCGCTCGTGCAGGCCCGCAACAAACCGCTTCATCCGCCGCGCGCACATGCAGTGCGCTCTCATCTGCTTCCGAGTAGATCGCCACCGAAGCGATCCCCATCTCACGACATGCTCTTGCTATGCGAACCGCGATCTCCCCGCGATTGGCGATCAAAATCTTCTTGAACATCGACATCCCTCAAAGCCCCTACCCAAAATGCAAAACGGCCGGCCGCCCCAAGATAGGGACCGACCGGCCGTTCGCGAACCGTGCGAAAAAATCGCGTCTAGCTTGAAGCGCTAAAGCGAAGCGATCTCGCCGAGCATCTGTTGGAGCTTTGTCTCGTATTCCTTGAGATCGATCGGCTCCCGAGCCACCCCAGAATCCATCGCCGCCTTCGCAACCGCCGGGGCCACATAAAGCAGCACGCGGGGATCGAAGGGCTTCGGGATGATGTAGGTCGGACCGAAGTCGAAGGACTCACCGGGATAGGCCTGCTTAACTGCATCCGGAACCGCTTCACCACGCTTTGCCAACTCGGCAAGAGCGTAGGTCGCAGCCTGTTTCATCTCTTCGTTGATCTTCGAAGCGCGCACGTCGAGGGCACCACGGAAGATGAAGGGGAAGCCTAGGACGTTGTTCACCTGATTGGCGTAGTCCGAGCGACCCGTCGCGCAAATGGCGTCGGGCCGTGCAGCCATGGCGTCAGGGGGGATGATCTCCGGGTCGGGGTTCGCCATTGCGAAGACCAGAGGACGATCAGCCATGCTCTTGACCATGTCCTGGGACACGAGACCCGCCTGGGAGAGACCGACGAAGACGTCGGCACCAACAAGCGCATCACTGAGCGTGCGGCATTCGGTCTCCGCGACAAACTCTTCCTTGTACTTGTTGAAGCCCTTGCCCCGGCCCTTCCACATGACGCCTTGGGAGTCCGTCATGAGGATGTTCTCGGGCAGTACGCCGAGGTCCTTGTAGAGCTTCGCGCAAGAAATCGAGGCCGCACCGGCGCCTGAGAAGACGACCTTCACTTCGCCGATCTTCTTGTCCTGAATCTCAATCCCGTTTAACAAAGCGGCGGCGGAGATAATTGCCGTGCCGTGCTGATCGTCGTGAAAGACGGGAATATCGAGGGATTCCTTGAGGCGCTCTTCGATTTCGAAGCATTCGGGAGCCCGGATGTCCTCGAGGTTGATGCCACCGAAGGTCGGCGAAATCATCTCGCAGAAGCGGACCATCTCGTCGACGTCCTGCGTGTCCACTTCGATGTCGAAGACGTCGATGTCGGCAAAGCGCTTGAAGAGAACGCCCTTGCCTTCCATGACCGGCTTGCCGGCGAGTGCGCCGATGTTGCCAAGGCCGAGGACAGCGGAGCCGTTGCTAAGCACGGCGACGAGGTTGCCTTTGGCCGTGTACTTGTAGGCGTCTTCGGGGTTCTTCTCGATCGCGAGACAGGGCGCAGCAACGCCAGGGGAGTAGGCCAACGAGAGATCGTCGGCGGTCACGCAGCTCTTGGTCGGGACGACCTTTATTTTACCTGCTCGACCCTTTGCGTGATATTCGAGGGCGTCGTCGTTCAAGCTCACAACGTAATCCTTTACTTCTCCAGGCTGCCCAACTCAATCGAGCTGGATCGGTCCCGGGATTGGAGGCGCATTCGAGATCATCTGCCCGGCGCTAGACCGAAATTCGGTCAAGAGAACGCGCGGGACTCACCCATCGCGTTTTCGCAACGCGCGACCACTCGCTCGGGTCGATGCAGACGAATTTGCCGAGGGCCTGAGTTTTTACCCAGGCCTCCGGCGAAGGAGCCTCATCCTATCAACCAGTGGCGGAATCGTCGATGAAATCGCCAATCCGCCTGGGAGAAAATCCTGGGTTGTCGACAATCCACGGTTCTTCTCGTCGCACCTGGTATGCAGCTCGGCTGACAAGTCAAATCCGACTCAAGGAAATCGGCGGAGGCCCACTTGATTAGCGCAAGGGAGTTTGATCCCCAGGTTGCGCCGCGCTGCGCGCCCCCGGGAGCGACGCCGAAAGGAATCGAGCGACTATTCCTTGCTAAGTTCGCGTGCGATCACGACGCGCTGGATCTGGTTGGTGCCTTCGTAGATCTGCATGAGCTTCGCGTCCCGCATCAATTTTTCGACCGGGTACTCCCGCGTGTAGCCATTGCCACCGAAGATCTGCACGGCATCCGTCGTGGCCTCCATCGCCGCGTCCGTCGCGAAGCATTTCGCCATGGCGCTCTGCTTTGCCGCGCGGCGACCTTCGTCGAGTAGCCAAGCGCTCTGCATCGTCAGCAGTCGGCTCGCTTCGATGCCCTTCGCCATATCCGCGAGCATGAACTGCACGGCTTGGAATTCGCCGATCGGCTGACCGAATGCTTTGCGATCGGCGGCGTAGGCGAGACTCTCTTCGAGCGCGCGGCGCGCTATGCCGACGGCGAGTGCGGCGACCTGCGGCCTAGCACGGTCAAGCGTGGCCATCGCGATCTTAAAGCCCTCGCCCTCTTCGCCGAGGCGTTGGGTTGCGGGTACGCGAACGTTATCGAAATGGACGAGCGTCGTATTACTCGCGCGCTGCCCCATCTTGTCTTCTTTGCGACCCGGCGTGAGCCCCGGCGTCCCCTTCGGAATCACGAAGGCGCACATGCCCTTGTGTCGCGAAGAACGATCGAGGGTCGCGAACACCGTATAGATATCCGCGTAGCCACCGTTCGTAATCCAAGCCTTCGTGCCGTTCAGGATGTAGTCGTCGCCATCTTTCTCAGCAAGCAACTGAAGACCTGCGACGTCCGAACCGGCACCCGGCTCCGAAAGGCAGAACGCCATCAGCTTGAAGCTGTCGGAGCATTGCCCGAGCCACTCGCGGCGCTGGTCGTCCGAGCCGCCTAACAGAATCGGATTGAGGGCGAGATCATTGCTGATGATCGAAGTGGTGATCCCCGAGCAACCGCGGGAGAGTTCTTCGACGCCTACACAGGCAGCCACAACCGAGAGGCCAACGCCGCCGAGTTCTTCAGGGATCCCGGTGTGCGAGAGGCCTAGCTCCCAGGCCTTTTCGAGAACCGGAATCGGAAACTCTCCGCTTACATCGCACTCCGCGGCGACCGGGAGAATTTCCTCGTTCGCAAAGCGGCGGGCGGTGTCCTGGAGGTTGAGAAGCGAGTCGTCGAGTTCGAAATCCATCGCGGGAGACTAGCGAGAGACTGACTCCCCACTAGAGGTAGGCCGCTGTGTTTCAGCTGACCGGCATTCCGCCCAGCTCGCAAGAGAGCCGATCGGCTGCGGCGGTGACGGCAGTGGCCACTTCGCCGTGCAGACGCACTTCGTTCATACGCATGGCCGGGCCTGAAAGCGACAACCCAGCGATCACACGACCACTCGCATCACGCACCGGCGCCGCGGCACATCGCAGTCCCGGTACAAATTCCTCAACATCCGTCGCATAACCGCGCAGCTGAACAGCCCGCAATTCGTCCATCAGCTTCGACGGATCCGCGAGCGTCGCCGAGGTGTGCTGCTCGAGCGGCTCCTCCGAGAGAAGACTATCGATCGCCGAAGGGACGCCGAGCGTCGCGTCTGCGATCCCCAAGCTGCGATTGGAAATTTCGCCGGCGAGCAGGCTCTTCCCAAGCGCCGTGCAATGAGCGTCGAGTCGTTCGCCGACGCGAAGTCCCGTCAACACGAGCTGCTCCGGCAGCACCCCATCAAGATGAACCACTTCACGACCCCGAAGGACGCCAAGATGGGCTGTCTCCCGAGTAGTCTCCGCTAACTCTTCAAGGATCGGGCGAGCGCGGTTCATGAGCGTGTGGCTACGCGCGAAAGCGTGGCCCAACTCCAGGCAGCGCGGCCCGAGATGATAGAGGTCAGTGGACGGCGTCTGCTGGATATAACCGGCAAGCTCGAGCGTCGCGAGCAACCGGAACGCATTATTCTTGTGGAGGCCGAGGTTTCGGGCGAGATCGCTAACGCCCATCTCCTTTTCGGTATGAAAGACTTCGAGCATGCGGAGCGCATTCGTAACGGTCTGAATCGCGTATTCGCTCTTGGGCTTGCTGGACGTCTTCGGCATCAGGGGCGGCTCCGATGTTCGAACGCTCTCGAATAAGCACATGTCCTGGCCCGTCGAATCTTCCTCGGTACATAAGGAAGGAGCGGGGGGAAACGGATTTTCGAAGGACGCCGACAGTCGAATTCCGTCGCCGCTCGCGTTCGACCCACCGACGAACTCGACCGACAAGCGGGCGGGCGTTCAGGATGACGACAGCAGTCTGACCAAAGAAGTTCTGATTGGATCAGGTCGCAGGTGCGGATGCAGAGCGCAGCAACAGCAAGCAAATGAACTAAGCAGAAGGTCGGGGGGCAGCGTTTGAGGATCGATCCGTGAGGCCCAGGGGGTAGGATAGTTCTAACGCAATCTGCCGAGAGATGTCAACGAATTCAAACCCGTGTCCCAATCCGAATTCCAGAATTACACTTTAATAGGTCAATTTGTGTCAGCGCAGCCGCCCGACTTCAAAGGAATTTCGATGAAAGCTGCGAGTTGTGTCTTGCCCAAAAATAGTTTTTAACCGGGAAACACTTTTTGCTTGGGTGTTCAAGAGAGAGGCGCCCGCGCTTCGCCTAATGATGCGTGATGCTGTGCAACGCGATGCGCGATGAGCAATCAGTATGTCAATTGCGAGTTGATCGTTGGGAAGACGACACAACCGCGCGACGGCGTTGAGGGCCGCTCATTCGCGGCGCGACGAGTTCCTTACGCGTGGACTTCCCGGCGGGACGGCTGGGCGGCGCGAAGAATGCCTGCACCGCTTAAGGCCTTGAATGGCCGGGGCGTTCGGAGGCTCGCGCGGTCATCTCTGTGGCCAGTAGCTCTATAATGAGGGTGGCAACCCCCAGCACAATCGCAACGTCGGCGAGGCTGAAATCCGGCAGCGTGTTCGACGCGACAGACCCTAAGTGCAAGAAGTCGAAGCCGGAACCGTATCTCAGTCGGTCAATCGTATGGCTCGCGATTCCACCGAGCATCGCACCCAGCGCAGCCGCTGTACTCTGCTCGCCAGGGGCCAAGCCCCTGTAGTAGCCAAAGATCGCCATCGTCGTGAAAATCGCCAGTGCGGAGAAGCCGATCAGCTGCGCGTGGGGTAGCCAGTCGCGAAAAAACCCAAACGCTCCCCCCATGGAAGGCACGTGTGTCAGTGCAATAACATCGCCTACGAGCGAGGACCGGTCGCCAATGTCGAGGATCGTTGTCGTGTGAAATTTTCCCAGCTGGTCGATCACGAGCGCGATTAAAGCGCTCGACAGAAATGCAATGCCCTTTGTCCCGAAAAATTTCACGCTAGACCCTCGCACTCAGCACGCTCGCCTCTCATCCTACTGAAGCTCGCGGGCGGAGAGTCGTTCGTCGCCCCAGATTTCGAGTGAGAGCCGACGAGCCTGATCAAAGAGTTCGTCGGCACGATCATCACGGCCGCGCAGGCGATCTATTCCCGCGCGCAGACCCAATCCCCAAACATCGACTGAGGGACCGAGTCGGCCTTGTGCTTCGAAGAGCGATCGCGCTTGGTCGAGGAATGCAACTGCCTCGCCAATCGATTCGCTTTCGAGATGGTGTCGTGCGAGCGCGAGAAAGGCGAAAGGATTGGTCGAGTCGACGCGAACCGCGCGCTGGTAACTCGCCAGGGCACGGGAGGCCTGTCCTTTTTGGTCTGCCTCAAGACCGTCGATCACGAGCCTCAGAGAAGCATCTCGGGTCGAGTCGTAGAGCCCGAGCGCAGCTGAAGTTGTAAGCGGCGGCTCAGTCGGGGGACGAAGCTGTGGCACATAGCGCTGCCCAACCATACAGGCGGAGAGCAGGGGGCTGAGAATCAGCATGAACACGAAAAGACGCAGAGAGGACAACACGGCCGTCGACCCTCGCACATCTCACTTGGCGCGGCATCTGCTGGCAAGCAGCTTCACATCTTCGCCCACGAAACTTAGCTGCCGAAGAGTCTTCGGAAGAACCCGTCGCCCGTGTCACGTGAGCGCTTCGGGCAGGTTTTTACGGGGGCGGTGCCCTCAAGGAAGAACTCGGGGATGCGGTCAGGGCAGCCGGCGAGGGCTCTAGCACCGCTGACCGGATCGATCTCCACGCGTTCGACAGCTCCAGGGCGCGCGAAGATTCCGCGCACGCGAGGGCCAGAAACCTCCGCCAGAAAATCCGCCCAAATAGGAAGTGCCCCGCGGCTACTCGGCACACCGATCTCGCGAGGCTCGTCGTAGCCGACCCAAACGACAGCAACTAGCTCCGGCGTGTAGCCGACGAACCAGAGATCGTATTCATCGTCGGTGGTTCCAGTTTTCCCGGCGATCGGTCCGAGTAGACCACGAGACCGGATGCCGCGGCCGGTACCACGATCGACGACACCTTCGAGCAGCGACGTGGTGAGATAGGCCGTGCCCGGATCCAGCACGCGCCGCGAACCCGCGAGAGGCCATTGCTCCTGCCCCACCCCTTGGTCGTCGAGCAGGCCAATGAAGCTGCGAGCCGTCGGGCGCAGACCGCCGTTCGCGAAAGTCGAATAGACGACGGCAAGTTCCATCGGCGAAAGCTCCGCTGTCCCGAGGGCGAGGCTCGGCACGTTGGGCAGAGTACTCGTCACCCCGAGGCGCCTGGCCATCTCTACGACCTCTCCTATCCCGACCGATTGCCCGATCCTCGCTGCCGGCACGTTAAGCGAACGCTCCAGTGCCTCACGCACCGTAACCGGCCCCCGGAATTTTTTGTCGTAGTTCACCGGCTCCCAAACGCCGTCGGGGGTTTCGATGGAAATCGGCGCGTCCTCGATCTTGGTCGAGAGTGTCACGAGTGGACCGGATTGAGGCGAGAGTGCCGCCGCGTACACGATCGGCTTAAAGACGCTGCCCGACTGTCTACGGGCCAGCGTGCAGCGATTCCACTGCGAGGTCGCATAGTTCCGCCCGCCGACCATCGCGAGCACCTCGCCCGTCTGGGGCCGCATCGCCATCAAGCAACCCTGCAGGACAGGCACTTCCTCGCCGTCCGTCACATCCACTGGACCGAGCCGCTTCTCAAGCGCCTCAAGCCCTTCTGTCAGACTCCGCGTAGCCGCTCTCTGTATCACCGGGTCGAGGGTCGAGTAGATGCGCAGCCCTTCAACCGAGAGCAAATCTTGGTCGTAGACCTCGGGCAACTGCTTGGCGAGCGTGTCTAGGAAATAGCGATCCTGGCCCGACTCGAGCGCGATCGCTGCCGTGCTGATCGGCCGGTTCTGCGCGCGCATCGCTTCCTCTTCCGAGATCCGACCCTGGGCCGCCATCAAGCTGATCACGAGATCTCGGCGCTTCTTGACACGCTCAGGATGGCGATGGGGGCTCATCGCGTTCGGGCTCGCGATCACCGCCGCGAGCAAAGCCGACTCATCGATCTCGAGATCCGCTGCATGCTTCCCAAAGAAGAAGCGAGATGCTTCGCCGACGCCATGAATCGACGTCGAACCCCGGCGGCCCATATAGATCTCGTTCAGGTAGGCCTCGAGGATCTGTTCCTTTGCGTAACGAGCCTCGACTATCAAAGCCATCATGGCTTCCGTCGCCTTGCGCCGATAGGTGCGCTCCGGCGTCAGGAAGAAGTTTTTCACGAGCTGCTGGGTCAGAGTGCTCCCGCCCTGACGAATCCCGCCTGCGCGAAGGTTCGCGAGCATCGCTCCCGCGATTCGAACGGGGTCGATGCCGTGGTGCTTCTCGAAGCGACGATCCTCGACAGCGAAGATCGCCGCGATCAGATGGTCCGGGACGAACTCGATCTCGACTAGGTCCCGCTGTTCCCGCTCGGAGCCGTAGAAGGACGAGATGGGTTCGGGCTCGAGAGCAACGACGGCTAAGTCGTCACCGTTCTCATCAAGCATCTGCTGCACGCGCCCTTCGCCCAGTCGGAACTCGACTTTGCGGTTAGGCTCAGGAAGCTGCGGGTGTTCGAAGGCGTGCAGGTGGGCGCGCAAGCGGCCGGGCAGCCAGCGGTAGTGCCCGACTGTGAGCGGTCCCGCTTCGCTCTGCTCGCGGTAGCCCATGCGGGTGAGCCAACCGGCTAGGTCGAGGCGCTGCCAATCGGCGCCGGGGTAGATGACGAGGGGCGCGGCATAGACCCGGGAGGGAACGGAGAAGCGGCGGCCTTCGAAGCGGGACACGACGATGCGGTCGAGCTCGAGAAGCCAACCAGCGGACCAAAGGCCGGCGAAGAAAGCGAGTGCGAGTGCGACCAGACCGGCACGCCGAGCGGCGACTGAGGCAGGGCGCTTAGGGCCGCGAGGCTCACGAGGGCCGCGCTTGGACGCAGCTTTCCCCGCAGTTGCCCGAGCGGGCTTCTTGGCTGCCTTCTTACGAGTCGACTTCTTCGCGGCGCTCTTGCGGCCGCTGGTCTTCTTTTCGCTGGCTCTAGCCATCGATTGGTTCGCCCCAACTCTCAACGCCGCGACGTAGCACCATCGCCCCGCGGGACGATGCCTGCCCTAACGCTGTGAGACAGTCGACCGCCATAACTCCACTTATTTGTGAGTCGGTTTGGCGGGGGTTGAAGGTATTCCATGGAACCCGCGAACCCATCGTCGTTCCTCTCGAAACGATCTCTTGTCGGCGATTGCGGATATTCCTGCCATGCGCGCGCCGCAGTCTTGTGCGCGAGCCTCTGAATCGCGAGAGTAGGGCGCTATGAGCCCGAAATCCGGAAAAGAAGGTGGTGGAACAAGCCAAGGCGGGAAAGCGTGGGGTGGTCGCTTCAGTCAGGCCACGGATCCGACCGTCGAGCGCTTCTCCGCCTCGATCCATTTCGACAAAATCCTCGCAAGTCACGATATCCGCGGCTCGAAGGCCCAGGCTCGCATGCTCGGCCGCACAGGCCTGATATCCGACGCCGAGGCGCAGGAGCTCGTCGCCGGGCTCGATCAAATCGCTGCTGAGATCGCAGACGGATCGTTCCCCTTCGACCCCGCTCTCGAAGACATCCACATGAACATCGAGACGCGGCTCCGAACCCATCTCGGTCCCGTCGCCGGCAAGCTCCACACGGGCCGCTCGCGAAACGACCAGGTCGCCACCGATCTCGCCCTCTTCTTGCGCGACATCGGCCTCTCCACCCAGCGCGGCCTCCTCGAGCTCCGTGGCGTCCTTCTCGAGAGGGCGAAGGAGAACGTCGACACCGTCCTCCCCGGCTACACCCATCTGCAGCGCGCCCAACCCGTCCGCCTAGCCCATCACTGGCTCGCGCACATCGAAGTGCTCGGCCGCGATGCCGACCGCTTCCGCGATGCGCGCGCCCGCGTCACACGTTGTCCCCTGGGCGCAGGCGCCATGGCGGGATCGACTCTGCCGCTTCTGCGCGAAGAAACCGCGGCGGAGCTCGGCTTCGAAGCGCCTACGCGCAACAGCATGGACACGGTCGCTTCCCGGGATCTCGCCCTCGAATACATGGCTGCCGCAGCGATCTCGATGGTGCATTTGTCACGGCTCGCGGAAGAGCTCGTCATCTGGTCTTCGAGCGAGTTCGGCTTCGTGGAGCTGGCGGATGCGTATTCGACCGGCTCAAGCCTAATGCCGCAGAAGAAGAACCCCGACGTGCCCGAGATCGTGCGCGGCAAGTCTGGCCGCGTGATCGGCAACCTCGTCACGCTGCTCACAGTTTTGAAGGGCCTACCCCTCACCTACAACCGCGACCTTCAGGAAGACAAAGAGCCGCTTTTCGACACTGTCGATACGCTGCGCGATTGCCTTGAGGTGATGGCGGGTGCCGTCGCGACTCTCGACGTGAAGCGCGAACGCATGGCCGCAGCCGCTTCGGACCCCATGCTTCTCGCCACGGATCTCGCCGAGTTCCTCGTTCGTAAAGGCGTCCCCTTCCGAGATGCTCATGAAGTCGTTGGTTCAATCGTCGGACACGTCACCCGCAACCGCCTGAACCTGCGTTCGCTCACGAAGGCGGACATGCAGTCCTTTCACGAGGCCTTTGACTCCGGCGCGGACGAGCTCCTCGATCTCGAACGCTCCCTCGAAAGCCGCACTCTTATGGGCGGCACGGCCCGAGTACGCGTCGAAGCGGCCATCGCGGAGATAGAATCCGAGTTAGCCGCTGAGCGCACAGAGCTTGAGGCGCTCCAAGCCGCCGCAGAAGCGACTGGCGGCGCAAGCCCCGTGCCCGCCTCATGAAGCCCCGGACCCTCAGACGTAAGTACCGAGTCGTGGCTTGCCTCACAATCCTCGCGATCGTAGGTACACTGTCGGCTTGTGGCCGTTATGGCCGTCCGAAGCGGCCGGCGCCCACGCCTGCGGTGATTAGCTTCCTCGGGCAGTGACTTTTTCGGCGACTAGGCGTCGGATCGTTTTCGACATTGAGTTCGTTTTCGATTTCGCGCTTCAGTCTCACCTTCTCGCATTCGTCCAAGCTAATGTTAGGCATTCCATCACAAGGAATTTCCGCGTCAGCCCGATCTACTAAGAAGCTGTTGGCCTAGCCCCCTGATTGCCCGTCCATTTCAAAACACAAATCCCCCCGCGAAGTTGCGGATCGATTCGAAGATTGATGCGAAAGAGAGAGCTGCGATGAAACGCATGATTCCCTTCACCAAAATGCATGGTGCCGGCAACGACTTCGTTGTGTTTGACGGCCTAACGGAATCGCTCCCCAAGGATCTCTCGAAGCTTGCCCGAGATATTTCAGATCGACATGTCGGCGTCGGCTTCGATCAGATGCTCGTCGTGCGCCCTTCCGAGAGCGCCGAGTTCTGCATGGACATCTACAACGCCGACGGCACGCAAGTAGAGATGTGCGCGAACGGCATCCGTGCCTTCTTTAAATTTGTACGCGACCAAGGCCATACGTCCGCCGACGAGATCGGTGTCGAGACACTATCTGGTGTCGTTCGCCCGCAGTGGGCGGGCGAAGGACTTGTTAAGGTCGACATGGGTCTGCCGGTTCTGATCCCGGAGAAGATCCCGACGACTTTGGCGACCGGTGCTGGGCCCGTACTCGATGTTCCGATCCAGCTGCCAGATGACATCCATTGGCCGGGTGGCCAGGCGGAACTCCGAGCGTCCTCTGTGTCTATGGGCAATCCGCACTGCATCATTCAGGTCGATGACATCGATTCGATTCCCCTCGAGCGAGTGGGTCCCGTCCTCGAGCATCACGTCGCCTTCCCGAACCGCGTAAACGTCGAGTTCATAGAAATCGCAAGCCGCGACCGCATTCGCCAGCGAACCTGGGAACGCGGCACAGGCGAGACCCTCGCATGTGGCTCCGGCGCATGCGCCGTCGCAGTGGCCTCCATGTTGCGAGGCGTGGTCGACCGAGAAGTCACGATCGAACTTCGCGGCGGTGAATTGCAGATCGCTTGGGCTGATCAAAACAGCTCGATTTGGATGACCGGCCCGGCAGCGACTGTCTACACAGGCGCTTGGCCTGTCGAAGACGGTGTCTAATTTCCAAGCGGGCCTCAAAGGCCTGCTTACAACTCTATTTATTTGCGCGAACTGCCCGCGCGCCTAACAAGCGGAAGCCCCGTCGAATGGGCGAGCCGATTGAAAGTGAACACTCGAACATGTTCGAAGGCACCCATACCGCACTCATTACGCCCTTCCGAGACGGCGAAATTGACGAGCCCGCACTCCGCGCTTTGATTGAACGTCAGATCGAAGCCGGAATCGATGGTCTTGTCCCCTGTGGCTCGACCGGCGAGTCCGCCACGCTTTCACACGAAGAGCATCGTCGCGTCATCGACATCACAATCGATGCCACCGCCGGCCGCGTGGCCGTGATTGCTGGGGCAGGATCGAACTCGACTCGGGAAACGACTGAGCTCACGGCCCACGCCAAAGAGGCCGGTGCCGACGGCGCCCTCCTACTCTCGCCTTACTACAACAAGCCGACCCAAGAAGGCATCTACCTGCACTATTCGACTGTCGCTCGAGAGACGGCGTTACCTCTCGTGATCTACAATATCCCCGGCCGTACAGCCTCGAATATTGAGCCCGAAACGATCGGTCGTCTTGCACGCCTCGACCACATCGTCGGCATCAAGGAGGCGAGCGGCGATCTCGATCAGATCGGACACGTCGTAGCTGCTTGTCCCAGCGACTTCGCCATACTCTCCGGAGACGATTCGCTCACGCTTCCGCTCATGGCGGTCGGCGGCCAGGGCTCCATCTCGACATCATCGAACGTAGCGCCTGCGCAGATGACGGAACTCGTTCGGACCATGGCCAGCGGCGACGTCATGCGCGCACGCAAGCTTCATCATGAACTCGTGCCGCTCTTCGACGTGCTCTTCTGCGAGACAAATCCGATTCCCGTAAAGGCGGCCTGCGCCGCACTCGGTCTTTGTGATGACGAGATTCGACTCCCGCTTACGAAGCTCACCGCGCCTAACTTGGAACGCTTGAAGGTCATCCTGAAAGATCTAGGAATTCAGTCATGAGCATTAATGAAACAATCGGCGCCCCAAAGGCCACCGGCGTGATGGTCGTCGGCGCCGAAGGCAAAATGGGGCTGGAGATTCGGGCAGCGCTCGAAGCCGAGCCCAGCCTGCAATTCGCCGGGGCGCTTGAGCGACCCGGGCACCCGCAGGTTGGCGAAGCCGTTTCCGGAGGCGCATCGGACGGCCTCGCGGTCGGCATCGTCCTGCAAGAGGATCCGAAGCGCGCCCTAGAAGGCTGTGGCGTCGCGATCGACTTCTCGGTTCCGACAGCGACCCTGGCGAATATGCGCGCGGCAGCAGATGTCGGCGTCGCTTACGTGACGGGCACGACTGGAATAGACGAAGCCGGGATGGCGGAGATCGCTCGCCACGCAGAGCAGATTCCGGTTCTCCACGCCCCCAACTTCTCGGTCTCCGTAAACGTCCTCGGGCATCTCGCTCGCGAAGCCGCGCGCTTGCTAGGCAATGGCTACGACGCTGAGATCTTTGAGCTGCATCACGGGCAGAAGCGCGATGCGCCAAGCGGGACCGCACTCTTCTTGGCCGAAGCCATCGCCGAAGGTCAAGAGAAGCGACTAAAGGAGCATGTCGTCCTTGAGCGTGCAGGAGAAACTGGCGCGCGGCCCGAGGGCGCGATCGGCATCCAAGCCTTGCGCGGTGGCGACAATCCCGGCGAGCATACGATCTACTTCATTGGCGGCGGAGAACGTGTCGAGTTGACGCATCGCGCCGCCACCCGCGCCCATTTCGCTGTCGGAGCCGTTCGCGCGGCCGCATGGATGGTGGGCAAGGCGCCGGGTCTTTACCGAATCGAACAAGTACTGGGGCTCGACTAATGCTCTCTCTACAAGAAATTTCAGACCGACTCGAAATCCAAGATCTCGTCTGGCGCTATTCTGAGATCATCGACACCAAGACATTCGACGCACTCCGCGACGACGTCTTCACTGCGGATGCCTTCATCGACTATTCGGCCTTCGGCGGCAGTAAGGGCGATCTCGAATCGACGATCACCTTCCTCAAAAAAGCGATGAAGATCTTCCCCGCTTACCAGCACCTGAACGCCAACATCCAGATCAAACTCGGCGAAGGAGCGGGAGACGGCGAGCCCGCCGCGACCGCAACCGGCCGCGTCATGTGCTTCAACCCCCAAGAGCTGAAACCCCGCGAAGGCGAAGACGAGGGCCACTTGTTCATTTGCGGCCTCTGGTACGTCGACGAATATGTCCGCACCGAAGTCGGCTGGCGCATGAAGACCCGACTCGAAGAAAAAAGCTACGTATTCAATCGACCGGAGTTCATGAAGGGGGTTTAGGAGCGATGCTTCGCCTTCATTCCGATGACCTGGGCTCACCAGGCTCCACCAGTCGGATTCAGATCGGACATGACCGCGCGACTAACGAGCCCTAGGCAGCCTGGTTAGGGGACGAGAGCCGGATCCAAATCGATTTGATAGGTGCGAACGATCGAACCAAGACCCACGTCGATAGCTTCTTGGCTTCGATCGCGCGTTAGGTCGCGGCGGAGCGTCTTTT
The DNA here is from genome assembly GCA_002390675.1 of Deltaproteobacteria bacterium UBA4427. Classification (GTDB taxonomy): domain Bacteria; phylum Myxococcota_A; class UBA9160; order UBA9160; family UBA4427; genus UBA4427. The sequence continues at coordinate 100,963 of DGPZ01000194.1, forward strand.
CGATTTCTCCGAGGGCAGGCAATCGGCTTGGCGTTTGTTCCGTCAATAGGACGAGATGCCAGCCGTAGTCGCTCTCAACGGGCCCTTGCCATTTCTCTGTATCGACAGAGAGCGTGAGAAGCGTATCGGCGGCGGTCCTCCCGAAATGGCTGCGCACTTCGTCGAGGGTGCGGTCGACATAGCGGCGATTGTAGAGGAAGCGGTCGCCCAGGGCGCCGGCATCATTATCGGAGAGGCTCTCTTGGTTGAGCTTCGCCAAGAGCGTTTCCGCGCGACCATGCGCGTCCGAGCCTTTAGTCGGTTCAGACGACGACGCGCGGACGAATACGTGCGCGAAGCTCAGGATTGCCGGCTCGCGATACTCTTCGATGCGCTCACGATAGATTTGTTCAATTTTATCAGCGCCTAACAACGAATCCGAAGCGACAATACCTTCCGCCAGAAACTCCATTTTTTGGACAAGGCGGCGGCGAATGAGCTCATCCTCGCGGTCGAGACCGAGCCGCCGCGCCTCCCGCACAAGCGCTTCTTCGCGCACGAAGCGATCGATCCAGATCTGACGCGCTTGTGTACTCAGGCCATCAAAGGTGGCTGCCAAGCCTTCTGCGTTCGCTTCCTGCGTTCGCATCTGGACAAAGGCGAGCAGAGCTTCCCGCTCGACGACAATCGTTTGATCGCCAGCCGAGGAAGCTGCGCCTCCGGCGCGCGAGGGTCCGCTCGAATCTTCACGCGCCCCGTCACGCGAGTCGCCACCCGAGAACGATCCCGACTGCCAGGACACGATTCCGAACACGATCAGACCGAGGGCGACGAACTGCACAAGCGGCGCGGCGAACAGCCGTGCGCCGAAGCCCTTTGGGTCGCCAGGGGAAACCCTCTGCGACCCAGAACTCGACGCACCATCCTTCGAACCCGATCCCGATCCTGAAGCCGGCCCTGAAACCGGCCCCGAAACCTTAGAAGCAGGAGCGTCGCTCAGGGCGTGTACCAGATGGGCGATGTGTAGGCGCGCTCTTGGAGCGTCGGGGGCTGCGCGTCCGGCGGATCCGTCTGCATGGCGATCCCATCAAGCAACGAGTGCCGCGCAGTCGGAATCTCGAGTACGCGCACGTAATAAAAAGCGCGCTGCGTCGCATCGAAATCGGGATCGGCCCAGACTTGTACCAACTCCGCCGTGCCGATGTCATTCGTGTACTCGCCGCTCACAAGATCAACCGTGTTGCCAATCGCGGGAAGCTTTCCCTCGGCGCTAAGCGCACGGTCACCCGCCCAGGCCACGTCATAGACACGCTCCGCCGAAGTTCCGTCTTCCTCGACCCAACCCTTAATGACTTGAATGCGGTCGAGGTTCGCGCCCTTGGGATCACGGGTCGCCTGAATCAAGAAGCTAGGTGCCTCGGCCGAGCTGCTACCGAAGAGCTTCGAAAGCCCCTTCTTGTCAGAGGGCTTGCTCGCAAGATCGCCGCCCATGGAGACACCCTTCGCATAACCCCGCTTGGCGAGATCAGCCGCTTCGGCGTCCTTGGAACGGAAGTCCCAACCGCCAAAGAATCGTACTTGGATGCGCGGTCCGGTCGTCGCGTAGACTTCACGTCGTCGAAACGCGGCGAATATCGACTCACGTGTATTCTCCTCTGCCCAAACACCCGCGAGACCCTGCGCGCCAATATTCCAACCCGTGACATCGCGACCCGCGGCAAAGAGATGCTTCGTCTCGGGAGTCGAGTCGACAGCCATCTTGCCCCAGAAATTATCCTCTTCGGCGGCGGCGAGACCGGAATGAGAATCCGTCGCGCCGATCATGCCGAACTTGTACGGGTTCGCGCCGACCTTCTCTTCAATCTCGAGGCCACGCCGCAGAGCCGAGCGTGCGTAGTCGCCGACATTCGCTTTGTATTCCTGGCGATTCGTCTGGATATAGGAGTCGTAGGTCTCGAAGTCCGCGAACTCGTCTTCCGGCGAAAGGTCGGGATGCGCTTCAGAGTCGCCCTTGTACTGCGTGACTTCGGCGACGGGTTCCCATCGTGCCCGGGTGCGCGCGCTTTCCGTCGTATAAGGCGCTTCATTCAAAGACGTCGCGCCAAACATATAACCCTTGGAGATGTTCGGATTATGCGGAATCGCGACAAAGGACGCGCCCGATTCCTGCTCCGTCTTATCAAGCCACGCCCAGAGATCGTCCGGATAGGGCGAGTCATTCGAGCCGTAAGGCATGAATTTACGAGCGGTCTCGCCGTCGGCAGAAGTCATTACGACGCGATGCAAATTGGCGCCATTAGGCAGCGAGCTCCACTCCCAGCCGATCATGGCCGTGAAGCGGCCAGGCTCGTTATGCCGATCCGCAGCAATCGTCGTCTCTTCCCAGGCGTCGGCTCGAAGTGTCTCGCCGCCGTTCTCGAAGGGCAGCACGTTAGGCTGACCATCCGGAGTTACGGGATCGCGGGTTTCGCCAGACTCGACTGTCGATGCGGGTAGAACGCTCGAAAAGATTTTTGCGCCGTTTCCGGAGTCCACTGCCGCCCGAAGCTGATCGGCAAAAGCGGCCCCAGGCCCCTCCTTCAAATCAAAGTAGGCCTTTCGCACGACGCCGAGATACTCGGCGTGGTCCGCGACCACCAAGAAGTCGAGAGGCGTATCGACCTGAACGCGGGCGCGGTGATAAGGATGAATCACCGGCAATCCCTTCGCCCATCGATAGGCGGTATCGGGATCGGCACTCTTGTTCCCATTCAGGAACGCGTCGAACGAATAGGACGAATGGAGATGAGTATCGCCAAAGAGAACCTGGCGAGATTCATCCGCCGAAGCCACGGAGGGGGGGCCGGCAACCAGCATCGCCGCGAGCGACACAGAAAGAAGAGTCCCGAACGACGAAATGCGCGCGACGCGCTTACTGGCGATCACTTTAGACGGCTGCTCCACCACGTTCGCCGGTGCGGATGCGCACGGCTTCTTCAAGAGGAAGTACGAAGATCTTGCCATCGCCGATTTTGCCTGTGTTGGCGGCACCAACAATGGCGTCGATCACGGGCTGGGCCTGGTCGTCTTCGACCACGACTTCGAGCTTGATCTTCGGAAGAAAGTCCACGACGTACTCGGCGCCGCGGTAAAGCTCGGTGTGGCCCTTCTGTCGGCCAAAGCCTTTGACTTCAGTCACGGTCAGACCTTCGACGCCGATCGCGCCGAGCGCTTCTTTGACATCGTCGAGCTTGAAAGGCTTGATGATCGCTTCGATTTTCTTCATGGCGAGCGGGCTCCGTATCTCTGCTTCATCCCCGCCGAGGCGTTTCGCGATGGGGAAGTTGACTCTTGACTGCACGCCGCGTGATCTATGAGATTTCATTGAGCGAGATGCCAACACCGACTGAAAGGCACTCGTCCTATTCGAATTCGATCGGCCCTACCCCCGGTCGGAGTGCAGGAATCGCACGGTACCACACCCTATTGGGCTCGTTAGACGGCTAGTGCCTGAGTACCAGACCTCGCGTGTGAACTGCTCAGCGACAAAGGGTGGGAGTTTGGGGCACTCAACCGCCGCTCATGCGTGCCGAATCCTGCACGCTTCCGAGGCAGCACTGCCCATGACTTGGGCAGTATGCTGCACAGGTGGGCAGTCGGGACGGAGATTGCTTTCGACTCGATGCGGCGAAACCTCGCTGAGAGCGCTTCGAGCATAGTTCCGCTCAGCATTCCAGCTTATTCGACGCCGCCGTAAGTTGGTCCGCCACTTGCATTCTCCACCAGGGAACCGTCGAAGCCCCGCGTTCTCGCTTGCTTCGCCGATTGGTTCGCACCCCCCGCAAGGAACTCGATGCACGCCGTCGACGGACGACCGAATAGAGAGGCAATCATGGACTTGAACAGCACGAGCAGCAGCCCAACCCCCTCCAATCACCTCGAGGAATTCAACCGCTTCGTCAAGATCTCCGCCGGCGAGGGCACCACCGCAAAAGGGCCTCAGACTCTCAAGGCCTGGCTCGACCTCGCCGAGTCCTACCGAATCACGCAGGCACTTCGGCAATGCCGCGGCAACCGCTCCGCCGCCGCACGTCTGCTCGGCATCGGCCGCCGCACTCTCTACGCCAAGATGGACAAGCTCGGCCTCGGCGCGAGCCACAAAGCGAGCTAAATCGACGCGCCCACGGGCTTGCCCGCCGCCAGCAACGGCAACACGCCTCTTAAAAGAAAAAGGGCGCGACGTCTAAGACGTCGCGCCCTCATTGTTGGACAGCCGATCCTCACGGCACGCCGCGCGAACCGGGCTCATGTCCGGTGTTCAGAGACTAGAATTCGTAGTACAACTGAACCAACGCGACGAGCGCGTCGTTGTTCGTGCCGGTGGCGTCACCGTTAGTTGCAAAGCCACCGTTGTTGTCGTCGAGGCGCGTGTCGTATCGCAGCTCGAGTCGTCCCACGAGGCTCTCCGCAAGGGTCTTGTCGATCGTTCCGGTCACCGTCAGCAGCTCGTTGTCATCGGCGCCCGCGACGCCGTTGTTGCTGACCGTGTCCTCTTCGACGATGTACTCGACGCGCGTCGCGAAGCCCATGTCGTCGCTAAGCGCCAGGCGACCCGCGCCCGAGATGCCATGGGTATCACCGTGTCCGGTAGCGTCAGAACCATCGACGTGCTTCCAGTCGTAGTTTAACCACACGCTGAGGTCATCGGTCGGATCCGCCGAAAGCACGACGTCGACAACCGAAACGTTGCACTCGATATTACGTGCTCCTGCCGCCGCCGCGCCTGCCGCACACTCGCCTGCATCGGCACTGCCACCGATGGCACCCACGTTCAAACCAAACGAGTCACCGGTGTACGAGATCTGACCGAAATAGGCCTTCTCGTTGTCCGCCGAGACGTCGGTATCGCTGTAGACGTCGTTCACGACACCAGCCACGATGCTGATCTCATCCGTGATCGCCGTCGACAGCTGAGCACCGTTGTAGGTCACCGGCTGGAGACCGAAAACCGCGCCCTGCGTGATGTTCCAGTTGCCGTTGGTCTGAACGACCTCGGCGCCAAGCACCGTGCCGAGCCGACCGAGGTCGACCTGAACGCCGTTGCCCACCGGAGCGAGGTAGCTGACATAGCCGGAGTAGAGGTAGGGCGTACCACTGTTGCCGTTGGTAGAGCCCTGGTTCTGGGACGAAGCACCCGTAGCGAACTCCACGTGGAAACCGCCGCGGCTCTCTTCTGTCGGCGCCTTGTCCATCGTCAGCCAGATCTGGTCGACCTGGAACGTGTTCGCGTTCGGGTTCTTGAAGAGCTGCCCGCCCTGGCCGTTAGAGTTTCCACCGACGGAGTCGGTGTCCTTGATAAGACGATGGTTGTAGCTCGCCGCCGCGACACCGGAGATGTCGACGGATTCGAAGAAGCTGCCGACGGCGGACCGAAGGCCCTGGTCGGAGGCATCAACAAGGCCCGCGTCGCTGAGCAGCGACTGCTGCTCATCAACGGTGGCTCGAGCGGTGCGGAGGTCGTCGGAGGTCGCTTCGAGGCGATCCTCCATCTCCGCCATTCGCTGCTCCATGAGCCGGAACTGCTCTTGGACCTGGTCGGCGGATGCCACCGAGGCCACGAGCACAACACTCGCAACCGCCGTGACTACGGTGATCAAATTGGAACGCATTGGGTATTTCTCCTAGTCGGTTGTCGGACTCTCCACTCGAACCGCGCGAGATCCCGAAAGTCGGGGCCCCGCGTCGGCTGCGAGGGAATTGAAGACGACCCGGGGGCCGCCACTGCTTCGTCGTC